>NZ_QVFV01000001.1:1336758-1695513 GCF_004212215.1 Leptolyngbya iicbica LK
CCCAACCCAGTTGAGTTTGGGGTGGTCATCACGGACGATGAAAATCGTATTAAGCGCTTCCTCGAAAAACCGTCAACGAGTGAAATTTTCTCCGACACGGTCAACACGGGCACCTATATTTTGGAGCCAGAAGTTCTTGATTATCTGCCTGCCAACCAAGAAACTGACTTTTCCAAAGATCTCTTTCCCTTGTTGCTAGACAAGGGCGAGCCAATGTTTGGCTATGTCGCCGAGGGCTATTGGTGTGATGTCGGCCACCTCGATGCTTATCGGGAGGCACAGTACGACGCCCTCTACAACAAGGTAGAAGTTGATCTCGATTACTATCCTGAAACGTCTCCCGGCATTCGCATTGGCAAGGACACTGAAATTGACCCGACGGCTGAGCTACACCCGCCGCTGATCATTGGCGACAACTGCCGCATCGGTGCGCGGGCCAAGCTCAAGCCAGGCACTATCATCGGTGACAACGTCACTATCGGTAATGACGCCCATCTCGAGCGAGCTGTGGTCTGGAATGGAGCCATTGTGGGCGAAGAGGCTTTCTTGCAGGCTTGTGTCATTTCGCGCGGTACGCGGGTTGATCGCCGGGCTCAGGTGCTCGAGGCGGCCGTCATTGGCGCCTTGACCAACGTGGGCGAAGAGGCACAAATCAGTCCTAAGGTGAGGGTTTGGCCAAACAAGCAAATCGAATCTGGAGCAACTTTAAATATCAATCTGATTTGGGGCAATATGGCGCAACGTAATCTCTTTGGTCAACGCGGGGTATCTGGGTTAGCCAATATCGACATCACTCCTGAATTTGCCGTCAAGCTGGGAGCGGCGTACGGCTCGACCCTGCCATCTGGCTCTCATGTCACGGTGTCACGTGACCAGCGCAGCATTTCTCGCATGGTGTCGCGATCGCTGATTTCAGGGCTCATGTCAGTCGGTATCAACATTCAGAACTTGGAAGCGACAGCCATTCCGCTAGCCCGAGCTGTGATGCCAACCTTGGGAGTTATTGGGGGCATTCACGTTCGCATCCATCCGGATCGGCCGGATCATATCCTCATTGAATTCTTCGACGAAAACGGCATCGATATTCCCAAGAGCAAGGAAAAGAAAATCGAGGGCGCTTATTTCAAAGAAGATTTGCGGCGATCGCCCATCCAAGAAATTGGGACAGTCACCTACCCCAGCCGTGTCATCGAAGCTTACAGCACCGCCTTTGAAGAAAAGCTGAACGTCGAGGCCGTGCGCAACAGCAATTCTAAAGTCGTGATTGACTACGCCTATGCGGTCTCGGGGGCAGTGCTACCGCGTCTGCTAGCCAAGTTTGACTGTGACGCAGTTGTCTTAAACGCCAGCTTGAGCCAAGTCGCCCCTGGCTCAGTCGAGCGGGAAGCCATGCTGGGCCAGCTGGGTCAAGTCGTACAAGCCTTGCAAGCGACCTTTGGCGTACAGGTATCAGCTCACGGCGAACAGTTTGTCCTGGTAGACGAGGTTGGCACCCCCATTCGTGGCGAAGCGCTGACCGCCTTGGTCACTCATATGGTGTTAACGGCTAACCCTCGCGGGACGGTAGTGGTGCCAGTGCACGCCACCGGAGCGATCGAGCATATTGCCCGCCGTCATGACGGCAAAGTCATCCGTACTAAGGTCAATCCCACGGCACTGATGGAAGCTTGCCAGGAAAATGAGAACGTCGTGCTGGGCGGCAGCAGCGACATGGGCTTTATCTTCCCGCAGATGCATCCGGGTTTTGACGCCATGTTCTGCATTGCCAAAATCATCGAGATGTTGACCATTCAAGAGCATACTCTGGGCCAAATCTGGGCCGAATTGCCGCGCATTTCTCACCGCACTCAGACCCTGCGTTGTCCGTGGACATCGAAGGGGGCATTGATGCGTTACATGGTAGAGACGCACCCTGCTGACCAACTCGAGTTGGTCGATGGCGTTAAAGTTTTGGATCCAGACAGTGACGGTTGGATTTTGGTGCTGCCCGATGCCGGGGAACCCCTGGTACACATTTACGCCAACAGCGAAGATCGGGAATGGGTTGATGAAAAGCTCAATGAATACCGCCAGAAGGTGTTAGCGTTTATCGACCAAGAACAAGGGATTCACCAAATTCCTCAGGAGACGGCATCATGAACCAATGTTTACTGATGGCTGAGATTATTGAGGCCCCTCAGTTGCGCTATACCCAGGATAATCAAACCGCGATCGCCGAAATGACGGTGGCTTTTCCCGGCTTACGTGATGATGATCCGGCGCAGCAGCTCAAAGTCATTGGGTGGGGCAATCTCGCTCAAGAAATGCAAGAGCGCTATCAGATGGGCGATCGCGTTCTGCTGGAAGGTCGCTTATCGATGAACACCGTTGATCGTCCTGAAGGCTTTAAGGAAAAACGAGCGGAGATGACGGCGCAGCGAGTATATCGTTTAACCGACTTGGGCAGCACCGCGATTGGTCAGCCCGCGCCGATGCCCAACCTGGGCACGGCGACACCAGCCGCCACCGCAAACCCCACGCCGGTCACCCCAGCCGCGGCCCCAGCCGTGACCCAAGACGCAGCGGCAGATGTTGATTACGACGACATTCCATTCTAGGAATGCCAGACGGGTGAGGCGAATTGCCTCACCCGTGATTCTCAGCTAGCAGCAGTTTGCTGAGCGAGCTCATCCCCCTTAGCGACAAACCGGCTTGGCGAGACTGGACGCGATCGCGATTTTTAGGGCAGTCCAAGCTGTTTGATGATCTCGGCAGGATTCCCCCCCGTTGACACGACTTAGATTTTCACGGGGTCGGCATAAATTAAGAAATTCCCCCCAATCTCTTTGCGCTGAGACGAACAGCGGTTAGATTTGGAGCAGCAGTGTAGAGACAACATTGACAATGACAGCGACACCGCTTGGCCTGGAAACTTTGACGACCTTGCCGGAGGATGACGAATCCCCCGCCACCGCCAACCATGTAGAAGTCATCGAGACCGTGATTAGCAGTCTTGAGCAATATGACAGCGCCATGGTTAGCCACAGCGACCAAGGCATTCTGTGGAAATTTCAGTACGGCAGTGTTGAGGTTTTCGTTCAGCTCACAGGCAATAGTGACGAAGATATCTTGACTGTGTGGTCCCCCGTGCTTGCCCTGCCCGCCAAAGATGAGCCCGGTCTTATGCGCCACATTCTAGAGATGAATTGTGGTGAGACCTTTGAATCTTGCTTTGGCATTCTCGGTTCCCAAGTTGTGGTTCTGGCCAGTCGCCCACTAGCAGACATTTCACCGGGCGAAATTTCTCGCTTGATGACGATTGTGGCGACCATTGCCGACGATAACGATGAAGCACTACAGGCCGAATATGGCGCTTAAGATGGCGATGCTGCAACGGTTAGTACCAGTTGTGATCATCCTCAACTCATGAGGCTAACAGGCCGCTATATCCCCACGCAGTTGAATACTGGCGCCGCTCAAATGGCCCTTGATAGCTGGATGCTCGATCAGATTGTGACCGAGGACCGAGCTCCTATACTGCGATTTTATCGCTGGTCTGCGATCACAATTTCTCTCGGCTATCATCAGCGGCAATGGCCAGAGCATTGGAGCAATTTAACCTGGCAAAAACAGCCGATAGAACTGGTGCGGCGTCCCACCGGGGGGCGAGCCGTATTACATCAGGGCGATTTGACCTACGCGATCGCAATGCCGCTGGTTGGAAGCCGCCAAACCGCCTATCAACTCATTTGCGACGCCTTGATTGCCGCGTGGCGACAGTTTGGCGTAACTCTGCATTACGGTACTGCCGGTAGCGGCTATCGCCACCAAGCGAACTGCTTTGCACTGGCGACCCAGGCAGACTTAGTCACCTCTGAGGGATACAAACTCATTGGCAGCGCTCAGTTACGCCGCGATCGCTATGTTTTGCAGCATGGCTCCATGCGCCTGTGGCCCCAGTTCGACCTAGCCAAACAGGTCTTTGGTTGCCTCTCAGCAGCTGAGCCTGAACCGCCCACAGCAATTCCAAGCAAGCCTGACGATGAGTTCGTTAAGCAGTTACAAGGGGCTATTCAACAAGAATTGACTCAACGGCTGCAAGTCGACTTCAGCTCAAAACCATTGAGTGATCAGGAACTGGCCACCATTGCTGAGCGATCGCCCAAATTTGCTATTCCTGCAAACTCTTCGCCAGCGCTGGCAGCTTCAACCCCGGCGGATATTCCCCCTCGTCTTTGATGCGCTGGATCACGGTGTCCGAGATGGTGAGATTCATTTTTTTGCCTAAAGCCCGCACAATCTCGCCCCGATCAATGACTCCTGCCACTGCATCCGCCGGCGTCAACACTAACAGCCGCGATAGGCCTTGCTGCTCTAACAGCATGATGACTTCTGCCAGAGAGGTCGTTTCGCGAACATTGGTCACGGTCGTCAGCGGTCGGGCGATGTCCATCAACGTTTGCTGTTCCCACTGGCTACGCTCGACATCGCGCACATCCTCAATTTTGACGAGCCCTCGGTACCGCCCATCTGACGCCGCTAAATAGACCGGCGCCTGCGTTGACTGCAAAAGGTATTCATCCGCAAATTCTCGCAGCGACAAATTGGCATCCAGCACACGAAAATCGCGGGCCATCGCATCAGCTGCCGTCAACTCTGATAACGTCTCTTGCAAATCAGCGACCCGTCCATAGTTCGACGCATTGCGGATCGCAAATCCCCCAATCAGCACAATCCAAATCAGGTCGAGACTAGGCTGAGCTAAATAGGCCAGCAAGCCACCGCCAACCGCCGTCCATCCCAAGACCTGACCAGTTCTGGCAGCCCACCGCACCCCTTTGATGCGGCTATTGGTGGCTTTCCAAACTGCTGCTTTGAGCACTTGACCACCATCCAACGGCAGCCCAGGAATCAGATTAAAAACCGTCAAAACCAGATTAATTTGCGCCACATTGGCAAAGAGCACCGCGACAGGGGTCGGCAACGCCAAGAGATTAACGCTGAGCGTCAGCAACATGTATAATCCCAAGCTCACCGCCGGTCCTGCGATCGCTACTTGAAAAGCTTGCCCTGGCGTTTTTGATTCTTGGTCAATCGCCGCAATGCCGCCAAATAGAAACAGCGTAATGGAGTTGACTTTGATGCCTTGAGATTTTGCCACTAGGCTGTGGCCCAACTCGTGAAGTAAGACGGAGCCAAAGAGCAACAGCGCCATGCTGAGGCCCACAATCCAGGCGACATCACCCCAGCTTTGCTGCCAAGTCGGATTGCTGCCGTACACAAACGTGACCAGCAACACGATGATGAACCACGAAGTATCGAGGTAAAGAGGAATTCCTAAAATGGAGCCGACGCGCCATCCAGATTGCATAGTATTAGCCGAGCGTGAACAATAAAGAGAACAAACCTGCCAAGCTCAAAGTCTTTCGGGAAGTTCTTGCTTATGTATTTTAACGGGAGGCTGACCGCAGACTGGTGACGACGACCCGGCTGTCTCGGCGAGATATCCGCCAATGGCGCATCACGACAACCGGGCCACACCTTAGGCAGTTACAAGAGTCCAGCGTTGCCTAAGCCCAAAATCATGCCCGCCCCCAAAATATGACCAAAACTGGCCGTCGCTAGCAGTTCGGGCACACCAAACCCTTCAAATAATCCTGGCAAGCTAAAAGGCAGCGCCGGACCAGCCCCCGGTTTTTGAATCGCGTAGCGGCCGATCGCGATCACAAATAAATTGCACGTAATCATGATGATGGCAGTCTGAAAAGACCAAGCGGGGGTAGTGGGTGCAGCTTGTGCCAACAGCGAAAAAGTAGCAGGAATCAAGGATTCAGCCTCCAACAGACAGGATGATTGGTCTTTTGGATCATAAAGACCCGTAGAATCGAGATCAGCAGAATGTTTAACAGAGTTAACAGGAGAATGATGGCCTGTGTAGATTCTTCTCTTTGGGTAAAGATTTGTGGCTTAACGGTGCCAGGCCAAGCGGTGGAGATCGCCCGCCAAGGGGCCAGTGCAATCGGTTTCATCAGTGCCCCCAAGTCACCGCGCTATGTGACGCCACTGCAAATACAAGCCATCAGTGAGGCCCTGTTAGCCGCTGGCTATGACCAGGTCGAGCGAGTTGGGGTATTTGTGGATGCCTCGTTAGATGACCTGCAAATAGTGGCAATGACCGGACAACTCACCACCTTGCAACTCCACGGTCAAGAATCGCCCACCTACTGCCAGCAGCTCCGCCAATGCTTGCCGCACGTGAAATTGATCAAGGCCTTTCGCATTCGTAATGACACAGATTTAGCCGCCATCCGCCCTTACGAGGATGTTGTCGATGCCTTGCTGCTGGATGCCTATCATCCCCATCTGCAAGGGGGGACGGGAGAAACGCTAGATTGGCGATCGCTCCAAACCTTTCGTCCGGCACAACCCTGGATTTTGGCCGGGGGCATCAATCCCGACAACATTGCCGAAGCGCTGCAACTCACACATCCCGATGGCATCGATCTGTCCAGCGGGGTAGAGCTGAATCCTGGCAATAAATGTCTGCAAAAAACCCAGCAGCTATTTACCCGGCTCCAACAGTTGCCAGCGCTGCCAGCACCGTAACGAACTCCAAGTACTCAAAAACCGGAATGCCATTGAGGCAATTCCGGTACAGATGAGACATACTCGTTGAACTGTAAGGCGATCGCTCTCATTGAAAGAAGTTATCGCGACCGCCCCAAGACTGCCGCTTAGAACAACGACGGCTGATGACGGACTAAACTCAAAAACTCTTCACGAGTTTTGGAATCTTCCTGGAAGCAACCAATCATCGCGCTAGTCACCGTCCAAGAGCCGGGCTTTTGCACACCCCGCATCGACATACACATGTGGCTGGCTTCAACCACCACAGCCACACCTTGCGGATCGAGCACTTCTTGAATAGCTTCAGCCACCTGGCGAGTTAAGCGCTCTTGTACCTGCAGACGACGAGAATACATCTCAACGATGCGAGCCAGCTTGCTGAGACCCACCACACGCTGCTTAGGAATGTAAGCTACGTGGGCACGCCCCATAAAGGGCAACATATGGTGCTCACACAGGCTGAATAAGTTGATATCGCGCACCAACACCATTTCGTTATGACCTTCGTCAAAAATGGCGTTATTCACCAAGTCATCCAGCGACTGGCTGTAGCCACTAGTTAAAAAGCGCATGGCTTCGGCAACACGCTTCGGAGTTTTCAGTAAACCTTCACGCTCAGGATCTTCGCCCAGCGACAATAGCATGGTACGCACGGCATCCATCATCGCCAGTTGGCTTTCGTCAGAAACAGGCTTGGCTGTGGTGCTTTCACCATAAGCTGTGTTGCGGTCAGGCCGAATAGCTGTCATGCCGTTTTGACGCAGGTCGAGGTCTGCGGTGGAACTCGACAAATTGGCACCATTGTTGGTGTTAGAAGACACGGTAGTCATAGTGGATTGGTAATTAATTCTCCAAGCAGTTGAAATTTTGCCGATTGACCGTGAACAACTGACCGATCAAAGGGCACCTCCGCTGGGCATCAACGTAATTTCGTCGATTACCGCGGAATGAGGCAATTGGACAGCGTGAAGGATACTCTGAGCCACAATCGCTGGAGTCAGCATTTGTGAACGCTCAAAATCAGACTGCACTGTCTCGGTGTCCCAAAGCGGGGTGTTAACCGCTCCGGGCGATACTGTCATGACGCGAATGCCATGTTCGCTTTCCTCAGCTCCCAAAACGCGGCCAAGTGTAATTAACCCAGCTTTGCTGGCGCTGTAAGCCCCCCAAGTGGGAAACGCATTATGGGCGGCAATGGAAGCCACATTCATAATGGTTCCCTGACGCTGGGCTCTCATGACGGGCACGACCGCCTGCATGGTGAGCAAAACGCTCGTCAGGTTGAGGTTGAACAAGGTTTGCCAGTCAGTCAGAGGCATGTCAGCCAGACCGCCGGTATAGCCCATGCCCGCGTTGTTAACAAGGATGTTGACGTCGCCAAAATCTTTTAGCAAGTCAGCTAATTTGGCTGCCAAAGTGTCGATCTGGCTGAGGTCGATGCTGTAAGATTTGACTTCAACCGGTAGGTCAGCCAACTCTTGCTGCAAAACATGTAGCTTGTCGGGCTTGCGCGCGACTAGGGCGAGATCAATGCCAGCTTTGGCAAAAGCGATCGCAGTTGCGCGACCAATTCCACTGCTTGCACCGGTAATCAGCGCCCGCTGTTGGCTTTCAGAAGTCATAAACCTGATGTCAAAAATACTTACGATGAGGCTGACCAAATGCTCAACATTCGAGCTTTGCCGCCAGCTAAGATTCACGTCGAGCAGCAGCAGTCCCAATGCCAGAACTGGCCGTAAAACAATATTAACAAATGTAAACCCAGTTTGTGTTGATTCTCATCTGGCCATCGCTGATCATATCAGGACATCGGCGCGAAACCGAAAGTCTTTTGTCTCACCCGCTAGACCACTCTCGTAGAGCTCCAGCCATGAGCCACGCGCTTGTTGAAGCCGTTCCCCATGGTTAGTTGACACCTTCAAGCGCAGTTTAGCCAAGACGTTAAACGACATTTGCGTGAGCAGTTTCGGCAAAGACGCCCACTTGCCGGAATTTTTGGTAGCGCAGTTCCCGGCGTTCTGCTGGAGATAATACCAACAACGATTCCAGGTTATCTCGGAGCGCTTCACGCAAGATTTCTGTAGCTTTCACTGGGTCAGCGTGGGCTCCGCCCAATGGCTCTGGCAGCAGCACATCGAGAATACCGAGATTCATCAAATCCAACGCAGTGATTTTGAGGGCTTCGGCAGCTTCGGCGGCGCGGCCCGCATCTTTCCACAAAATAGCCGCACAAGCTTCTGGACTCGCTACGGTGTAGACCGAGTGTTCCAACATCATGAGGCGATCGCCAACGCCGATGCCTAACGCTCCACCCGAGCCCCCTTCACCAATGACAGTGCAGATAATGGGGACATCGAGCGCAAACATTTCACGCAGGTTATAAGCGATCGCCTCGCCTTGCCCCAACTCTTCAGCTTCGTAACCAGGAAAAGCCCCGGGAGTGTCAATGAACGTAAAAATTGGCATGTTAAAGCGATTGGCATGTTGCATCAACCGCATGGCTTTGCGATAGCCACCTGGCGAGGCCATGCCAAAATTCCGCGCCACATTATCCTTGGTGTCGCGACCCTTTTGATTGCCCAACATAACGACCGGACGCCCCTCGAACCGGGCAATGCCTCCCACCAAAGCAGGGTCATCTTTGCCGGAACCGCGATCGCCATGCAGCTCAATCCACTCGTCGCTAATCGCTTGAATATAATCCAACGTGCTCGGACGGCGAGGATGGCGAGCGACCTGCAGCCGTTGCGCTGGGGTCAAACTCGCGAAAATTTCTTGCCGCAGTTGGTCCGCACGGGTCTCTAACTGCCGCAGTTGTGCGGAAACATCGACTTCATTGTCTTCTGCCAAATTACGAATCTGGTCAATGCGCTCTTCCAGCTCCACCAGCGGCTTTTCAAAATCTAACAGAATGGTTTTGCGTTGGGTCGTCGGCATAATTTCAACTAAATCGGTTTCAGAGTCACGGCAAGCTAATGGCAGCTAAATGCAATTCAGGCTGATCAAATCAGGAAACCTCTTTCAGTAAGCATAGCGGCTCCTGTTTTTCTCTCTTGAGGGATTCACAGACTGCGATCGCCCAGTTCGTCGTCTATCCGCCACACGACTAGACAAACACTCCCATAACTCAAGCACTGATGAGCCATCAGCAAGCTATGACAGCGAAAGCTTGCACAGGGCTGTCAGGGCATATCATGGGTTTTCCCTAGCCGTAGTCAAGACCCTCCCGAAACAAGAGACGGAGAATTGAGCTGAAGCAACGGGCGGAAGCCGTGACGTACCGAAGATTGACCAATCATGTCCATTTTTTCCAGGGTGATTTGGTTGCGGCCCCATGAAAAGTTCGTGTACCACTTTTCAAACTCCAGCAACATGGACTCGGCAAAACACGCAAATAACTGCCGCGCTGGCACATCCATATTCACAATGGTCATAATGCGCCAGTCAATATCCAGGGAATGTTCGACAATGCCCCCTTTCAAGACATAGACACCTTCGGCGTTAAAGTGAGTATCCAAATTTTTGGGATAACCGCCATCAATCATGAGGCAAGGTCGTTTGAGAATAGACGGGTCAATATTGACCCCCTTAGGCATACTCGCGACCCAAACCACAATGTCGGCCTGGGCCACAGCCTGCTCCAGGCTATCGGCAACCGTGCCTCGACCCAGCTCTGTTTGCAGGTTTTGCAAACGCTCTCGGTTCCGCGCCACTAACAACAACTCTTGAATGTCCGTGCGAGCGGTAAGCCAACGACAAACGGCACTGCCGATATCACCCGTAGCCCCACACACCGCAACAGTGGCGGTGGAAAGATTGATATCCAACTTTGCGGCAGCGGCCTCAACTTGCCGACAAATGATGTAAGCCGTGTGAGTGTTGCCCGTCGTAAAACGCTCAAATTCCAACGAGACATTGCGCACCTGCCGCATCTGACTCAAATTAAAATTTTCAAAGATAATCGATGAAAATCCTCCTAAAGCCGTGATGTCAATGCCGTTTTTCTGAGCATGAGCCATCGCATTGACCACTTTACGAGCCGCTGTTTTGATGCGGCGAGCGGCCAGCATCTCAGGGAGAAAACAGGATTCGACGTAACGCCCTTCAATTACCTGCCCTGTAGCGCTAGTGACTTTGATGTCGTCAACAATCTGTGGCGGTGCGCTACACCAAAAATCGAGCCCTTGATCAGCATATTCGGGATAACCCAGGTCCCGTGCGACTGCTTGAGCGTGATCGAGACTAGTTAAGTGTCCAATAAGACCAAACATCGGTAATCCTGCGTGCCACCTGTGAGGGAATAAAGAATGAGGCGATAGCCAAAGATTTTCTCACCATACAGCATTTTTTACTTACCAAAGTCCATCATGCGATCGGAAAGTGCGGACTTTACTCAGCGCCCATTAGAACGACTGCATCAGCAACTTCACCGCCATTCAGCATATGAGTCTCGGGGCGTAGCCAAGCTCAAGCGCATGTTCACCGGGAGAAAACCGCTCCACCTGCGATGTTGAAGAATATTTGTAAAAAATGCGATCGCGACCTTGAGATTAAGGCGCGATCGCATCTTTACCCGTGAAAGCCAACTCATGACGGTGGCTTTCATACGATTATCACTTTCGTCTAGGCATAAACGAAACTTAAACAGTTGCCAGCCCTTGCGCCGACAACTTCATGACTTCACGGCTCGAAAAGCCAATGTTACCAAGCGCTTCACCGTAGGTAATCATGAAATCCTCAACGAGGGCTTCTTTTTCCATCCCTAAGACATTCGCATCATCCGCAACTTGATTAAGCATGGCCCAAACAATCGGCAGATTTTGGCGATTGGCTTCTTCTAGCTCAGCTTTGGAAGCTTCGAAGTTAGCTTTGAGCCACTCCTCTCCAAAATTGAGGTGCATATACTCGTCCTTAACGACGCCCTCAGTAATTTTGCGGGCAAAATCATCGGCAACGGGAATATAGATGTTGTAAGCCGAAATTGCAAAAGTTTCGATGATCAGTGACTGAATTAATAAACAAGTCACGATCTTGCCTTCGTCCCAGGCTTGCTTAAAATTCGTGTGCAGTTGCTCAAAAAAAGCTTGCGCGAACGCCATATCGGCAGTCACGGACAAATTCCTGCCGCATGCCTGAAAGCCTTTCATGTGGCGCTTTTCCATCTTAGCCAAACGCAAGAGATCATCCTTAGCGTCGGGGATGAGTTCTGCCAACTTACAGTAGTTGTCGAATGCCTCTTGCTCACCCTCAATTACGATCGCATTGATCCGGCTGTAAGCGTCTTTGTAGCTCTCAGACTGGTAATCGAGTGCAGGAGTGATATCCAACTGTTGCATAGCTATATAGTCCTTGCGTCTAGCATATGATACTGTCAATCCTGCTCCCAATAATACACCTCTAAAGTCAAGACCCCGCAACATAAAATATTACTGGGAAGCGGACCGAACTCATTTCAGTCTAGCTTTAGAAAAGCGGGGTCGAGGCAGTAAGTCTGATTTAGTCAACGCTGTGCCTGACTCGAGCAAATTTGATGGGTTGAGCTAGGGTGTCGATTGATAGAGACTGACCTATCAGTGCTCAAAAGAATCGATCTAAGCAGTCCAGAAGTTACATCTAACTGTATTTTTATCATCGGCACTGCTGGTAAAACGCTGACGTGCTCTGCTGAACGGTACCCCAAACGACTTACCGCCGAGGAAATTATCCCCTCGGCAGTAAGCTTGATGATGTGCATGGCCTAGTTCGAAACCGTTCCCAAATAAGACCCATCACTCTTCACTCAATCAAGGGGCCATGCACTGAAATAACCTTCCCAGACCAGCGCAGGACCTGAAAGGGTTGGGCAATGCCAAGCCCCAACGATTGTGGATGCTATTTTCAGGCAACTTCCTAACCAGAATTGATCGCTATCCTGGCGACAGCCGCCTGAATAAACTCGACATAAGTGCTCGGATCCATCACTCTGGCGAATTACATCCTCTTCTTCTGCAGGCACTTACACGCTGCACTATTTTTGTCGAGCGCGCTGATAGTACACCGGCGAGCCCTGATCAGCCACAAAATGGCAGGTGCGATAAGAACGCCAAAAGCTTTTCCAGATAGGCGTAGTCGATTTGCGATAATAGCTGCCCAAGACTGGCTTAATTGCTTCAGTCGCCGTTTGCAGATGATAGTGAGGAATGCTCAAAAAGATGTGGTGAGCTACATGGGTGCCAATGTCGTGATGAATTGGATTTAAAATCCCATAGTCACGGTCAATGGTGGACAAAGCCCCCTTTAGGAAAAACCAGTCTTCGTCGGGATACCAAGGAATATCAGCTTCGGTATGGTGCAGGTAAGTGACTAAATCGAGCCACATTACGAAAATCACATAAGGCACTCCGTAATAGGCCCCTAACGCCAGCCAACCAATTTGGCTGCCAATTGCAACTAGCAACGCCAGCATTCCCAACAACCAAATCGTGCTGGTCAGAACGTCCCACTTTTCGCTGGGCTTAAACAGGGGACTGTCAGGCAGGAAATGAGAACCACCGGGGCGACTGGGCGATCGCCGAAATAAGTAGACCGGATATGCAATCAACGGTGCGTAAAAGCGAACCAGTTTTTCGGGCCAGGTCATCTCGTTGTACTTCGTTTCACTGACGGGATACCAGCTTTCATCGGTGTCCAGGTTTCCTGTGTTGGCGTGGTGGGTACGATGGCTGATCCGCCAACCATGAAAGGGGACCAAAATAGGCGTATGGCTGAGGTGACCGACTAGATTATTGACCCACTTGTATTTAGAAAAAGAGCCGTGACCGCAATCGTGACCAACGACAAATAACGCCCAGAACATAGTGCCTTGGGCGAACCAATAAATGGGCCACAGCCACCACGCTTGGATGGCAGTGGCGGCAAAGAATAAGCCAGCAATAATGCCAATATCCAAAAAGAAATAAGCCAGCGATCGCGGTAGAGAAGGCGCAAAACAATAATCCGGAATCGCTGCACGCAGATCTTTCAGCGTAAACGGCAGCTCACTAGGGGTCGCTGCAAGACGACTCACTGACGAGGGTGGTTCGGAAGAAGGAGGAGATTGTAATTGCACAGATGAAGGCCAATCGAAGGATAAGGTGTGAACCGCTAAACCCATAGGCTTAGCAAGACAAGATCAACCAACTAGTGTTGAGCTAGCGATTCATGCTCTCAACACTATCGGCATGGAAAATACTGGGTGAGCCTATCGCAAGCTCTGAAAGGAGCGATAAGCATTCACTTCGTCATATAAGTGACATTGGCGCGTAATCTGAGCCATGAGTTGCCAAGAAAACTGACGAATGTGGATGTGCTCACCCCAGTTGCTCATCAGGCTCTGATGAGCGCGGCGCAAATTGTAAGAGGGAATACCCACGGATAAGTGGTGAGGAACATGCACATTGATGTCGTGACAGAGCACCTCAACCCACTTGGGATACGTGCAATGGACAGTGCCAGCGAGTTGAGCAGGAACTGCGGACCATTGAGCAACTGGACGAAACTGAATCTCAGGAATCGTGTGATGCACAATCGTAAAAGTGCTCATCCAAAAGTGATACCCCAGCCAGGGCATGAGCCAGAATTTCACAATGCCCCACAGCCCGAGTGTGAAGTACATCGTAGGAAAAAAGACTGCGGCAAAGGCTAGCACGACTGCGATTGAAGTTTTTACCGCTCGGCGATCGCGCTCGGCAAAGTTGCTGACCCTAAAGTGCAGAACGGCCCAATGTGCAATTGAGCCCACCCACCAAAAACTGCCTCTGAGGAGGCGATATCCCTTTTGCAACCACTGAGGTGCCGCTTGAAAGGCTTCCACCGTCCAAGGCTCCCAGGCGTTATCGACATGCAGCTTATTCGTATGAACGTGGTGATGATCATGCAGAATCCGCCAGCAATGAAACGGATAGATGAGCGGCATCATCATAATGTGGCCGACCCAATTATTCACCCAGCGGCGCTTCGCAAAGGAGCGATGACCACAATCATGACCGACTACAAATAGTCCAGTCGCCGCAGTGCCGGCAAAGAACCAGGCAAAAGGAAGTAAATACCAAGGTACGATTGCAATTGCACCGATGCCTGCAGCAACACTCAGGAGTGTGACAAGGACTGAAAACCAGGCTTTACGCCAGTCCTTTTCGAAACAAGATTTGGGAATTGTCTGAATAACGTCGCTTAGCTTCAGCTCATGTAGCTGAGAAGCGTTAGCTGCCGGGGAGAAGGCTCCGGCAGAAGACGGTAAGGTAGCAGTCATTCATAGCCTCGCATAAATATCAGACTGCGTTAGAGCGCTGATCCAAACCACCCCTTCCCTATGTTGTTGACGCCGCAAGACAGCAACGATGTGTTGCACATTCCGACGTTGCACTGATGAAATCGATGGGCAGCTCAAAATCTTTATTAAGAGTCTGATATACAAACCTTAACAGTCTACCCTAAGGTGACCGGACTTTTACTCCGGATTCTCACTCAAATCAAGCTTTTCAGACTTAGGCACAACCTGGTTTAAGCCCCATTCTCGAAGGGGTACACCGTAGGGGGTGATGCGCTGATGTGATATGTGGCGATCTCTGATGGTCTGTGCTCAGTCGCGGTTAAAAACCGAGATCTGCCTTGGCCGCTTCTGAGGCTCGGAAAAGAGATTCATCCGGCATATCTTCCCAGGCGGTGGCACCAACTTCCTGATAAAACTGAGCGTCATAGGCGCGGGTGCGCACGACTACCGGCATCGGCGTTGCGTGGCCCAGGATTAATGCCTGTTGTTTGGAATCCAGCTTTGCCAGGACCGATCGCAGGCTTTGGGCTCCGGAAACGCCCGTAAAAATCGCGTCGATATCTTTCTCATCATTCAGCAAGGCCGTGATGCGGGTACCGATTTGCGACATCACTTCGTTATCAATACCAGAGGGGCGCTGATCGACCACCAATAACGTGACGAAGTATTTGCGCATCTCGCGGGCAATGGTACCAAAAATCGTTTGGCGCGCCGTCGCTGGGTCGAGAAAGCGATGTGCTTCTTCAATGGTAATCATCAGCTGTTGGGGGCGATCGCTAGGATTTTTGGTTTGCAAAAACCGTTCCGCCTTTTGGACATAGATGGCGTGAATGCGGCGAGCAATCACGTTAGTTGCCAACATATAAGACAGCAAATTCGACTGGGAGCCAAATTCCACAATGACGTGCTTACCCCCATCGATCGCCGTCAAAATTTGGCCCACATAATTATGCGGACAGGCGGCGCGGATGTATTTCAGATCAGCTAACCGATTCAACTTCCGCTGGAGCGCCATGATCGAAGACTTATTGCCCATCTTGGTTTCACAAAAGTCTTGAATCTCTTCGTTCGTCATTGCCAGCAGCCGATTAATCCAGCTTTTGCCAAACTCATTGCGCAGAATAATGGCATTTTCTAAGCTGGCTTCCGATAGATTCAGCTCACCGCGTACCAGCATCAGATCTTCCACATCAATCTGATCAAAGCTGATGTAAAGTTCCTGAGCATCTCGTACGCCCCGGCGTTTGGTCGCTTCAGGATCAAGGGTAAAGATCTGCACCTGACCCGGAAATAGTTGCCGCAAGCCCTTAACGGTGCTGAAGTGCTTGCCCTCGCTCACGGCTTCCCAGCCATACTCGGAGTGCATGTCAAAAATCAGATTGACCGCCGCTTGTCGCTGAATCGTGCCCGATAGCAACACCCGGGTGAGGAAAGATTTGCCGGTGCCTGACTTGCCAAAAATGCCGTTGCTACGCTCGACAAATCGATCCAGATCCAGACAAATTGGCACGCTCATATCAATGGGCTGGCCAATAACGAAATTACGCCGATGGGGGTCATCTTCCCACCCAAACACGACACGAAAGTCACGCTCAGCGGCGTCATACACCTGGCTGAAATGGCTGGGAATCGTTTTGACGGGCAACAGTTCTACATTGGCGCTGCTTTGCACTTCATAAGACGCCGCACCTTTAGGACGCTGCTTTGGCGATCGCGCCGATTGACCATTGGCGATCGCATCTTCAGATTGGGGGGTAAACATCAACATGGGACTAAGGCTGGCAGTACCATAAGTCCCAGTGCCAGAGAGCACTTCTTGCAAAAACAAATTGCTGGGTTCAGGCGGATTAGCCAAAATGCGCGCACTGGCAGTGCCCAGCGCAACATCGGTGAGCATACAAAAAAAGCGCGATCGCCGACCTTGCACCACCAAAAACTTGCCCACTCGCAAATCTTCGACCGAGACATCGGGATGCAGACGCACTTCTAGGCCCCGAATGAGTGAGCCCTCGATGACAGACCCCAGCGGCTTGCCAAACTCCATAGGGTATCCCCCGCAGTATTGCTCCTAATAGTAGATCGATCCATCCACTTTTAGTACAAAAGTTAGTACGTCACTCAATATCGGAGGGCGTTTTGCAGACTGTTCAGCAATAGCTAGAGAGGCTGACGGCCCACAACGCTGACCGACACTCCCAAACATGGAGAGGAGATCGCGATCGCAACACCATGCAGACGATTCGCTCTCAATTTCCAGATCGGTTCTTCCGGAACGGGAACTTTTACGCAGAATGCATACACAGGACAGGGGCCTACCAGCTGATCAGAGTCGTTGCCGCGTGCCTTGACCGTGATTCTGGCTACAGGTCAAACTCACCGTCATAAACACCAGACTCTAGCACTTGGTTGTAATGGTCTCCAGGGGCCTCTCTCAGAGCAGATCAGAGCACTGGCAGCATGCTCCCAAGCAGCAAATTGGCCGCAGATTTTGACGACTTACAGATTTTTGAAGACTTCAGTATTAGAGCAGCTACTGCCAGTGACCAGGGAGAACAACCCGACCGATTGTTGTTCTTGTTTAGAGTTATCCCAGTCACTCTTGCGTAAAGCCAAATGATACCGAGAGTTTGCCAGTGCTAGGCATTCACTTTGGGGTGCAATTGCCATGCTCAGCTCAAGGAATATAGTGATGACGCATTACACGAATACCCCCACATCGCAGTCCACAACCAGCTCTTCTTTGCCAACTCCTAACCGGCAACTGGGGAGGCAAGTCGCCCCCAGCTTACAGAAGTTGTTAACCCTATCGACCGGGAGTCTTTTACTCTCAACCGTCGCTAAGGCACAGGCCCAAAGTGCCGTCTTTTGCCCGCTAACCGAGGGCCAGTTACCCCTTGAATGCGCCGATCGCTCGCTGACTCCTGACGAAGCTCAAGTTACAGCAACCGCAATTAATCAGCCCGATCTCGATCGCCCTCTCAACCGTGCAGTCGTGCCAACGTTTTCCGCAATCGCGGCGGCACCTCCCGATCAGGCGAGCCATGCAGAGAGCGTTCCCCAGGTTGAGGCCCAGGTTGCGATCGCGGCATCAGCTTCCCCCACCCCAACTTCCGTCATCGCCAGCCAACCTGAGCCAATGCCAGCAGCGATCGAAGCGGCATCAGTCGATTTAGCGGTGGAAAATCTCCAAAAATCGCTCAATCGTGCCGGATTTGCAGTGGAAGTCAACGGCGTCTTTGATCAACCCACGCAAACCGCACTGCAACAGTTCAAAGCGCAACGGGGTCTCAACGTTGTCGGTATTGCCGCGACTCCTGAACAAACCAATCTGGTTTCAGCCATGCCAGCGGGCTACAGTGGCGGTCAAAGTCTGCTGCTCGTGCAAAACTCTGATGACGAGTCGTCTGAGTCCGCCCCGGAGAACAGTACGGAAGCAGCCGACACGGATAGCGACAGTGACGCAGACGCAACCGATACGCCGCCTGCAGCGGAGACAGAAGCCGAAAATAGCACCGAGACAGAAACAGAAACAGAAACTCCAGCAGCCGAGGACAGCACCGACCCAGAGCCAGAAGCAGAAGCTCCAGCAGCCGAGGACAGCACCGACCCAGAGCCAGAGGCAGAGGCAGAAACAGCCCCGAATGTCCCCGAAGGTAGCGAAGACGTCGAGGACACCGATACAACCCCACCAGACACCTCCGCCGACAGCCCCACCGAAGACGATACAACCACCACGACGACAGATGAAGGCGACGATACGACAGCTGATGAGGAGCCGTCGGGTGAGCTGGACACGGACCCATCAGAGGGAGAAAGCACTGGCGCAACGGATGACCGTACTGATGCCGAAGCAGCTGACGATGCCCCGGAAACGAATGCCAACGAGCCCACTGGCGCAGATACGCCAGCAGAAGACACCCCAGCAGCGACGCCAGACCGTGTTCACGCCCCAACCCCCGAGGCATCTGTGGATAAGTCAGGAAGTCCAGCCATGACGCCGCGATCGACGCCTCCGGCAGATGCCGCGAAAAAACCGGATGAGCCCGGCGGCAACATCAGCAATACCGCCACCGGCACCAGCCGCGAAACTCCGCCCCAAGGAGCCAGCGCCGATGTACCGGTCACCAGCCAGCCGGTCTTTGGCTTTAATAAAACAGTTACGGAGGTGATTAACCCCGATGGTTCGATCGCGGCTGACAACCTTGTCGATGAGGCGGGTGACACGATTAAGTACACCATGCGGGTCAGCAATTTTGGGAATGTGACGCTCACTGGAGTCGCGATCGCCGATCCCTTGTTAAAGGCCGCTCCAGCGGAAAATGTCACCTTGAGGGTGGGCGAAGAGCTCTTTTTCCAAGGGGAATACACAGCCACGCAAGCCGATATCGATGGTGAGAACGCATACATTCACAATGAGGCGAGCTTTAGCAGTCATCAAACCTCACCCAAAACCGATGGCGAAGCCGTACCGATTCGCAAAACCCCAGCCCTAACCGTCGACAAGCAAGCGACGAATATCGATCGCAAAAACGATGGTCAACTCAATGCCGTCGGCGACATCATTGACTATTCAATTGTGGTGACCAATACGGGCAATCAAACGTTGACCAACGTCCAAGTCAACGATGGTTTGATCGGCAATCAGACCATCGATCAGTTAGCTCCCAGTGAGAGCAAAACCTTTTTAGGCCAGTATAAGTTGACGCAGCAAGATATCGACTCCAATGGCGGCGGCGACGGTGATATTGATAACTCAGTGATTGCCAAAGCCGATCAAGTTCCCCCTGCCGAAGCTTTTGCCGAAGTTGAATTACAGCAAAAACCAGCCTTAGCGATTGAGAAGCGAGTCTTGGAGGTGGATGAAACGGGAGATGGCGTGCTCAATAATGCTGGTGAAAAGATTCACTATGAGGTGATCGTGACGAATACTGGCAATCAAACGTTGAACAACGTGATTGTGACCGATCCGTTACTGGGCGGCACAGTGGACGAAGGATTCTCATTATCGCCAGGGGCCAGCAAGTCTTATAAGTTGACTTACACCATCACCCAGGCCGATTTAGACAATGGCGGTGCGCCTTTGAATGCACCAGAATTCCTCAACCCGAGCCAACCATAATCAACCAATACCTTCACAGCACCGACAGCGGGCCGCATCCCTGGTCTACGGCCCGCTGTCCGATCTGGAAGTGAGTGAAACGTGGATATATGTAGACACTCATCGGCAAGGGACACTGATGTCGTCGCTTTGCTGGCTGTATTTAACGTTGGGGACACCCGTCATGGCAGCTGGCCAGAGCGACTAACCGCGTTCCATCACAGCGCCGACGCGCACTCATCCGACCCATTTCATACGGTTTTAGTTTTGAAACGTCCCACATTGCCAATAAGGCTTGGTTATAGCAGAAGAAAAATCCTGGTCATTAGTGAGCCGATAAATCGAACTGCCCCATTTATGAGGCTTGGTAGTGCCTCTGCCACAGAGCTGAAATAACGTAAATTCATTGGTTATGTTTTCGACTGTCCCAGTAAAGGTTAAAACTGGTATCAGTAGTCGTCAAATGTACCCAGCCTCGCGGCTCTAACCGCCATGAGTCCCACTTTTGTCTCAACTATCCTGACTGCCATGATTGTGATCGGCGGCTGGGTTCTCGATCAAAACACTTTGGGCTGCAGGACCCCCGTTCGGGCAATACTCGGTCTAATCACACTTGCGATTGGATCTTGGATTTGTCTAACGATTGTGTTTGCATTTGCGTTTAAAGTTCCAGGAGCTTATGGCCCTGTGCAATATTGGGTGGGAGACTCGGAAGCTCACCGTTTCATCTCTGGACCTCGAACCATCGCACTATTTGCCATCTTGGGAGGTCTTATCTTTTCTAGTCTATCGATCCTCGCGACCTTGCTCTCTTTAGCATTCGGCCCGAAAGGAATCCGATTCAAGAGAACTGTTCTTCCGACAGCAGCACTCGCCATCTATGGATTAGCCTGGTGGTTATTCATTCGTTGCGGGTTTTACCCCAGTGCTTGAGCTGATACTCGAAATTTACAGTTGAGAATGTCTCGAGGGTATGCGGGACATTTCAACACTAAATCCGTATCACACCCGAGTCCTTACCGATATTTTTTAAGCAATAAGTCCAACTTTTCCAGCGTCGCTGCGGGAGCCTTGTCTAGAGGAGTGATCACCGCATACTTCAGCGCATCATGGGCTTCCGAAGCGGGGGGTTGAGTAGCTAGACTGCGCACCGCAGCCCGAATGACCGCTTGGGCATTTTTGGCATTCTTTTGCAAATTGCCAATGACCATTTCGACGGTGACGCTATCGTGATCGGGGTGCCAACAATCGTAATCGGTGACCAGTGCGAGCGTAGCGTAGGCAATTTCGGCTTCGCGCGCCAGCTTCGCTTCCGGCAGATTGGTCATGCCAATGATGGTCGCGCCCCAACTGCGATACAAATTTGATTCCGCCTTGGTCGAAAAGGCCGGTCCTTCCATACAGACGTAGGTGCCGCCGCGATGCAGGGTGACGTCGGGCAAATTGAGACTGGTGGCGGCATCGGCGACGACTTTGGCTAAGGCATGGCAAATTGGGTCGCCAAAGGCAATATGGGCAACAATGCCTTCGCCAAAAAAGGTGGAAATGCGGTTTTTGGTGCGATCAATAAACTGGTCGGGCACCACCATGTCTAACGGCTTAGCGGACTCTCGCAACGACCCCACGGCGGAGGCAGAAATCAAATACTGGACGCCGAGTTGCTTCATGGCATAGATATTGGCCCGAAACGGCAACTCGGAAGGCATAAGAGTGTGGTTGCGGCCATGACGGGCGAGAAATGCGACCCGAGTCCCTTCTAAAGTGCCGACAATCAAAGCGTCGGAGGGCTCGCCAAAGGGAGTGTTGACTCGCACTTCTTCGATATCGGTGAGGGCATCCATTTTGTAAAGTCCGCTGCCGCCGATAATGCCAATGGTCGCCTGTGATGTCATAGAAACGCTTTGCTCAACGCCGTTGATTGTAGCGAGTCCAGCCCGGTTTTTGCGATCGCGCGCTCATCAGAGACGTCATTGATACCGCTATGCCCTACTTTGAGCGATGACTCAAATCGCTTATAAATCCAAGAATTCAGAGCCTGAACCGCGCTACCCGTTATTGCGATCGCACCCAGTCCAGACATGTTTGCATCTGCTGCTGCATGACATCAGGAGCCGCGTGATAGCGACGACCATGCCCCGGCAACACCCACTCAAACTGGTATGTCGCTAACTTTTCCATTGATCGCACCAGTTCCGCCCAGGAATACCAGCAGTAATTGCGAAAGGCGTAGAGTTGTTGCAATCGTACAGACCACGCGAGGTGATCGCCTGTGAACAGGAAGCGATCGCGATATAGCAAGACCGTATGTCCTTGGGTATGACCCGGCACAGGAATAATCGTAATATCGGGCGCAAACACAATCGGCTCAGTCCCCTGCAAAGGCAACTCAATGTCGGCAGTACTGGGGGTGATGTCAGCGGCGTGTAAGAGGCGATCGCACCCAAACCGCTCATGCCATTGTCGATGATCCGCGACATCATCCCGATGGGTCAGATACAAATATTGCACCCCACCTAACGCCTCTAACTGTTTAACCAGGGGCGCGGCAAATCTTGGGGAATCGGTCAAGATGTTGCCTTCGGGCCGCTGAATGAAATAGCTCGCCGCGCCATAGGATTTTTCAGAATGGTAGCCGCAGTGGTAGACATTCTCCGCAATGGGAATCGGCAAACTTGCTTGCGCTGCTTTCATATCTGGCGGAGGAGCCACAGTGCCAATTGAAGCCGTAGGACAGGAAAGCACCGCCTGCAAAGCGGCCAACCGTTCAGCCTCAGTCGTGGGCTGATGAAACACGGCTGACATACCAGCCTCTCGGGTAAACACACTGGGCACCATCCATCGACAAGTGTCACAGTCGATGCAAGAGGTGTCTACATAAATGTCGCCATCAACATTTTGGGGGCGACGATCTTTGAGATGGGCCATAGTCTTGGTCAACGCTCCAAGCGCAGCTAGTTTAGGTATAGCACTGCCGCTAGGAAGCGTTGGATGGGGTGATCAGGTCATGCCACTGCGGGCACATCGGAAGGATCGGGACGTTGAGCGATCGCTTTAGCAGATTTGGCCGCTTTGCCGGAGAGGATGCGATCACCAGATTCTGCCACCTTGAGCACATCGCACCCTGGCGGCGCAGGAAAGGCACAGGCCAACTTAGCTGCGACACTGGGTGGTGCTTCAAACAGTAAATTTGTGAATCCTTCAGCCTCGTGACGATTAATCAACTTAGCCTGCAACTCAAATAATCGTAGCGCCACCAACGGATACACCTGCTGAGGAATGCCCAGCAAAGCCCATCCCTTCTTTTCCTTCGCCCGCCGAAAGCGCACAGTCTCCCAAACTGGCGAGGCAAAAGAGACATCAGCCGTGGTTGTGGCAAGACCAGTCATAACAGTTTTTGCATGAACATCTGTTCTAACTCAATATTAGTTCGTCTGTACTTTATTCGCAAGTTGGCCTGTGATCAATGCCGTTCATTTTGAGCCCTGGGCCAGAGCGATCGCCTGGGCTCGTCGTCCCCAACCCAAGGGGTGCTTGTGGGTTTACACATGGGCAAATGAGTAGTTTCTGTTACAACCTGTGCAAAGATGGAAAAGCTGTCAAAAATGTCGTTGCTTTCCCCTAAGAGCAAACGGCGAGCAATTGAGAGGAGGCATAGTTAGCCATGCAGGTTGGCGATCGCGTACGAATCAAAGATTCGGTTATCTTTTATCATCATCCCCTGCACCGCAACGCTGCCTATGATGCGCAGGGCATGGAAGGGGAAGTGACCAAGATCCTTAAAGATTGGCAAGGTCGTCCCATCAGCGCTAATTTTCCTGTGGTTGTCCAGTTCGCTGTAGAAGGGGCCAAGCGGCCTTTTCAAGCACATTTACGTAGTGACGAACTGGAAACTGTCGCTTAATCGCCGTCCCTTATTTTTCTCCATCCGTACTGGCTGACAACAGACCAGACAGACGTTAAAACCCTCGTTGTTGTTGATGTTAAGCAACGAGGGTTTCTTGTTGTTGGGGTATTTTGGATCGATTATTCCTGGCCAGCAGGCGCTAAGCGTTTACGCAGCGACTCGGCGCGACGTTTAGCAGTCTTGTTGTCAGGGTCGTACTGCAGAGAGAGCTCATACGATTCCAGCGCTTGAGCCGTCAGTTGCTTGCGCTCGTAACTATGACCCAAATTATTCAAAGCGGTGACATAGGTCGGGGCAATGTCTAGGGCTTCTTTATACTGGCGGATGGCCAGGTCATATTGCTCTTGAGCAAAATAGGCATAGCCCAGAGCATTGCTAATCAAAGCCGCTTGTTCTGACTCTTCCTCAGTTAGCAGCTTAAGCGCTTGCTTAAGTTGAATCACCGCCTGGGAATAGAGTTTTTTATCCAGCAAGAGGCTACCCAGTTCGTAGTACTCTTGAGCGCTGCCCTTTTCTTTGCTCAACTTGCTTTGCAGACGGTTGAGGGTACCCTCGACCCGTCGCGTCTTAAATACTTGGCGAATGACCAAAACCGCCGCCACACTTAATAAACCGAGCAGCGTTACCAGATAGGTCAACAGCAGATTGGTATCTTCCATATCTCCGCTTGTGAAAATCAATTCAGAACTAGCATCTTATACCGATCATCTTGACATGCTAAATGCTCTCCTTGAGGAGTTCTCTCTGAAGGTTGGAAATTCTTGACAGAAGGCGAGATGTCACGGGAGATCAGCCGTCTCAGCCCTGGTCGCAATAAGGGGGCAAGGGAGCAGCGGAGCCAGGGGGAGAGCGTGCTGGAGTCGTCCCTCAGGTTGATTGCGGGACGATCGCTCAGGGCAAGCCCCAGTAAGTGGCGCGTTCTTCGAGCCAGCCGTCGGCGTGCCACTGGCCGATCGCACCATTTACAAACCGCTGCAAGTCCATGTACTGATTGCCTTTGGGGAAGGCGATCGCCAACGGTTCCGCCGTCAGCACGCTAGGCAACAACCGATAACTGGGATACTCCTGTACCCAACCGGATAAAACAGTGAGGTCGGCCGCGATCGCATCCACCTGACCTGCCTCCGCCATCATGTAGCCCTGTTGATAGGAATCGATCCCCACCAAGGTTGCGGTCGGCAGCGTGTAGTTCACATGGGTCACAGCTTCTGATCCGGCAATCAAAGCGATCGTGCCGAGCTCTAAATCCTGCAGGGTACGAATGGCCGGGTCGCGAGTCAAGAAGGCCGTCCCATCCAGATAGTAGGGGGTGCTGAAATTTACGACTCGTTGCCGCATGGGAGTGATGGCGAGACCGGCGATCGCCAGATCAACCTCGTCATTCAGCACTGCCGAAAGCCGATCCAAGTTCGACACAGGGACAAACTGGATCGCCGTTGCATCATCAAAGAGTTCAACAGCAAGCCGGGTAGCAATGTCAATTTCCAGGCCTGCCAGCTCTCCGGTATCATCCACAAACCCGAGAGGACGCCAGTTGTCCTTAACGGCGACCACCAGATAGCCGCGTTCTTCGATCGCAGCTAAATCGGCTGAAAACGCAACTGGGGCTGCAAGAACTTGCACCCCCAGTACCATGCCAAAAATAGAAATCGGTAAGCGCATGTCGTGAGCTGACAAGACTACCTCAAAAGTTTAGGCTTTGCTGGCAATTTCGACGACCTTGCCAAATCCTTCGGGATCTAGAATCGCCATCTGCGCCAACATCTTACGGTTAATTTCAATATCAGCTTTTTTCAGCTGTCCAATCAGTCGGCTGTAGCTCATGCCGTGTAGGCGAGCTGCTGCGTTGATGCGCGTAATCCACAACCGACGAAAATCCCGCTTCCGACGACGGCGATCGCGATAGGCATACCGCAAGGCCTTCATGACCTGCTGATTTGCCGTGCGAAAGAGCTTGGAATGCGATCCACGAAAACCTTTTGCCAACTTGAGCACCTTTTTGCGGCGCTTGCGGGCGACATTACCGCGTTTGACCCGTGCCATTCTGTCTTAGTCCTTGGTATTTACAACTATCAACTCTGAAAAAGTTGATCGATTCAGATTCAAAGCCTGATGCCTTTCACTCCCAGCTCACGGCTAGGAATAGGGCAGCATCAGCTCAACATTGGGCGCATCGGCATCAACGACCACAGCTTTCTGAGATAGACGGGCTTTACGCTTGGTCTTTTTCTTATCCAGCAGGTGATTGCGGAATGCTTTGCGACGTACGAACTTGCCACTGCCTGTGCGCTTAAAGCGCTTAGCAGCCGCTCTGCGAGTTTTTAGCTTCGGCATGACGACGTTTTCCTATTTTCGACGCAGTCTTCCATGATATACCCAGCTTCTAGATCTACACAAGGGCTCTGCAACTCTGGCAGTTTTGCCATCCAAGGATGCTGGCGGCTTTTCTCAAAAAATGTGCGGATGTTGGGCGAGCCTTCCTGAATTGAAGTATAAATGAACTACTCAGGCGAGGAAGGCCATGGGTTTTCCAGTGCCCGGCGATGTCATTGAACAGAGCCTCGACCTCAATCGTTATCTCATCCGCAACCCCGCAGCGACTTTTTTGATGCGGGTCACGGGCGACATGGTGGTTGACACGGAGGTGCAACCAGGCGATTTGCTGGTTGTGGATCGTTCGCGCTCGGTACAGGGAGGCGGGTTGGTGGTGAGCGTCATGGAGGGACAACTGCTGGTGTTGCGGGTTGAACTCGTAGGTCCGCGCCTGGTACCGGCGATCGCTCCTGAACCTGCAGATTTAACCAGTCTGGAAATTTGGGGTGCGGTGACCAACATTATTCGCGCGGTTTAGATCACCATGTTTGCGCTGGTCGATTGCAATTCATTTTTTGCCTCCTGCGAAAAGGTCTTTCGTCCCGACTTGGCCAACCAGCCAGTTGCCGTACTGTCGAACAATGATGGATGTGTAGTGGCGCGATCGCCGGAAGCAAAACCGTTGGTGCCCATGCAGGCGACCCTGTTCTCGATTCGACATTTGGTCCAACGCGGCAAACTCCACGTTTTCTCTTCGAATCCGGTGCTGTACAAAGACATGTCGCGGCGTGTGATTGAGACGCTGCAACATTTCAGCCCCGAAGTGGAACAGTATTCCATTGACGAAGCCTTTTTGGGGCTGCATGGCTTTGCTCACCGAGACTTGACGGACTACGGTCAACAAATTAGAGCCACGGTGCAACAGTGGACGGGGATTCCCGTATCGGTGGGCATCGCGTCGACCAAAACCCTGGCAAAGCTCGCCGCCCACGTGGCGAAACGGCATCTCGGCTGCAAGGGCGTGCTGAACTTCAACGCGTTGGAGGAGGTGGATCAAGTCTTGGCGGCGATCGCGGTCAGCGAAGTTTGGGGCATTGGCCGCCATCTCACGGCCAAACTCCAGGCCCAGGGCATTCTCACCGTGCTGCAACTCAAACAGGCAGACGCAAAGCGCCTCAAAAAACAGTTTGGCATTCTCGTCATGCGAACCGTGATGGAGTTGCGAGGAATCGCGTGTTTTCCGATGGAGCCAGTGGCCGCGCCGAAAACGATGCGGATCGTGTCTCGCTCTTTTGGCCATGTCGTGACTGAACTCTCTGAGATCAAGGAAGCCGTGGCGACCTATGCCGCTCGCTGTGCCGAAAAGCTGCGGGATGATGGTCTGCTGGCCCATCAATTTGCAGTGGCCATTCGCACCAGTTATTACCGACCAGACAATCAATACGCTGCCGTTCGGTCCGTCTCCCTAGAGCCACCGACCAATGACACCGCAACGCTCATTCATGCCGCCATGGGCCTGACCACAGCGGCCTTTAAGCCAGGGTATGACTATCTCAAAGCGAAGGTCATCGCGACTGAACTCACCCCAGCGGACGCTGTGCAGGGTGAGTTGTTTGCCGCGCCGACCAATACCGAGAAGCGCGATCGCCTCATGACCACTATTGATGCCCTCAACCGCCAACTCCATCCCGATGCCGTCAAGTTTGGGGCAATGGGGCTGAACCCGACTTGGGGACTGCGATCGAACTATTTTTCTCAACGCTACACTACGCACTGGGATGAGATTCCGACCGTCCAGGTGTGGCCACTGTCGCAGCATTGCGGATGCAATTAACGTCAAGATTGATGGTTGAGGTTGTAGCGTGGGGTCGAAATCACAAGACCCAAGGGCTCAAGGGCTGATTTAACTGGTCCCGTGGTTGACCCGCGCGACGAGACACCCCAACTTTCTTACGGTTGGCAGAGCACTGCGCACTCTCGACTGGTCGTCTCCCCCTTTGAGCCAGCCGCCAATTCAACCGCCAGAAATCGCTCGAAAATGGTACAAAGTTATTGGACTCTGGGGACATCGCATGGCTAAGTCGCGCTCAATTTATGTGTGCAACAGTTGCGGGGCCGAGTCGTCGCAGTATTTTGGCAAATGCACCGTCTGCGGCAACTGGAACACCATGGTCGAGCAGGTGACCCAGGCAGCAGAACCCGCCAAGATCGGCGCCGTGCGGGGGCGATCGCGTTCCACCAGTCCGGCCAAAGCGGCCAAGAAGGAGCCCCGCCTGGCCCGCACCCTCAACCAGATTGAAGACCGCCCCCAGCAACGCCAACCCTCCGGCTACGACGAACTCGATCGCGTCCTCGGCGGCGGCATTGTGCCCGGTTCCCTGGTGCTGGTGGGGGGTGATCCGGGGATTGGTAAATCCACCTTATTGCTGCAAGTCGCGAATTATTTGGCCCAACAGATGGGCGTGCTGTATGTCTGCGCGGAGGAATCGGGACAACAGGTCAAGCTGCGATCGCAGCGCCTGGGCATTGGCAGTGTGGAGGGGAATGCCGACGCTGTCCCCCAGCCATCCGCCACGGACGCTGAGCCGACGGCAGCTAATCGGGGACTCTATCTACTGCCGGAAGTGGATCTGGAAACGATTTTGATGGAGTTGGAATCCCTGAAGCCAACGGTAGCGGTGATCGACAGTATCCAAGCGCTGTATTACGGTGCGCTCACTTCAGCGCCGGGGTCAGTGTCACAGGTGCGGGAATGTACGTCTGGCTTGATGCAGGTCGCCAAGCGCGATGACATTGCCCTCTTCATTGTCGGCCATGTGACAAAAGAGGGGGCGATCGCGGGGCCAAAAGTGCTGGAACATTTGGTCGATACAGTGCTGTATTTTGAGGGCGATCGCTTTGCCAGTCATCGCCTGCTGCGATCGGTCAAAAATCGGTTTGGGGCCACCCACGAGCTGGGCATTTTCGAAATGGTGGATCGGGGGCTGCAAGAAGTCCGCAATCCGTCGGAATTATTTTTGGGCAACCGCGATGAAGCCGTGCCGGGCATTGCCACCATCGTGGCCTGTGAAGGCACGCGGCCTCTGGTGGTGGAGTTGCAGTCTCTCGTCAGTCCCACCAGCTACAGTTCGCCGCGCCGATCTACCACGGGCATTGAGTTCAACCGCCTGCTGCAAATTCTGGCGGTGTTGGAAAAGCGGGTTGGCATTCCCCTTTCCAAACTCGATGCTTACGTCGCCTCATCCGGGGGATTGAATGTGGGCGAACCCGCTGCCGATTTGGGCATCGCGTTGGCCGTCGCCGCCAGCTTTCGCGATCGCATCATCGATCCTTACACCGTCATTTTGGGCGAAGTGGGGCTGGGCGGACAGGTGCGGCCCGTTTCGCAATTAGAACTGCGGCTGAAAGAAGCCACCAAACTCGGGTTCAAGCGGGCGATCGTCCCCAAAGGGCAGGGCGGTGTAGACACGCCGCTGGAAGTGCTCCCCGTGGCCCGGGTGATGGATGCGATCGCGATCGGGCTGGGCAGCACCGCTTAAACCCAGGTGAGCCTCCACTGCAGCCCAAAGTAGGTACTTGCTACTGGGTATCCGTTTGCTCGGTCTTTAACAAGTTTTGAATGTTTTGCAGGTTGGGATCATTACCCCAAATTTTGGCGGCCTGAAATAGTAAGACAGCCAAGACCGCGAGACCCAAAAACAGCTTGGCGTAGCTAACGGCGGTGCGCAGAGCAGGGCTAGTGTAAACACGCATTGCAGAATTCCTCCACAAACATTAATGCAATGGACCAAAAAATATTGGGAACAACTGGGTGACCTTGATAGGCGCTAGGCGCTATCGGGTAGATGTCGATAAGGGTCAAGCCCCAGCTCAAAGAGAGCACGGCAATTGAGTTAAGTGATTTTACCGCTGCTTTCTATTATGAAAACTGATGAGTTAAGTGCGATCGCTACGTTTCAGCTTTTACACAAAATTAATACAGAGCCGAACTCCGACTAAGCTTTGATGTCGGCCATGAGATGATCGGTGCGATCGCTCAATGTCCGTCAGCGCCTACACACAAGCCCGTCTATCGGTATCGCCTCAGCGGCTTTAGGCTCTTGAGCCGCCCACTATAAAATTGAAGCAATGATCTGACTTGAAGCAAGTTTGTGAATGCCCCTATTGACCAGCGCAACCCACTCATTTTGATCGCAGATGACGATCGCGCCCTGAGAAAACTATTGGCGATGGCGCTCACCCAAGCTGGGTATCACAGTGTCCAGGTGAGCAGCGGCGAACAAGTGCGACAAGATTTTTTGCGTCTGCAACCCGATCTGGTCTTACTAGATGCGGTGATGCCCGATGGCAATGGGTTTGAATGCTGCCAGCAACTACGCACCGAGTTTCAGACCGAGATTCCCATCCTGATGGTGACGGTGCTGGACGATCAAGACTCGATTGATCGGGCATTTGCGGCGGGAGCCACTGACTACATTACCAAGCCCATTCATTGGGCAGTGTTGCGACAGCGAGTCAAGCGGCTCTTGCTCAGTTATCAAGCTGCCCAACAAGCGCAAGACATTCAGCAACAGCTCCACTTAGCCCACAGTTGGGAAAGTCTACAGCAGGCAATGGTGCAAGGGTTGCATCAACACCTCGCGATCCACTCGTTATTGGCAAATCACACAGAGCTCTATCAAGACTGCTTTCAGGCGCAACAGATCATTGTCTTGAACGTTGATCACACCATCCGGTGGCAATGGCCTAACGCGGCTAGTGAACCACCATCGGCGTTGCATCACGAGCTGGGGAAACTCCTGGCGTCGCTGGCGCAGTCAGCATCAATCGTCCCCCATGCGCCGGCACAGCTCCCGGCCTCTGGCCCCCAATCTGCGGCAGTAACCGCCGCCTTGCAAGACTTGGCAACATACCTCAACTTGACGGCAGTCATCGTGTGGCCACTCGTTTGGGAAGGGGCTGTTTTAGGCTGGCTGCTGCTGGGTAGTCATGCCGAAACCATCGGATCTGCAAACACCCTGGCTCGTGGCCGCCAATTCGCCAGCCTGCTAGCGATCGCTTTAGGAATAACTCAATAAAGCTGAGGGCCGTTCAATCCAGGTATTTTCCCCATGCGGCTCGTGAGTAGGTAACCACGGCCAACGTGACGCGATGGCCAAGACTGGTTGAATTTCTTCAGTACAGGGAACGATTTGCCAAGCGCTCGGAGACCACGACTCAGTCAGCCATTGCTGCGTGATGGCATTGTAAATCGAGACTTCTGCCGTTCGGTAGTTCACGCCAAATAACGCCCCGGTCGCTGAGTGAGTCCCCGTAATTAAGGGGCGCACAGGCATCAGCTCAATCTGCCCAAATCCAGCATCAAAGGTTAATAACGGACGACCCTCTGGCTGACAATAGGTCACCTGCCAATCATGTAAATGAAGCATGACATGGGGTTGTTCTGGACGGCACTCTCCCTTGAAGGTACCAGTGAGGAGATGGCCATTTTGCAATCGATACGTAAAGCGAAACCGCTTGGTTGGGCCGTTAGAGGACTGCTGCGGTCTGAGCCGAGTGTCCGGTAAATGGGGTAAGGCTGACAGGAAAATCATACTGGCTATGGTGTGGAGGAATAAGTGAATAGGTTCATCGGGTTAGGCGTAAGCCACCTGATGGGCTGCCCGTGGCTGCGAAGCACGCGAGCAGGGCGACGTTACGGTGCCGAAAATCCAACGCTGACGGTGAACGTCCCAGAGCGAGAGGTCATATCAATCGTCACCATGCCAATAAACGGACAAACGACTGGCAGAATGGCGATGGAACAGCTTGACCAGTTCTGGGGCCGCAGGCGCAGCCAATTTTGCCATCTGACGGGGCGATCGCTCACGAACGTAAGAACGTCTCGAAAGAGCGACCCCCTAGACAGACTTGGTTTTCGTCATGGCCATCGCCAGGGGAGCACCCGCCAACAGCATCAAGACCCCGGTGATAGACAAAGACGGCTCATCCAGTTCCACCACTTCTTGACTGACACTCGCAGGCACAAAAATCGAAGCATGGGAGAGCGCTTGAGGCTTACCTTTAGCATTGGTGGAAACGCCCAAAGTGCTGAAGGTGCCGTCAGTGACGGTGGTGGCATCGGTAAATAAATAAGCACTGAACGCATTACTCGATTTGAGACTGAGAACAAACGGGCCAGTCAAACTATCCATGTTGAGCAAACTCCAAGTTCCCGCCACCTCGCCTTGATCAGCGGTAAAGTCGCCTTCATCAGACTTGCCCCACAAACTCCAGTCGCTCGCCTCGGTAAAGTCAGCAAACAAGCCATCATTCAGAGCCGTTAAGAAGGCACTTTGAGCACCCGTATCGTTGCCGGTAAAAGCGCCCTGGCAAGTCGCAAAGTTAGCGCCGCCAGCGGTGACCAATGCACTGCTGCAGTCTAATCCGGTGACCTGCAAACCGCCCAAATCTGCGGCTTGACTCGGCAAAGTCGTGACCGCGAGGGTGCCAACGGTTGAGAGGGTTAAAGCCAAAGCTTGCAGAGCGATCGAAGTTTTCATCATGACCTCAGTGATTTATATTTTGTCGGCAATTTTTGTCGGCAATCGAGGCGCGTCTGCCTTGATTGCGTTTTCCATAATCAAAGTCTGGCAAGGTCGTGTTGGTGTTCTTGTTTGGGCTTTGTATAAGTTCCGTATAAGTTTCTTTGGTTAAACCCTCGCGCGGCGAAAAGTTCCCGCTGAGGACCCTCAAATCACCTCTCAATACATCTCCCATCGATCGCTGTAAATGCCCATGCTGTCAGGGAGCTTGGCGTTTGACACACAAGTTGTCCGGAAATCTGTAGGTAGGGCAGCAAGATGAAGCAGAGTCATTGAAGGGCGGCTTGGGTTATGGGTCGGCGATCGCTAAAAGCTTCTTCACAGGGCCAACAAAAAGCCCGACAAGCGTTTGAGCGCACACAATGGACGCAAGAACAGCTAGCCTACGAAGTCGGGTTGAATACGCGGCAGTCGGTCTGGAAGTTTTTGACCGGACGTCCGGTAGAGCGCTACATCTTCGTTGATCTTTGCTTTCGGCTCAATTTAGATTGGCAAGAAATCGCTGATTTACCCACCCCTGTCAGCTCTTTGTCAAAGGGTACTGAGCGGCAGGCTAAGTCGCCCAGCCATGATCCGTTTACCTCGCCAACGGCGATCTCCACCGCCAGCGAAACCGACGATTTGGCCCAGCAATGGCGTGAACACGTGCAGCCGACCATTGCAAACCAATGCGGGGTTTTGCAATCGTCATTAGATCTGGGTCGCCCCCTCTCACTGGAATCGTTGTACACGCCGATTCGCATCGTGCCGCATCTGCGACATCAGCAATGGCTGGATTTAGATGAACTGCAACCCGCGACTCATTTACAACGGTTGCAATTGGCCCAAGCCCATCCTGACGCGGTGGATGCCATGACGGTCATTGAGCAAACCAGTCGCATCTTGCTCTTGGGCAAACCGGGCTCAGGTAAAACCACCTTTTTGCAACATGTGGCTAATCAATGCATCGCGGGACACTACCGACCCGATTGTGTGCCGTTGTTTCTGCAATTGCGGCACACCCTACTAACGCCGCACCTCACCGCAACCGAAGCGGGGCGATCGCCACTCCTCGGCACCCTCACCACCCTCGCGACCACAGCCGGACTCACCACCGCGCAACTACAAACGCTTCTACAGCAAGGGCGGTTGTTGTTGCTGCTGGACGGTTTAGACGAAGTGCCCACCGCGCAACTGAGTGAGCTGCTGCAAGACATTCAAAATTTGGCCCAAACCTATCCCGATAATCCCTGTTTAATTACCGGTCGCCTATCCAATCAACTCCCCTATTTACCAGGCTTTTCGGATGCCGAGGTCGATGATTTTAACCGGCTTCAAGTCCAGACGTTTGTCGAGCGCTGGTTTCAGGCTAATTTGCCAGACCGAGCACTGGCCCAACGTAAAACCCAAGATTTTTTAGATGCGTTGGATAGTGAAGCGCACCAACCTTTAAAGGAACTAGTAGCCACACCAATTTTGCTGAGCTTACTTTGCTCCGTCTTTTTAGGTCGATCAGACTTTCCCAAACAACGCGCCAAACTCTATCAAGCGGGGTTAGATATTCTCTTAGAACGGTGGGACCTGGCGCGGGGCATCCAACGTGATGATCGTTATCGGCAATTGCGAGTGGCTGACAAACTGCAACTGCTGGGGAAAATCGCCGCAACCACCTTTGAGCAGGGACAGTACTTTTTTGAGAAAACCACCCTCTTAGCCCTCATCACTGACTATTGCCAAAGTGTGAGCGAGCAGCCCGCCGCCATCGACTTAGAAACTCAGTATCGGGAAAGTGAGGCCATTCTCGAGGCGATCCAAATCCAGCATGGTCTGATTGTGGAACGGGCGAAAGATATCTATTCGTTCTCACACCTCACCTTCCAAGAGTATTTGACCGCTCGCAAAATCTTGTATCAAGCCACACCCGCCGACTTAGCCGCGACCGTTGCCGACTTTGCCGCCCATACCTTAGACCCCAACTGGCAAGAAGTGCTCCGCCTGAGCGCCAACATGATGACCGTAGCGGATCCTTTGTTAGCTCGTATGCATCAGGAAATTACCGGCCTGATCGCCCAGTCCCCAGACTGTCAGGCGGTGTTAACGGCGATCGCAGACAAGGCCGCAGCTATCGAAAGTGATTATCAACCCGCCGCCATTCGGGCATTTTATTTAACCCTCTTTAGCGATCGCGACCTGCGGTTAGCCACGGCTCTAGATCCCGCCATTGCCCAAGCACTGGCCCCAGATGTCGCCCTTGACTTAGCGCTCGCCCGCAGCTTCGAGTTAGCGCTATCGGTACGGCAAACGCCCGCCGTCGACGCCATGTTAAATCTCATATTTGCGCTGCAACTCGACCAAAAATTTGCGCTGACACCCGCTTTCCAAGCAGCCTTTACAGACTTAAGATCACAGCTACCCGACTGGGAGAATGACTGTGAGTCTTGCTATGCTTGGTGGCGCGATAAGGGTGATCATTGGCTCACCCAATTCCACACGTTACTCATGCAACACCGACACATCGGTCACCTGCGACTCTTGCCTGCGACTCAGCGCGCCTTGCTCCAGCAGTATTACCAACTGCATCTCTTTTGGCTCGATTGCTGGGGCGAAAGTCATACCACACCCGAGTTTGCCGCCACCTACTTACCAACCCTCTTGCAACCCTCGCCACTGGCCCCCTCACCGCAGTTATGACTTCCCCTCTCCCCCGTTCCCCATCGGCGATGTCCTCCTTAAAAATTCTGCTGGCAGAAGATCATCCGGTCAATCAGAAAGTGGCTCTGCTCTTGCTCAAAAAATGTGGCTACCAGGCAGACGTCGCCGCCAATGGCTACGCCGTTCTCGAGGCCATGGCTCAGACTCCTTATCAAGTGGTCTTGATGGATGTGCAAATGCCAGAAATGGATGGCATTCAAGCAACTCAGGAGATTTATCAGCAATATGCACCCGACCAGCGGCCTTATATCATTGCCCTCACTGCCTCGGTGACCCAGGGCGATCGCGAAGAGTGCCTGGCCGCTGGCATGCAGGCTTTTTTAACTAAACCGATTGATGAGGCATCGCTGCGGGTAGCCTTGACCACCGCTGAGGCGCACCTCAATCAGCTGGCATCCCCAACACCCACCCTCCCAACAACAGCACTCCCCAACGACGAGAAACTGCTGGAGCCGCAGGTCCTCGCCGGTCTGCGCCAACTAGCTGGAGAGGCCGCCCCCACGGTGCTGGCTGAATTGCTAGAAGATTTCCTGGCCGACACATTGAGCAACATTGCCAGCATCCACACCGCGATCGCTGAACGTGACGCCGCAGCGTTGCATCAATTAGGGCATCGCTTGCGATCGAGCAGTGCGAATTTAGGCGCTGTGGCCTTATCCCAGCTGGGGCAACAGCTCGAAGACCAAGGGAAAGCCGGTACCTACCCAGATGCGGCACAAGTCGAAACCCAGATGCAACGCACCTACACCGACACCGAAACGGCCTTACGGGCATGGGTACAGTCCCTTTAGACCCATGAGGCTAAGCCCCTGGTCACCGCAGCGATGCCCCTGATGGTCAAGCATGGGGCGATCGCTTCATAACCGATATCCGGAACCAGTCATTTCAGTCAGACCACTGTCTTTTGTGAGCTGGACCTGCTACCGACAGAGACCGTTAAATCAAAACCACACAATGCCAGACGCTGACATAAGCTCAATGGATTCTTCAAAATTCCAGTCGATGGGCAAGGTTGACCAGGACTTGGGCTGAGTCGCAGCAGCGGACTCTGATACAGCCGCCGCCGGGACAGCTGTCGGCTCATCTTTAGGCGCTACCGGGTTATCAGCCAAACTCAAGTTAAGCCAGGGAATCTGGCACGCTGAACTGCTCACCGATGCCGCGATGGGCGCTGTCGGTGTCGCGTGAGTATGCCACACCGAGACCGATGTTAAATGAGCGACCAGAGCAGGAGCCTCTGCTTGGACAGCGGTTTGGAAATCTTGCAACACACCGTCAAAATATGGCACCTGGGCAGGATGGTGCTCCAGACTGGCGCCCCAAGCCGTTTCAGCCGCGATCAAGGTAGCAACAATGGACAGACCAAAGCCACTGGCAAAAATTGCAATGCTCGACATCCGCGATCGCCGTAATGTTGCTCTCATCGGGAAACCTCCACTCGTTTTCAGGATGTTTCCACTATGACCACCCCCTGTTCGCGTTCGAGTTTGCGTTGTGCTTGACTTCTCGCGATCGCGTATAACTTCACCGGGCATCCATCCATCTCTGGAGGTTCAACCGACCTATAACCACGGTTGCAAACCACACCATCCGGTTATTGACAGCCCTAAAGATGACCTGACCAACCCGTGTTACACAAGCATGCACGGGGTGACCAAAACCGGACTAGAGAAGATAGCACTTCACAGGGGCATACTAAGGACGCGCATCATACCCTTTTTATTCCTAAAAAGTTTTGATTCTGCTAACTCTTCGTCATTATGCAAAGTTTCTGTAATTGGCATGGCTTCTCAGCCCTGATTGGGGGAGTCAGCCTGGTGCTTGGGCTCACCGCCTGTAGCGAACCAACTGATAAAATCACCGTCTTAGAACCGACCAATCAAACTTCAGCAGAGCTGGTAACGGCGTCGGAATCACCGACCGAGACTGTCAAATTTGGGGTCTTAGCAATTGACAGCGCGGTCTCTGTCAACGAACGATACACTCCGTTGTTAGATTACCTAACGGCAGCTACTGGGCAAACATTTGAGCTAGTGCCCCTGACGCAAGCCAGCCAATTTCAAGCAGTGGAAGCTAAAACGCTGGATTTTACAACCAATAATCCTCTGGCATCTGTACAAATTCAACGACTATATAACACCCAGTTTTTAGTCACTCACTCGCGCCCTCAAACGGGACCAAAATTCAGCGCTTTGATTATTGTTCACCGAGATAGTGACATCCAAACATTAGAGGATTTAAGGGGCAAGCATGTCGCTTGCGTAAACTTTCAAACAGCCGCAGCTGGATGTGTCTTTCAAATTCAACACTTGCTAGAAAATGGCATTGATCCATTTAGCGAGTTTGGCAAATTCGAGGAAAACAAATCTCAGGACAATATTGTTTTCTCGGTTTTAAATGGCTCTCTCGATGCGGGCTTTATCCGCAGTGGTCAGTTAGAAAAGATGCTCACTCGCGGTTTGCTAGACAGTGTCGATGAGGTGCGAGTGCTTGAACCCAGGGATGATGATTTTTTATACGAACACACAACTGCTTTGTACCCAGAATGGCCGATCGCCGCTTTGCCTGATACAGATCCAGCGCTCATTGCCGACGTTAAGGCAGCGTTGATGGCCATGCCGCCAGGGCACCCGGCATTAGCAGCGGCGAAGCTCGATGGCTTTGTTGAGCCAGAAGACTATAGCGCGATCGAAACCTTAATTGAAAACCTACAACTCAAAAGCTGGGATGCCCCTACCACAGACTAATGCACGTCAGCATCAACTTTCTTCTATACACTCCACTACGATTTACCGCGTCGTTCGCCTAGACCATGAAGGCTACTGTCAATAAGGTTCTCAATCAATTACATTGTTGGCCGCTGCGTCGTCAGAGCTTGACCTTTCAGTATCTAGCCGTGGCGAGTGTCTTCCTGCTAGCCATTCAGCTTGTCTTTGGCCTGATTCAGATTGAATGGCGATATGTGCGCCAGCTGCACTTGCTAGAGCAAAAGGTTGAGAAAAATGCCCGTTTTATTAGTGGCGTCGTGCCAGAAGCCATTCTGACGCTTGATTTCTTATCTGTAGAAACGTTGATCAGGCAGGCAAGTGAGGATGAAGATATCCTGTACATTCTGGTCTTAGATAACGAAGCACAACCGCTAACGCGATCGCTCCCACGCGATCATCCAGCCTTACTGCGTGCCCAGCCCGCCGAGCTGCCGCCACTGCCCCCCCTCGACTTAGTCGAACAGGCACGCACTCAAAATCATGTGCGCGAAATTCGCGCGCCCATTATGTCTGATGGTCGACAATTAGGCGAAGTTTGGCTCGGCTACTCTACCCAAAACCTACGGCAAGAGCTTTATCGGGCCAGTTTGATCATTTTGCTGGCATCGGTTGCGGTGAGCTTGCTGATGGCCAGCCTGACACTGATCCTGTTTAACCGCCAGGTCAATCGCCCCTTGCACGCCGTTATTGAATGGGCTCAAGCGCTCGCCGCAGGCAACTTAGAGCAGCGAGTACTCACCCAGCGCCAGGATGAAATTGGGCAGCTCAATGCCGCTCTCAACACCATGGCCCAACAATTGCAAACCACCTTAGCAGGACTACAACAGCGGATCACTGAGCGACAGGCCGCCGAGCAGCAACTGCAGCAAACCGCTAAGGAACTGGTGCAAGCGAGAGACGAGGCATTAGCAGCGACCCAAGCCAAGGGAGAGTTTCTGGCAAATATGAGTCATGAAATTCGTACCCCGATGAATGGGGTGATTGGCATGACCAGTCTGCTTCTAGAAACGCCTTTGACCCAGCAGCAACAAGACTATGCAGAAACGATTCGCAGTAGCGGCGAAAGCTTACTGACCATCATCAATGACATCTTAGATTTCTCCAAAATTGAGTCCGGCAAACTGGAGTTAGAAAACCAATCTTTTCATCTCCGGACTTGTCTGGAAGAGGTCTTGGAGTTGTTAGCGACTAAGGCCGCCGTCAAATCAGTCATGCTGACCTATGCCATGGATGCCGATGTGCCGCCGGTCATCAATGGTGATGTCACTCGTTTACGCCAGATTTTGGTCAACTTGGTCGGCAATGCGATCAAATTCACCCCAGCGGGAGATGTCGTCGTCAAGGTCACCACAACGGTGATTGCCGACACTGAGCCCCCACCTCAGTGTGAGGGGACCCCCTGTCAATCGCCAGCCTGTCAAACTCATCAAATTCAGTTTGCTGTGCAAGACAACGGTATTGGCATCCCGGTTGCTCGCCAAGAGCGACTGTTTAAGTCGTTTAGCCAGATCGACGCCTCTACCTCCCGGCAGTATGGTGGGACCGGCTTAGGATTAGCGATTTGCAAGCAACTGTGTCACCTCATGGGGGGTGATATTTGGGTCGATAGTGATGAAGGACAAGGCTCAACGTTTTCCTTCACGATTTTGGCAAACGCCTGCCCTGTGCCGGATGCGGAGACTGCTCCCCTGCCAGAGGAGGTCTTGAACAGCAAGCGCCTGCTCATTTTGGAAGAGCACGAACAGACTCGCGCAATCTTGGCTGATCAGTGCCAGCAGTGGGGTATGGTCGTTCAGACGACCACAGCGATCGCTACGGCGCGCTCTTGGCTAGAGCGTTCGGTACCGTTTGATGCGGTCATACTCACCACCACGCTTGCCGCCACCAATATCACCGAGTTCGTGAACTGGATTCGACAGCAATCAGCCTACCAAGCCCTCCCCTTAATCCTGCTATCAACCGTCATTCCAGAAGAATTTGCCGCCGCCAACCAGATTACCAACGCCATCGTATTAAAGAAGCCAATTCGCCAGTCTTACTTACACGATGCACTCATGCGCGTATTTGTGTCGCCGACAGCCCCCGCCTCGCCCCCGCTAGCCGTTCCCAACAAACTCCTGAATCCCCATTTCTCACAGCAGCACCCACTCAGAATTCTGTTGGCCGAAGATAATACCGTTAACCAAAAGCTCGCACTCGGTTTGTTGCAGCGCATGGGCTATCGCGCCGAAGCGGTGGGGAATGGTTTGGAGGTGATTGACGCGCTGTATCGTCAGCCCTATGACTTGATTTTGATGGATGTGCAAATGCCGGAAATGGATGGACTCACGGCTACCCGAGAAATTTGTCGGATCTGGCCCCGCCAACGCCCCTGGATCGTGGCCGTTACTGCTAACGCGATGCAGGGCGATCGCACCGCCTGTTTAGCCGCTGGCGTCGATGCTTACATCAGTAAACCGATTCACCTGGCTGAGTTGGTCACGATTCTTGAACAATGCCCTAAATATGACGCCCCCGCGACGCCCAGAGCCACACCGCCATCGTCTGCTGCTGTTGATATTCCAGTTTCTCAAGCTGCGGCAATGGCCTTGCCACTCATTGATCGAGCGACACTAGACAGCTACGGTTTTGATGCGGGAACGCTAGCGATGCTAATTGAGAGTTTTGTGACTGAGACGCCTGACCTCTTAGCGCAAATTGCGGCGGCGATCGCGACGGCAAATGCCCCACAACTCAGCTTTGCCGCGCATACCCTCAAGTCTGCAAGTGTGGCGCTAGGCGTCGCTCGGTTATCCGCCTTGTGTCAGCATCTGGAAGGGTTAGGCAAAGCAGGTACCGCTGCAGCAGCGAGCGACCAACTCGAGATCCTTCAGGATTTATATATTCAGTCGGTGCAGGCATTGGAAGCACTCGTTGCATAAGCATCAACCCTCTGGAACCCCGACGCGCATCCATGGCCGGAGACACCAGACCAGCATCAATGGGGCAATCGTCCATACTGCTCGTGCGATGCTCCCAACGGTGAAAATCACGATTACTCTCAGAGAGGCGCCCAGTCCCTTCTTGCCCTGAGTCTTTCTGATGCGATTCTTGAGTCCGTCGATTAATGCTGATCATCAGCAGTCGGAGATGGCAGTTAGTCAGGCTAGAAAAAACGCCCCTTTCCGTGACTGGAGAGAGGCGTGAGTTGTCTGGTTTATGTTGAGCAGGAGGAAAGCAAGAAAGCTAGACCTAAGCGGTGTAGCGGACGCCGCGATAGGTCAGTTCTTCAGTCGGCTGACGTAGGGCGACGTTGAATTGCTTTTGGCTGTAGGATTTGCCTCGGAAGGTGAGGGTTTCGCCAGTTTCAGTAGCAGCGATCGCAGGCGTGGCAGCTTCGTAGGATTGGCCGAGGAAAGAGAGTTTCATGGTGGGGACTCCGTTGCGGGTGTGGGTTTTGTTTGATGCATCAATCATCTCGTGAAAGCCCAATGTAGTGGGTGATACGAGTATCGATGGCCTGGTGATAATTACGAGCTAGAGCTGTGTTACCAACAGGAGCCACCAGTGATGAAAGTAGTCAACAAGTTATGAGACGGATCACATCTACAGTCGGGCAGGCCAAGAAAAAGGTTCTGGGCCGTCAGGATACAGCGCCTCGGAGCTCAAAAGATAATTCTCTTACGGAGTTCGGACACTGAGCCTGGTGAAGTCCCTCAACGAGCGTTGTTAAGGGGCTGGCAAGTTGTGGATAGAGCAGGAAACAGCGTGGGCGTTAAGCAGGTGGTGATGACGATTCCTTAGTGGCTAGCGGCCAAGCCATCGACGGTCTGGATGGGGGAGTTCGGTAAGTCGAGTCCCAGCCCTCTGCATACAGTTCATCAAACCAGTTGAGATAGCGCAGCATCTCCAGCTTTAACGGGCGAGCCATTACGCCACAGCATCTTTCTCAAGGTTGTCCTGGCGGAGTTGGTCAAAGTCGATCGCGCCTTTGTCCAGGTTCTCTTCGCGGAGGGCATCGAAATCAATGGCGGCCACTTCGTAGACGGCCCCTTTATCCAAGTTCTCTTCACGAAGTTGGTCAAAGTCCACCGCGCCTTTGTCCAAGTTCTCTTCGCGGAGAGCATCGAAATCAATGGCGGCCACTTCGTAGACGGCCCCTTTATCCAAGTTCTCTTCACGCAGTTGGTCAAAGTCTACAGCGCCTTTGTCCAGGTTCTCTTCGCGCAATTCACTGAAGTCAGGGATAGCGTAGCTCGCGGGAGCAATGGCGATCGTTGCAGCGTTACAGCAAGAGCTTTCATGGTTTGAACTCCTTTGTCGCTTCTGCGACTGATTTATCTTGAGTTCTATAGTCGGCCCCCCACCTGAGGTCTGCCTGACTGCCATCTGAGCTGGGCTTAATCGCTTCCTGAGAAGTCTGAGCGATTGCTAACCGTAACCTGAATCCGAGTGAGCCCCGTCACCACGCATCTGAAAACTCCCCTTAACGCAAAAAGGCACTCCCCAGAAGAGGAGTGCCTTTCATTAGGTTCTCAGACTAGCTGAGCAGTCGAGGACTAACCGATGATTTCGGGAGCCTCAGCCGCTGCCAAGTCGAGGGGGAAGTTGTGAGCATTACGCTCGTGCATCACTTCCNNNGTGCAGACCGATGGCGTTGGAGGAAGGCACCACCGCACCGTAGATGATGTTGTTGCCGTACATCAAGGAGCCAGCGACGGGCTCACGGATGCCGTCGATGTCAACGGGAGGTGCAGCAATAAAGGCGATAACGAAGCAAGTGGTCGCTGCCAGCAGGGTGGGGATCATCAACACGCCGAACCAGCCCACATACAGGCGGTTTTCGGTGCTGGTCACCCACTGACAGAACTGTTCCCAAAGGGAAGCAGATGTCTGTTGTTGAAGTGTCGTAGTCATTATCAAAAATGAGTGCAGTTTACAAATGCCCTGTCCAAGCTAAGGACATAGGCGAGAAAGTGTATGTATGACTATAAATTAACGAATGTGTAACGGAATGTAAACCATCGTTCGATAGAGTTCGTTTATAGATCTCATCCGCGCTCATTAGGACTTTTGCTTTTTTAAAGTTGAATCTTGCACTCTGCAATATCTGTGCTGGGCCAGGATAGAAAAAAGCCCCTCACCGGATTGGTGAAGGGGCAGGTGTTGTCTGACTTGAGTCACGCAAGCGGGAGGAAACATCGTGTTTAAGAGTGGTAGCGCACACCGCGATAGGTCATTTCGTTACTGGGCTGGTGGCGTGGGCTGACGGTATATTGCTTGCGGTGATAAGGCTTACCGAGGAAGGTGGCGGTTTCGCGAGTCTCGACAGCGTCAACCGCAGGCGTGGACGCTTCGTAGGACTGGCCGAGGAAAGCAAGTTTCATGGTGAGGGCTCCGTAGTGGGGGCGTTGTTATGGATAGAAACAGCCCCTTTCGGAACACTTCCTGGCATAAAAGTGTGTCCCTTCTCACAGGGGAGTGTGATAGAGCGCTCAGCATTAAAAAGCCTCCCCAGACTGTCGCGGCTGAGGAGGCTTCACCTTTCATTCAGGAGACCATCTGGTGATGGCGCTTATAGAATGCCCAAATGCTGGGGGCGGATGGGTGCGGCGGAAAGTTAAGCGGTGAGGTGTTCGTTGAGGCCATCAATGGCGGCATCAATGCCAGCGGCGGCGGTCTCTAAGTGGACATCCTGGTGGCCTTCGCTCAGGCAGTGTTCGAGGTAGCCCAGTTCGATGACCAGGCGTTGGACGATCGCTTTCAAGCGACGTTGGTGGTTCGTTGGGCGGGTGGTGATGGTGGTGGGGTGCATGGCGAGAATCCTCGGCAGTTCGGCATTACTGTTGTGATATCGCGGCTCCCCTTGTTGCAGCTAGACCCCATTTCTCAACAAAGACCGCGTTGCACGATCGCTTTCGCGCAACACGGTCTCGCATCACCATCTGGGAGCCGGGTCATCGTCATCCCCCTACACGCGATCGGGCAATGACTGGTGGCGGCCAACCTTAAACCGGATCTGCCTGCTGCGGTCAGGCGCTAACAAGCTCGCTACGTCAATGCTGAGGGCTGACTAAGCAGGGGCTTGCAGGCGCTGGTTCATTTCGGTGGCGTATTGCTCGGCGTTGAGGCCTACCACCAGGTGCAGCACCTGATCTTCTAGCCGCATGGCCGCTTTTACGCCAGATGCAGTCAGGACCGCATCGTTAACTTGCGCGGGGTCAGTCACTTCCACCCGCAGGCGAGTCATCGCCACCGGATCTACGACCCGAATGTTGTTGACGCCCCCGAGCGCCGCAATCATTTGCTGAGCTTTTGCACCGGCTGCGGGGTCAGCCTGCACGGTGGGTAACGCTGGCGCTGCAGTTGCCATCGATTCACCGGCGACCATTTCGGGCACCTGATCCGCCTCATCCCCAGCGGTCTTCAGGTATTCGATCATGTCGGTTTTGAGGTTTTCCGATCGCGGGCCAAAAATCGCTTGGGCATTGTTGCCAATTTGCAGCACGCCGGAGGCGCCGAGCGCCTTCAATCGAGCAATGTTGACTTTGCCCATATCTTTGACACCGATGCGCAGGCGGGTGATGCAGGCATCTAGACTGTCGATGTTGCTGCGGCCCCCAAAGGCGAGCACCAACTCGCGAGACATGGCCTCGGCATCTTTAGGCAAACCAGCGGCCACATCCCCGGTGATTTCCTCATCTTCGCGACCGGGGGTTTTGAGGTTAAACCGCTTGATCACAAACCGGAAGCTGAAGTAATACAGGGCGGCAAACAGCGGCGCAAAGGCCGGAATCAGCCAGACTCTCGTGCCCAGGTTATAGAAGAGGAAAAAGTCGATGAACCCGTGGGAAAAGGTGAAGCCCATGCGACCGTCGAGCATCACAAAGAGGAAATCGGCAAAGCCCGCGAGGACGGCGTGGAGCAGGAAGAGCACCGGAGCGACGAAGACAAAGGCGAATTCGATCGGTTCCGTAATGCCGGTGAGAAAGGAGGTCAGGGCGGCGGACAGCATGATACCGCCGACTTGCTTGCGGTTTTGGGGTTTGGCGCAGTGCCACATGGCGATCGCCGCCGCGGGCAAACCAAACATTTTGAACCAGTAAGCGCCCCCGATAATGCCGGCGGTGGGGTCGCCAGCAAAGAAGCGGTTGATGTCGCCGGTCACCGTTTCGCCACTAATGGGATCTACAAACGAACCGATTTGGAAGAAGAACGGCACGTTCCACACGTGGTGTAGACCAAAGGGAATCAGCAACCGCTCGACAAAACCGTATATCGCCACGGTCAGCGGCACGTTGTCTCCTTCGGCGGCCCAGGCAGCAAAGCTATCAATCAAACCGCCAATGGGCGGCCAGATGAAGCTCATCAAAATGCCGACGCCGATCGCGGTAAAGGCCGTGATGATGGGCACAAACCGCTTGCCCGCAAAGAAACCTAGATACTGCGGCAGCTTGATGCGAAAAAAGCGATTGAACATGTAAGCGGCGACGCAGCCCATAATTAAACCGCCAAACACCCCGGTATCCAACGACGGAATGCCCATGATGGGCTTGAGAATCTCGGGGTCGAGATTGAAGAAGAGGACAGAAGAGACGCCCAAGGTGGCGAGGAAAACCACGAAACCGACGACCGCCGCCAAGGCCGAAACCCCATCGTTGGCGGTATAGCCGATCGCGACGGCGATCGCAAAAATCACCGGCAGATTCGCAAAGATGGCGTCTCCCGAGCTTTTCATAATTTCGGCGAGCCAAGCGGGGAGCCAGCCGAATTTGGCGCTGGTCAGGACGCCTTCTTGAATTTTTTGAATCTCGATCAGGCGGGCGCTGCCCAAGCCGAGCAAAATGCCCGCCACGGGTAATACGGACACGGGCAGCATCAGCGATTTGCCCATTTTTTGGAGCAGGCCAAAGGCTTTATTCCAGAACTTTTGCAGGGCTGACGGCTCGGCGGTCGTCGCGGCGGCACTCGTCATCGATTCGTCCTCGTAAGGGTCAGTAAGGGGGGATGGGGAATGGGTTTTGGGTGTTAGGTGAGGGGTCGGATGCTTGAGGGTTGCGGGTGAGCCCTCACCCTAAATCCCTCTTCCAAAACTGGGAGAGGGACTTGCTCCGGCCCCCCTTCTCCCAGTTTTGGGAGAAGGGGCTGGGGGATGAGGGCCAACCATGGGCTCAGCAAGTCAGTCATTGACCTAGTCTTCTTCCAGGGGTACCAGGTCGCGGACTTCGGCGGCGGTTTCCAGGCCGAGGGCTTGGGCGGCGAGTTTTTGGCAATGATCGAGGTCGAGCGATCGCACTTGGGCCTTGATGCTCGGAATCATGGTGACGCTGGCGCTGAGTTCGCGCACGCCGAGGCCGATGAGAATGGGGATGGCCTGGGGGTCGCTGCCGATGCCGCCGCAGACGCCGACCCATTTGCCATAGCGTCCGGCCCCTTGCACTGCCTGGTCAATTAGACGGAGGACAGCGGGATGCACGCCATCGACAAAGGGGGCGAGTTTGGGGTGGCCGCGATCGACTGCCAGGGTGTATTGGGTGAGGTCATTGGTACCGACAGAAAAGAAGTCCACTTCTTTTGCCAGGGTTTCCGCCATGATGGCGGCGGAGGGCACCTCGATCATGATGCCGACTTCGACCGGGGGCAGGTCGAGCTGCTGACGTTCCTCTTCCAACATGGCTTTGGCCATCCGCAATTCTTCAATGCGGCCAATCATGGGAAACATCACCCGCAGTTGGCCCGCGCTGGCGGCCCGAAGAATGGCGCGGAGTTGCGTGCGCTGGAGTTCCGGTTGGTCGAAGCCAAAGCGGATACCCCGTTCCCCCAGGAAGGGGTTTTCCTCGTGGGCCATGGGCAGGTAGGGCAAGGGCTTGTCGCCGCCCACATCCAGCGTGCGAATGATGATCGGTTTGTCCGGCCCCATGGCTTCGGCAATGCCCCGATAGATCCCGGTTTGTTCGTCTTCGGTGGGTGCTTGGGGGCGCTCCATAAAGACGAATTCCGTCCGCAACAGGCCGACGCCTTCCGCCCCGAGGGATGCCGCTTCTTCCGCATCTTTGATGCTGCCGATGTTGGCGACCACTTCGACTGGGTGACCATCTTGGGTAATGGCGGGTTCAAAGGCGTGCTTGAGATCTTCGGCGCGCTTGGCCTGTTGGCGCTCAATGCGGGCTTTGGTGCGTTCAATCTCTTGGACGGGGGCATTGAGCCGCAGCTTGCCCTTGGTGCCATCGAGAATGACGGGGGTGCCGTCGGCCAAATCCATAATGCGGGGTTCGATGCCCGCGATCGCGGGTATACCCATCGAGCGCGCCAAAATCGCCACGTGGGAAGTCGCCCCCCCCGCCAGGGTACAGAAGCCGACGACGCGATTGCGGTCCAGATTCGCCATATCTGAGGGGGTCAGGTCTTCGGCCACCAACACCGTGTCGCGAGGATACTTAATTTCCGTGGCTTCCACCCCAGTCAGGATGCGTAGCACTCGCATACCGACATCGCGCACGTCGTTCGCCCGCTGCGCCAGCAGTTCATTATCTAACTGGGCGAGCTGATCAGCTTGTTCTTGATAGGTTTGTTGCCAGGCAAAGGCCGCGCTTTTACCCTTGTTGATGGCGCTGGTGGCAATGTCCAGCAGTTCCGGGTCGTCCAGAATTTCCTGGTGCGCCGCAAAGATCGCCGCCTTGCCCGGATCGCCTTGACCATGCACCTTGGCGCGAATGGACTCGACTTCCAGGGCGGCTTTGGCGATCGCCTTTTCTAGCTGGCGGCTTTCTTGCGTGGGGGTGCCGCCCAATTCAGGCACATCGAGCTTTTGCTCTCGCACCCGGTAAGTATTGCCCACCGCCAGTCCCGACGAGGCCGCCACTCCGAGGAGGATGTTGGGGTCGTCGGATTTGGGCTGTGGGGGCGGCGCTTTCAACGCCGACTGGGCGATACTGGCGGGAGCCGAGGCGGGGGCGGTGCCCGCTTCTCCCAAGCCCGATCGCACCGCTGCAGTCAGGTCAGTAATCGCTTGTCTGGCATCCGGGCCCTGGGCTTCGAGGGTCACCGTTTCCCCGTTGCCGACTTGCAAATTCATCAGGGCGACCACACTTTTGGCATTGGCGCAATCGCTACCTCGATGCAGAGCGATCTGGGACTGATACTTTTTCGCCAGATTCACCAACACTGCCGCTGGGCGCGCGTGGAGTCCCGTGGGGTTAGCAATCACAATCGGTTCCGAGGTGGCCATTTCACCGTCGGTGGCTGCCGTATCGGCACTCACCGCCGCCAAGACCAACTCTAGAAAAATGTCTTGCGCTGATTGCACCAGGCCCGATGGGTAGACAAATTCGGCCACGCGCTCAGTGTTCGTTACGACCACTTGGGTCAACAGGCTTTTGGCATGCAGCGCCACATAATCAAGGTCAAACTCAATGAGGGGCGTGCCTGTGGTCACGCGATCGCCCAAATTCACTTTGGGAGTAAACCCTTCACCGCGCAGCTCCACCGTGTCCAGGCCGATGTGCATCAGAATCTCAACCCCCTCGGGGGTTTTGACGGTGACCGCATGGTTAGCGGGATGGATTTGAACGACCTCCCCATCACAGGGAGCCACCAAAAGATTCGAGGTGGGATCGATGGAAATGCCGTCCCCCACCATTTTCTGTGCAAAAACCGGGTCAGGCACCTGTTCAATCGGCAGTAAAAATCCCGATAGCGGCGCCACCAGACGCACAGTTTGCCCCGTCTGCGATGGAACTTGCAACACCATAAGACAGCTTGTAAAAACGTCAGATTAAATTCTGAATCTACAAAGCTTTGATTCTTTCCAGGGGATTCTTTTACAAAGATTCTTACGTGACGGCAGCCCCCGAGTCAGCTTGAGATGCCCCTGAAACGCGCACCACCAAGCTCTTTGGCGACTTAATCTGCGGTGTTGGCGCATCGAGAATCGATACAATCCGCAAGGCGATCGCGCCAATTATCATCCCCGGCCCTCATCCTGCACTTATGGACGAACCGCCGTAAGTTCGGGATAAGAAATTCGAGCGCCTTTGCTCACCGGTTGGATCGCAAATCCCCTCCTCAGGAGCTAATCTTGTAGGGGTTTAGAAACAGCTGCAGCGCCCTGTTTGACAAAGAAGAAACGTTCAATGGCAGTGGCCAATACGTTGACACCTGNNNCAACTTAGTCTATACAATCACCGCTAGCTTCTGCTAAACGAGGTGTCTGCGATTCTCTGATAGGCTCGTACAAAACCCCTACAGGATTAGCCTCAGGAGGGGTGGCCGAAGGACGGGGTGGGTGCTGTCAGTGGCTTACCCACCCCATCAGCCCCTCCTAAGAGGGGAAAGTAAAGGGTTTTGGCTTAACCCGAACTGACGTAGTTTAGCGTCGCTGACCAGTCCCCGCGATCGCCCAGCAGACCGGCAACCCGTTAGCTACAAACATGTCAGGCCATCTACGCCATCAGGGGGAATCTGGGGTTTGGTAAGCTTGCGAACTGTCATAAGTGAGAGTTTGCCTTACGCTGAAACTCTGAGGACGTGTGGGCGATTGTGACGCCTGCTGCTGTGAGCGGGGAAATTCATGTTAGTGACATTGTTGTTACTGTTGGCGCTGACCTGTGGTGCCGCGATCGCCCTCGGCTTGTTGATTGTGGGCTTATTCGAAGCACCCTGGCTGTTTCTCTTAGTCTTGCTGGGTTTGGGGCTTTGGGGGTTGCAACGAGTTGCCGTCTACGCCACCGCCGAGGATGAACCGACCTCAGAGGAGGCCCCCACCGAGCCCTCAGCTCAGCCAGCGTCACCCATCCATGACGGCCCCACCTTCACCTATCGCGGCGTCAAATACAACGCCCCATCACCAGAAAAGTCGCAAGGTGAGTCGGCCCAAGTGACCGAAGGCGTTTATCGGGGTCAGCGCTGGCGGCGCACCAATAATGCCGATACCTCAGAGTCAGCCCCGTCCTCAGCCCAACCTCGACCCGAGATGAAATATCGCGGCCACACTGTGCAGCAGTAACGGCATTCGCGGTGTCGTCGTTGCGGCACCGGCCGCTAGTCCTCGACCAGTGATTCCAGTTCGGTTTTGAGACGCACCCGTTGGAGCAGGTCGGGCGTCATGTGAACCACAATGTCGATGTCGCTGTTGGGAGTCGCTTTACCACGGGCAACAGAGCCAAAAATGCCGATGCGAGTTACCCCATAGCGTTCTTGAAACTCAGCCTGGTGCTGTTTTAACTGCTGCAAAATCTCGGCTTGGGTGGTGGCGTCACTCATAACAGGCACAGGCGATCGCTGTTCCTATCTTACTGAAAGGCTCTGTGGTTACTGAGGTGAGAGTGCGGTGGTCAGGCCCAAGTGCTGCACAAAGGGAATGAAGTCGCGATCGCTGAACAGCAATGTGTGATTTGCTTCGATGCAAAAGGTCGCAATGATGACATCAATTGTTTTTCTCACCGTGATGCCACGCTTTCTCAAGGTGCGGAAGTTTTCAGCACTTTTGATCGCCAACTCAGGATTGCTCAGTTGAAAGACCGTCAGGGATGTCATCAACTGCTTGGCGGTTTCGTAATCAGCATCTTGCCGAAACCCCTGCAAGACTTCAGTGAGAATGATGTCACCGATCGCTAGGGGGTGAGTGTCTAAAAGCTGGTCGAGGAGTTCTACCTGGGGCGTGTTTTGACCATTGAAGTAGTCAATCCACACGCTGGAATCCACGAGAATCATGCATTCGTTCTCATAGCATCTAGATCACCTTCCCAGGCCAACTTGCCTCGAAAGCCTTTGATGGCTTCCTGACGTTTGATTTGCAAGAGCATTTTTAGCGCGAGTTCAATAACCTGGTCAGTGGTATCGAGTCCAGTTACTTTGAGGGCATCAGCGATCAAGGCGTCATCGACTTCAACATTGGTTTTCATGGTTTCTGATGGAATACATTCTATTGATTGTTAGCGTAGCCCATCCTAAACTCGATATCCCTTGCGGATAATGTCTTGCTGGGTATTCATGTTGATGTTTAAAGACTTTTGATCGGGACTTGCAGATACTCGTCAGGTTTAGCTTGATTGTTCTGAATGTCAAAAAACTGCTGCTCGATCGCTTTTAAGACGGTCGCGCTGTAGTAGGCGGTGCCGCAGTCAGTGCAAATCTCGACTGGGGTATTTGGCACAATCAGGTATTGGCCTTTATGACTGTAGAGATAAGTGGTCTGTCGTTCTTCGTAGTGAGTGCTGCCGCAGGTGTTACATCGTTTGGCTGACATGGTGTTTATGTCCTCGTTTCAGGATCGATGAATTTAGGTGAGCCTTAAATGTAGAAACACTTCACACCCACAGCCTTTCTACTGCGTAGAGATCAAAATGCGAATCTTTGCTGACAATAACGAGGGCGTTATTGAGGGCTTGGGCAATTAACATGCGATCAAACGGATCGCGGTGATGCAAAGGCAGTTGACGCACTTGCACCGTATCTTCAAAGGTAATGGGTAACAGAAGAATATCGGAAGCGGCAAGCTCAATCCCGATCGCTTCATAGGGTTGATTGAGGGCAAGTTTGCCCAATTGAACCTTGATGGCAATCTCCCAGAGACTCGCAATGCTGAGATAGACGGTGTCTGCTTTATCAATCCGATCTTTCAGGGGTTGGGGCAGGTTGGAGTGGTTTTCACTCAACCAGATGAATGCGTGCGTATCCAGAAGAAAAGCGGTCACGACATATAGTCCTGAAAGTCTTCTAAAGGCTCATCAAAATCATCAGGTAGAGGCAAGACAAAGGTGCCTTGTAAAATGCCGGAACGTCGCTTGAGAGGCTGTGACCCCTGACCAGAATTATCTTTGGCGTAATTGGCAATTAAGTATTCGGCATAGTGCAGTAGCTCATGCTTCAAGTTATCCGGCATGTGCTCTAGCGCTTGGACAATTTGGGTATCAATGGTCATCGCCTCGCCTCCAGATGCTGAGTTCCATTCTAAGGGCGCGGAAAGGGCATGCGGGGTGGGGCGGTCTGACCCATGAGGTCGATTTCTTCGGGGGTGAGGCCGTAGGCTTGGTTGACGAGGCTAGAGATGCGGTGCTCTAGGGTGGAGTCTCGCAACTCTGCGACGAGGGGGCAACGGTGCAACGTGGGGCAAGCGAGAAGGCTTAGGCGGTGGACTTGGGACTATTCAATCCCGAGCTGTTGCTTCAGTTCTTTGGAGATATTCCTGGCTTTGGCGACTTCTTCAGCGGCGGGCCATTGGGTAGATTCGTTCCATTTTATTTTGCTAAGGTCGACACCGCTGAGGTCGGCACCGTCGAGACTGGCATCGCTGAGGTCAGCCCCGCTGAGGTTGGTGCCGCTGAGGTTGGTATCGCTGAGGTCGACACCGCTGAGGATGGTACCGCTGAGGTCAGCGAAGTCGAGATTGGCTCCACTGAGATTAGTTCTGTTTAAGAGGCCATCGTAGCCAAGGTTGGCTTCCTTGAGGTCGGTACAGCTGAGCTGGGCCCCGCTGAGGTTAGCACCGCTGAGGTCGACACCGCTGAGGATGGTACCGCTGAGGTCGGCACCGCTAAGATCAGCCCCGCTGAGGTTGCCACTCTTGAGGATGGCCTGCCTGAGGTTAGCATTGCAGAAACTTGCATTGCAGTAGCGGTCACGGCCGAAGACGGCACCGCTGAGGTCGGCACCGCTGAGGTCGGCACCGCTGAAGTTGGTATCTTCGAGGTTAGCCTCCTTGAGGTTAGCACTACGGATGTGAGCTTCTTCGAGGTTGGCCCCGCTGAGGTCAGCCCCGCTGAGGTCAGCCCCGCTGAGGTCGGTACCGCTGAGGTCGGCACCATAGAGGCTAGCACCGTAGAGGTAGGCCTCTTTAAGGTTACCTCCCCTAAGGTAGGCCTCTTCGAGATTGATATCGTTGAGATAGGTTCCACTGAGGTTGGCCCTGCTGAGGTTGGCCCCGCTGAGGTTGGCCCTGCTGAGGTTGGCCCTGCTGAGGTCGGCACCACTAAGGTTGGTATTTTGGCGGTTGATAGTGTCGTGGATCAAGGCGAGATAATCACTCTCGATACCGTCAACGTGACAGTTTGGGTATTGATTTTTAGTGCCACCAATATCAAACAGATTGGCACCGCTAAGATCAGCACGATGGAGGTTGGCTTCTTCGAGGTTGGTACCACGGAGCCACGTATTTCTGAGGTTTGCCTTCCTGAGGTCGGCACCGCTAAGATCGGCACCGCTAAGATCGGCACCGCTGAGGTCGTCACCGTGGAGGTTGGCATTCCTGAGATCAGCACCACTGAGGTTAATGGTTTGTAAATCTGCTTTTGGAATATCTATCTCATAAAACGAAATATTGTCTTCATATAAATCTTCTATTGCTTTTCTGCGTGCATAGCTCGTTTCAATACCGTGAGCATTGTCAATGGTCTGCCATGCTTCATAATGTCGCTGCTTTTTTCGTTCGGGAATTTCCTTGAAGTAAAGGACTACCGCTGAAGCGATTGCAATTGACTCTGCACTATCAAATATTACTTTTGCAGGATTGACTGATTTGTCGGGTTCAAGGACGATTGCGAGACCAGCCAAAATGACGACAACTTCTGTGATTAACCGCCATGTAGGAATTGACAGTAGTTGCTCCTCAATATTATTAAATGTTTTTTTTGCCTTCATCACGACTCAACCAAATTTGTTGTCACTTTGCCAAAGGCAAATCGATAACTGACAAGTCCTTACCGCGATTGAATTTGTTCTGACTGCTGAGTGGGTGCCCTTGCCTTTCAGCGTAGGATTAGCGCTTTGGAAACGTTCACGGTCTTGGAGACTTATGGCCGATTGAAAGGCATGCGGGGTGGGGCGGTCTTCCACATGAGGTCGATTTCTTCGGGGGTAAGGCCGTAGGCTTGGTTGACCAGATCAGAGATGCGGTGCTCTAGGGTGAGGCCCGCGTTGCGGCGCTGCTGAATGGGGTGGGCGTAGTCGCTGTAGGCTGCTTTGAGTTCTTTGAGGGGTTTGGGGCCGAGGCTACCGGCGGCTTTGGGGCGGCGTTTTTTGACTTCTTTGAGGAAGTCGTCAAGGGGCAGGCTGGCGAAGTCGCTGAGTTTGTTGCCGGGTTTTTCGATGCCGTGTTCGAGCTGGAGCCAGTCGAGGATATCGCGGGTAGCTTCCTGATTAGCTTTGGTGAATTCGATCAGTTGTTGGACGGCAGGTTCGACTTCGGCGCGGATTTCGTCTGTCGGTGGAGCAATGGGAAAGTTTTCGATTAATTCTCCTTTGGGGGTTAGTGCTTCATCTTTCATGTGAGGAAGATAACGCCAGTTGTGCCACCAACCAATCGGTGAATTCAAAACAGCTAGAGGAAACAGCTCCTCCGTGGCTAAAATGAAGCATTTGTTATTTGTGTAATACCCTTCAGTGTCGTAGCAATATGACGGGTGAAACTGGATTTCTTGATAAATTATTTTTGGTTTCTCGAATCTTTTATATTGTGCAGGCATAGATTGAAGCTGCCACCATTCTTGTCTGCCTGCCCTGGAATCAAGTCTTTCTCGGTGTTGCTCAAGATGTTCTTTGACTCCAGGATATTGCTCTATTCTAATATCGGGCGTAGTCATTATCATCCAAAGCTTTTGCCACTCTGAATTCCATCTGTTAATGTCCTGTCCTCTTAGATACGGTTTGATTATTTGCACTGATTGGGAGTCTTTAGAAACAATTTCATCTCTAGTCTCTTGGTCTATTAAAAATGCTTTGTTATAGCCTGTTTTTAAGCCGTATAGAGGAGGAGTTCCAAGGAAATCATTCAGGCAAACGCCTACTACCTTGAGCTTATCCATGAGTTGTTCGACAGCAGGAGATTCTAAGCTCCACTCTTCCTTGCCATAGCGCGCCCAAGGAACCTCGTAACCTTCTTGGTTGATGTATTGAGGGAGGTTGATATTCTCTAGATGTTCCCTTGGCACTGGACACACCTGAACAGGGGCCGCCGCTTCCGGCTTCTCTATCTCTTTTGCTTCCACTGCCTCCGGCTTTCTCACTGAGACAATGCACGGAAACACATCGGCATCCTCAAAAATTGGGGCATGGCCGAAGTCGATGATTTGCTCAAACACACTGTTCTCCGAAAAAAACTGCCGTAGCGGTTCCCCATAGCCCGCCCGCAGCCACTTGTTCGTCACGATGTACGACAAAATCCCATTGGGCCGCAGGATATTCAGCCCCTTTTCGTAGAAATAGACATAGATATCCGCCACACCGTCATAGGCCGCATAGTGCTCTTGCAGATAGGGCTTGAAGGGCGTCAGCAACTCCTGGCGCACATAGGGCGGGTTGCCAATCACCACATCAAACCCGCCACTGGCAAACACCACCGGAAACGCCGCTTCCCAGTCAAAGGCATAGGCCGGGTCAAACGCCGGGTCCGCAATGATGGAGTTGCCCACCTTGATGTTGTTGTCTAGATAGGTCAGCGTCTTGCCCCGCTCCGCCGTCTTCAGCCAGAGGGAGAGCTTAGTAATCTCCACCGACTCCGGCGATAGGTCTACCCCGTAAAGGTTCTGGTTGAGGATGGTCTTCGTCAGGTCAAACAGACTGCGCTGACCGACAAACTCCCCCGACTCATCCTCCGTTTTGAGGGCGGCCAGCCGTTCATTCACTTCCTCATACTTGCGATTCAAAAAGTCAAAAGCCGCAATGAGAAACGCGCCCGAACCGCAGGCCGGATCGATCACGCGGGTTTGGGTCAGCACCTCATCCCGGTAGCGCTCCCAAAACTGAATCTCGGCCCGCTGCCGCTGCCGCACCGCATTGGCGCGAATCTGGTCAATGCCCATGGCTTCCCAGAGGGCATCTTTCTTGCGCTCCAGATATTCGCCCAGCGCCACCCCGACGATGTACTGCGTGATGAACGCCGGAGTGTAATAGACGCCCTGGGTCTTGCGGCGGCCCTGCTTCTGGTCGTATGCCTGGTGGGTCGCCTGGGCGCGCAGTTCCTCCAAATCGGAGACCGACTGCTCAAAGATGTGCCCCAGAATGTTGACCGAGACCTCTGACTCAAAATCGTAGGTGGTGAGCTGGTTGAGCTGGCTACAGAGAATGTCGGAGACCATCAATTGCTCATCGAGCAGCGGGTCGTGGGCAAAGAGACCGCCATTGTAGCCGGGAATCGAAAGGGCGCTGTTGCCCTTGTCCACCGCTTGAAAGACCGCCTTAAAGTTCTCCCAAATCGTGCGCGGACTGTAGGGATCTTGGTGGTCGTGGGCCTGTTGTAGCGTTTTCTCCGGCAGCAGCCCCCGGTCTTCGCAAAAGGCAATGAACAGGATGCGATCGAGCACCTTTTGGGCAGCGGCGATGAGGGTGATGTTGCGCTCGGACAGGTCGGCTGGCCCCATGTGGAGGAAATGCTTGGCGATCGCCAGCCGCACCTTTTTGTAGTCCTGGTAGAGCGCTTTGGTGATGTCTTCATCGGCGTTGGCCGACTCGATGAGCAACTGGTCAATGCGGGATTTGGCTTTGGGGTCCGCCGAGGCGGGCAAAAAGTTGTTGCGACACAGCAGGAAATAGAACTGCTTGAAGGTGTCCAGGTCTTCCAGGTCTTCGAGCCGAAACCGCTCGTAATAAGCCGGGGTTTTACTGGTCTGGTAAAGCCGGATTTCGCGATAGTTCGACACGATCACCCAGCGGCAATCGGGGGTGTAATTGGCATAGCGCCAGCCCTGATCCACCGCTGATTCATGGCGACCCTTGACGGCGCGATCGAGGTCATTGGTGACGCCCTTGAGTTCAATCGGGGCCACCACCCGCCCCTGAAGCTTCACCTTGCCCGAATCTTCCGTCTTGGCATGGAATAGCCCGATCGCTCCGTCCGCTGAACCGCCGCCATCGGCAATGGTTTGTTCGGCGTGCAGCTCCCAGCGATCGCCCCCAATAATCGAGCGGTACCCTAACACCGTTTGAAAGATGTCGTTGAGAAACGGCCCGTGGAGCGAGACTTCCTTGACCTTGGCGAGCCTGCCCGACTTCAGCGAGGTGATCCACTCCTGTACCTTCTGATGGCGATCGGCCAGGTCTGGCGGAAACGTGAAGCCCTTCAGGGCATTCTCGACGGTCTTCTGGTTAAAGAGGGCACCAGCAGCTTTTCCGGTCATGGCGGAGCTTGGAGTCATCAGCGGGCGCGTCCATCATAGCGAAGCGGTCTAGAAAAGACTTCGGTGAGAGACCACCGTCGTCCGGCAGTGCTAGCAGGGCACTTTAGGGACAGCTTTCCCGATGACTATGTCGCTACAACTCGCTGCCTTACCAAACTTAAGCATTCAGCACCTGGACCGCCTGCCCGATTGCCCCGCGATCTACTTTGCGATCGACGATCAGGGCCGCGTGCTCTATGTGGGGCGAGCCAAGAACCTGGCCAACCGCTGGCGCGGCAAAGGGCATCATCGCACTGAGCAACTCAAGCGCATTCATCGGCGGCATCCGGTCACGCTGGCATGGCTCGATTGTGCAGACTGCTGCGAGCGCCTGAAGGAATTGGAAGATCAATACATCGAAGAGTTTCAGCCCCTGCTGAATGGGACCGAAGTCCCGGCGGTTAAAGTCATTCCTGCCGAAACCGTCTTGCAGCAAAGCCTGGAGAAAATTGCTAAGTACGTGGTGATTTTTGGTGTGGTTGAGCCCCCTGACGCAGAGTACCCCACCGTCATCCTCAAATATCTGGGCTGGCAAAGAGAAACCACCAATCTACGCCGCATTTTCAATGGCACAAACCGCAAGCCCTCATCGCTGTATTGGACTGAGTTTGTCCGACGTAATCCAGGTGCTTGGTGGCGATCGCGATGCAATGGGGTGGCATTACAGCTCGGCCCCTGGATTGAGTTACCCGGTATGCCGATGCCCGTGACGGAGGCGATCGCCCGCGATCAGAACTTGCATCCTTTGGCTGGAATCCCACTCCTAACCCTGACGTCTGAAGTGCTGGAGCAGTTACTCCGAAGTGATCCCAATCTGGTGAAGAGCTATCCCAATCTGAAGCCTTATCAAGCCGACCCCATTCCGCTGGTGTGGAAAGACTTTGCAATGAAGCGGGGAAGGGATCAATGATTTACTCTTTCCGTTGTTTGAGCAACTCGGCGGTCGCCCCTCGCATCTACTGGCTCTTTCCAGAGATTCGTCGAGTGGCGTTGATTGCTGTTGCGAGATCGCCCCCGTGCAACGCTCCCGCTGTTGAGAATTTAGGTCTAGCTGCAACAAGCGCCAGCGCGATATCACTGCGGTAACCCCGACCGCAGAGGATTCCTGCCATGAACCCTACCGCTATCACCACCACCCGCCAAACCAACCACCAACGCCGCTTAAAAGCGATTCACCTCTGGTGAGGCTTCGCCAACGACTGCCTCAACGAACACCTCACCACTTAACCCCAGTCTTGACAATCCGTCCCCAGAGTTTGGGCATTCTATAAACGCCATCTCTTGTAGATGGTCTCCTGAATGAAAGGTGGAGCCTCCTCAGCCGCGACAGTCTGGGGAGGCTTTTTAATGCCGCGTGCCATATCACCATTCCCCGTGGGCCAGGAAACACGTTTGGGCCAGGACGCTGTCCGTAAGCGGCTGTTTCCATAAATAACAACGCACCCACAACGGAGCCCCCACGATGAAACTCTCTTTCCTTGGTCAGTCCTACGAAGCGTCCATCCATGCGGTTGACGCCGTCGAGACCAGCGAAACTGCCATCTTCCTCGGCCAACCCTACGCCCGGAAACAGTACACCAACCGCCAACGCCAACAGCCCGCTTCTGAACTGACCTATCGCGGCATTAAGTACACCACTTAAACCATCAACTTATTTCTTTCCTGTTCAACCCCTATCAGACAACTCAAACCCCTGCACTCATCACGGCGCAGGGGTTTTTTGTGGTTCTTTCACCGATCATGGCGCTCTAACCAGAGGAATATTCTGCTAGCGCAAATATTAAACAAAAGCAAATATGTTTACATTCTGTTACAGGTCTGTTACATTTATTTACATAGCAAGCGCATTTAACCCTTGGAGGTTTGGCTCATGTACACCACACAACTAGACAACGGCGTTCTCAATGCATACGCAGTCGAAACAGAAGCTTATTTGGCGGAGTATCCCTCAACTGAGCAGCAGCAGCGTTACATGCTTCAAGGTGCGATGGCTAGTTTGCTTGTAACCGGTTTGTTCCTGGTGGCACTGGCGGTGAGCTAAGCCCGGCTTGGCAATCATGACTCTCCTCTCCCACCGCTTCATCGTCATTTTGAATTAGAGGCTTATCCGAATGTTTGCTCCTTTTATCGTCCTGACTCGTCAACTGATTGGTGACCGCAAGCTCAAGCAGATCCGTGGCCAAGCGATCGCGTTACATTCCAAAGTCATTACAAACTTCTGCAACCGCGTCGGGATTCCTAGTAAAGAGCGGCAGGCGTTTATCCGCATGGCTCGGGACCACGGTAAGACGTTGGGGCTATTAGCCTAAAGCTTTCATTTTCTTCTCCTGGAGTTTGGTTTCTTGACTGTTTCCCCTTGCCGCGCGACAGCGGTGAGGGGATTTTTTTCTTATGTGCGCCGTATCACTCATCCTCAGAAAAACGCTGGTGAATCCTCAGACTTCTCAGGAAGCGATTAAGTCCAGCTCAGATGACGGTCAGGGGGGGCTCAGGTGGGGGGCCGACTATAGAACTCAAGATAAATCAGTCGCAGAAGCGACAAAGGAGTTCAAACCATGAAAGCTCTTGCTGTAACCCTGACCGCTCTGACCGCTGCAACGATCGCCATTGCTCCCGCGAGCTACGCTATCCCTGACTTCAGTGAATTGCGCGAAGAGAACCTGGACAAAGGCGCGATCGACTTTGATCAACTGCGTGAAGAGAACTTAGATAAAGGGGTCATCTACGAAGTAGCCGCTATTGACTTCGACGCTCTCCGCGAAGAGAACTTAGATAAAGGCGCGATCGACTTCGATGAACTTCGTGAAGAGAACTTGGATAAAGGGGCCATCTACGAAGTGGCCGCCATTGATTTTGACGCTCTCCGCGAAGAGAACCTGGACAAAGGCGCGATCGACTTCGATGAACTTCGTGAGGAGAACTTAGATAAAGGGGCCATCTACGAAGTGGCCGCCATTGATTTTGACGCTCTCCGCGAAGAGAACTTGGACAAAGGCGCGATCGACTTTGACCAACTCCGCCAGGACAACCTTGAGAAAGATGCTGTGGCGTAATGGCTCGCCCGTTTGCTGTGGCGTAATGGCTCGCCCGTTAAAGCCGGAGATGGTGCGCTATCTTCACCTGCTCGATGAGCTCTGTGCTGAAGGGCGCAGCGACTCAACTCGCCACCCCACTCCCTCTAGGCCGTCGATGGCTTGGCCGCCCCCGACTCGCGAATCGTCATCACCGACTGCTTAACGCCCACGGTGTTCCCTGCTCTACCCACAGCTTGCCAGCCCCCTTGACGAACAGTCGTTAAGGGGGCTTTATTGTGGTTGCATGTCTAGACTCTAGCGATCGCGCGACTTTGTGTTGCAGGGGTAAAACGTCCGCTATAGTTCTGAGAATCATGATCCAAAGACTCAGCAATGGCTAATTCTTCAGAAAAACGTGGCTTTGTGACTCTGCTGATTGGCCTCGCCAGTCTGGTACTCGTGATCGCTGGAATGCGGGCTGTTTCTGGCCTGCTCGGTCCCATTTTGCTGTCGTTGTTTGTGGTGATGTTGACCAGTCCGTTGATGCAGTGGCTCAAAGCCCGCGGACTGCCCAATTGGCTCGCCTACACGTTAGTTCTGTTAGGGGTAATTTTTGTCGGCTTGGCACTGATTGTGTTTCTCGCGGCTTCGCTGGCGCAGCTTTCAGCCGAACTGCCCAGCTACCGCAACCGGATTGATACCCAGATCACCGCATTTATCCAATGGCTGGATAGTATCGGCATCCAGGCCCGAGATATTCGAGATTTGGAATGGTTCCAGCCTGAGCGGATTTTGCAAGCGCTGTTTTACTTTATTTCGGCGTTGTTCGGTACGGTTTCTAATGTGGGCTTTACCCTGCTGATTTTCATCTACATGCTGGCGAGTGCGGCGAACTTTTCCAGCCGCTTGCGTTATGCATTAGCCACTACCAATCAGCCGATGCTCCAACGGTTTAGCTCTTTTTCTAGCAGCATCAGCACCTATCTCTTAATTAAGAGCTGGTTAGGCGCATTGACCGCCCTGTTGCAAGTGGTGCTCATGTGGATTTTGGGCATCGACTTTGCCGTTTTGTGGGGAGTTTTTTCCTTCCTGTTCAACTTTATTCCCAATATCGGTTTCTATATTTCCTTGATTCCCCCCACGCTGATTGCGTTGCTGACTTTGGGCTGGGCTAAGGCTTTGATTTTTGCCGTGGGCTATACCCTGATCAACAATTTCTTTGATATTGCGATCGCCCCTCGCTATCTCGGCAAAGGGCTGGATTTGTCGACGATTGTCACCTTTCTGGCGGTGGTCTTGTGGGCCTGGATTCTCGGTCCCATCGGGGCGTTTTTGGCGCTACCGCTCACGGTCATGGTGAAAATCTTGCTGCTGGAACCGTTTCCTGAAACCCAGCTGCTGGCGCAACTCATGGGGGCAGGAGAGGCAGGGGAGACGCCCGTTGTGGCTGTCGCCGACAGCGATCGCGAGGCTGACAACTCCTAACGCTGGGCTCAAGTCGGTTGGCAACGGCATCCGCCGCAAAGCGTGGATGGTCGGCGGCGATGCTTTAGCGCTGGTAAACGAGGTGGCCGTTCATCCAGGTTTCTAAGATGGTGATCGCACTAATTTGGGAGGGCGTCACGCGCCGAGGATCGTTATCGAGGATGACGAAATCGGCGAACTTGCCGGGTTCCAGGCTGCCCACCTCATGGTCTGAGTGCAGTTGCCAGGCGGCTTCGGCAGTGACGGCCCGAATCGCCGACTCAACGGTGACGGCTTCCCAGGGGGCGAGGGCGTAGTCTGGCTCTTTTTGGGTGCGGCGGGTCACGGCCGTCTCGATCATCTGGAGGGGATTGGGATCGGTAACCATAAAGTCAGAATGGAGGGTAAAGCCCACCCCAGCGACTTCGCAACTGCGGGCGCGATCGAGCAGTTCGGCTTTTTCTTCGCCAAAAATCTCATCCCGGAAGGCAACGCCCCAGTAGTAGACATGGCCGATCAAAAAGCTAGCTGAAACGCCCAACTCCTTCATGCGGGCAATTTGCTCATCGTGGAGGATGGAACAATGCTCAATTCTGGGCCGCAGCGATCGCACGTCAATGCCCGTGGCTTGGACGGCTTCCAGGGTATCCAACACATTGTCAATGGCGCGATCGCCGTTAGCGTGAATCGCCAGTTGCCAGCCCTGTTGCGATCGCTTCGTGGCCAACCGGGTGAGCTCTTCCGGCTCGGTGTAGGCCAGGCCATAGTTGTCGGTGTTCAGGTACGGTTCTCGCTGCAGTCCGGTGTAGCCCTGGTTTGAGCCATCCGACACCAGCTTGTAACCCGCAATGCGGGCGATCGCATCCCCAGTCTGCGGCTGCAAACCCATCTCATCCCACGCATCGTCATAGGTATAAAACGGATACGCCCGAATCCGAGCCGTCAAATTGCCGGTGGCGGCGGTGGCGTTTAACACCTCTAAATCTGCTGGCCCCAGGCTAAATTCACTCATCGTCGTTAGCCCCACCTGGTTAAACCGCGCCGCGAGATTCAGCAACGCGGCGACCGGGTCCGCATCCGCCAGGGCCGGATATCGGAACAAGACTTGCCCAAAGGCCACATTGTTTTTCATCACCCCGTTCAGGTTGCCCTCAGCATCCCGCACAAATTCTGCACCGGGCGGGTTTGCCACATCGGGAGGAATTTCCGCCGCCGCAAATGCCGCCGAGTTGGCGTAGGCCAAATGGCCCGACGCATTCAGCACAAAAATTGGGTGCTCTGTTGACACGGCATCCAGTTCGGCAAAGGTTAAGGCCTCGGGGCCAGCCTGCACCGACGGATCAAAGTTGCGCGCCACGATCCAGTCGCCGGGGGCGGTGACCGCCGCCTGCTCGCGGAGAAAGTTCAACACTTCCTCAGTTGTGGTGAACCGAGCAATGCCCACATACTCCATCAAGCCGGAAATGAGGGCGCCGGTCACCGCATGCACATGGGGATCGACAAACCCAGGCAACACCGTTTTACCGGCTAAATCAACCTGCGTGGCCTGGTCGCCCGCTAACTGAAGCACCGCCTCCTGCGTCCCCACCGCCAGGATTTGATCGCCCCGGATGGCCATGGCCTCAACCACCGAAAACTCAGCATCCACCGTGAGAATCGTGCCATTGACAAACACCGTGGTGGCGTCTGGGCTGGGGGAAACGATGGACCCCGGTGTGCTGCTGGTTGTTTCGGTCGGGGTAGATTGCGCGTGAGCAAAGGATTTGGGGCCAAAGGCCGCCGCCGCCCCGACGAGAAAGGCCCCCGATCGCATTAAATTGCGGCGACTGATGCGATCGCCCAGGGTCGAGATGTGCCCAAACACTTCATTCGTAAATGCCGTCTCTCTCGCATATTTGACCCAGGCATTCAGAGAGATGCCGCAACACCCACAGTTCAAACTGGGACGGGGCGACTGGGGATTGGACGAGGCGCTAGGTCGAGAGTGAGTCATGGTTACTGGGCCTGCCGTTCAGGCTCTTGAGACGGTGGTTGTTTCGGAGATGCGATTCTCGATTAAACCAAATCGTGGTCTATCCGGTCGCAAGATTATTCACGATGTTTACAAATCGGCCTGTCCAGATAAGTCGTCGGAGCGGGTCCCCAGGGACGGCGCGATCGCTCCCTCCAGGACGCGATCGCGTCCTCCCTACCGACGCTAAGATCCGCTGTTCGTTGTATTTCGGACAGCGCTGGTGCAGACAATCTGAGAGAAGGGTAGCCAGCAGTGATGGTTGCGTGCTTCAAGCGATCGCGCCCCTGCTGGGAATGCTGACCTAACGCCTGCCATCCCTAATCAGACCACGGGCGGTTGAAACCAATATCACACTGCCCGGTGAGCAAGAACACACTTTTGTGCCAGCAAGCTGGCGGAAAGCCGCTGTTTCTATCCTTAACAACGCACCCACTAAGGAGCTACCACAATGAAACTTTCCTTCCTCGGCCAATCCTACGAAACCTCCATCCATGCGGTTGACGCCGTCGAGACTAGCGAAACCGCCACCTTCCTCGGCAAGCCTTATCACCGCAAGCAATACACCGTTAACCAACGCCATCAGCCCAGCACCGAAATGACCTATCGCGGTGTCCGCTACACCGCTTAGATCCAGCTTTTTTGCTTTCCTCCTGCTCAACATAACCAGACAACTCACGCCCCTCTCCAGTCACGGAAAGGGGCGTTTTTTCCGGGTATCGTTCGGTTCTTTTCTCGGTTGCCAGGGTCAATTTCTATCATGGCCACCCAGGACATAAAAAGGGCACATCTTCTCGTAAAGCTTAGAAGATGCGCCGCCATGCTGAATCGATTATGTTGAAGAACAATCAGATCAAAACAAGAATATTTCCAGATCTAAAAATAATTATTTCTTTAAAACGACAACAGCACCCAGAGCGGTTCCCTTGAGTGATCTCCCATCATTAGTCGAGCCTATATGGAGCCGTTTCGATAATCTTTTCGGTGACCTCACGCCCCGTCTTACCGATGACTTAGCTCCCTGCTACAAAACAGAAGAGATATCAAAAACCTGATTGGATGCTGTTGCCTTTGATGACGTTTCAGACGTTAAATCGATAACAAACCTCCTATTTAACGTGGACTGAACGGTCATTTGAAATTGAAGCTCATCGCTTCTTGTTATTAGAATAGCCTCTCGGGGATCAGATCTTTCAGTCTGCAACCAAAGTTCATTTTTAAGTGAGTTGTACTGTCAGGGCACGGTCTTCTTCAAAAGTGACGCTTCGCATCTATCTGCAGTAAAGCTGCTGTAGGCCAATGAATGGCATCTATTGTCAGAGTGAACTAGCAGTGGGCAAAGTCCAGTGATGGGAGTTGATCGACGACCTCAACACCACGATGCCAAGCAGTTAAAGAGATGACGGCGGACCTGGAATGTGCAGCGATTAATTCACCACTGGGTATGCCCCATTGGAATTTGGGCATTGGAGTTTGGGTCAACAAACGACGCCAGCGATGAAGCTGGGGGTCATTAACCGGCCAGTCAGGAGCTCTGAATTAATTTTATCCAGGGGATTTGAGTTCATCACTCTGGAACAGAACAGGGCCGAGATTGCCGATCCCGAACTGACGTTCAATATTCAAAGGATGGCCGTCTGAGAGTCTCTAACGGGTTAGCGGGTCTGGAAGATATTTTGCACCATTTGCTTATCGCTGCGTCTGACCGCATTGTCGAGTTCTAGCACTTCGCCCGCATCAAGCCGCCAGCCCAACGCACCTGTGTTTTGCTGCGCCTGGACCAATGTTTTAGCTCCAGGAATGGGAATGAATCCCTTGCAAAGACACCAGTTCAACGCAATTTGGGCCATCGTTTTTTCCCGAAAGATGGCGATCGCGTTCAGCGTATCCAAAATTGGCTGTACCCCCGGCAGTAATTGGCGAAACACGAAACCGCGTAAACCACTGGGCAACTTACCACCGATTTCATATTTGCCAGTGAGAATGCCCAATGCTAAAGGACTGTAGGCAATCAGCCGAATTCCCAACTCATCGCACACGTCTCGAATGCCCAACTCGGTGACGGGATAGGTTGATAGCAAGGAATATTGCACTTGCAGGGTGGTGACGGGGATGCCGCGATCGCGAAAGCGAGGATAGATTTTTTGCAGTCGTTGCGGCCCAAAGTTCGACAGGCCAATGCCTTTGACCTGACCTTGTTCTACGAGATCCGCCAGCCCGTCTAGTAGAGCGCCCTCTTGCCAGGGGGCATAGTTCGCGGTTGACCAGTGCAGTTGCGCCAAATCGACGGGGCGGCCCAGTCGCTGGGCTGATGCCGCGCAGGCTTGGTGCATTGCCCCCCGAGTCAGTCGCCAGGGATAGGCAGCGAGTTTGGTCGCCAGACAGAGGCGATCGCGATTGGCCCCCTCATAGGCGCTGGCAAATTGCCCCAGCAACGCCTCGCTGCGGCCATTGAGACGGCCCGTACCGTAAGAATCACCTGTATCAAACAGCGTGACACCAGCGCTCACACAATGATTAAAGACGGCCTGCAACTGCTCATCCATCTCTGGCGAGTAACCCCACAGCAGTCGATTGCCCCAAGCCCAAGTCCCACAGCCCATCTCTGGTAGCGCGATCGCCGACGATTGAGCCACTTCTGTCGTTTGCGCCATGGGTGTCATTCTCCCAACAACCTCTCTGGCAAGTAGGATAGGCGATCGCCGACCAGACTAACTCCGTAGTGGCCCGAACTGAACTGAGAGGATGCGGGAGAGTCCAGATCCATCAAAGCCAAATTTTCTCCCAGATCAATCCAGTGCCCGACGGTGAAGTGCCGAGACGGCGGTTCCCACTAACAATCCACATTTTTAAGCAGTTTGAAAATGCTGATCGAGCTGCTGGGTTAACAGGTCGTGAACTCTAGCCAACGTCGGTTCGTCTGGGCGGTGTGACAGCATCTCAGCCATGCACTGAACAAAGTCCCAGTTAATCGCTGCCCCGTCTCGAATCGTTTTACTCGCGGCATAATAGGCGACTTCTGGGGGTACATCCAGTTCTTCTGTTTCCCCGGTAGTCAGGGCTTGCGTCGGTTTACCAGAGACCACTTTACCCCGCAGGGTAATCTGAAACCACGAGATCGCCTCATCCTGCAGATCGACGGTGACATCAAAATAGGATTCTTGGCCTTGATACCAAAGCCGCTTGGTTGGGGGGCTCTTGGCTGAGGCCTTGATCGAGTTAGTGTTGACCAGGCGTAGAGACTTGCCCAAGGCCTCTAACTCAGACTTTTGGATTTTCATGGGGAATGCTGTAGACCGGCGACATCAACAACTTAGCTTTACGGCTACGTTGTGCCTACCTCCGGAGGCGCAATCTCTAAACCGTCCACGATCGAGCAATACTTGACCGAGGGAAACGATGATATCTCCCTGCTTTACCCCTAGCTACTCGGCGGCGACATGATCTGCTCGTAATGCGCCCACCAGCGACTCAGGGGATAGTAAATCGCTGGCGCCCACAGGCTACTCAAAATAGCGGAACTCAGCGCAATGCGCTGATGCTGTAGCCAAATGGCAGGCACACCCGGATAGGGAGAGCTGCTGATCACGAGCTGATGAGCCGTGATTTGTAGCGCCATCACGGTCTGGGCAATGACGGTCATGCCAAAGACAATAATCGCGACAGAAATAAAGTCTTCCTGAATGAAGCGTTGCTTTTGGATGCGCGCCGTTAGAAAACCCACCAGGGTTAGCCCCAAAGTATGGGTGGGAAAATATCCCGTCAGACCGTCATGCACAAGTCCCAAAATGAAGCCCGCGATCGCCCCTTCGACACCAGTGCGTTGCACACTCCAAGCGACCAACCACACCAGCAACCAACTGGGCCCTACCCCGAGCAGCACCATCCCTGGTAACCGCATGGGCAACAGCAAAGTACAGACGAGGGCTGAGCCAATGACAACACCAATATTGATCCAGCGATAACGACGACGCTGGGCCAAACTCACGGGGCGACTGGTGGTCATGGCGTGCGATCGCCCTCCGCCTCATTTTCCTCTTGCCGATTAGGAATCACCTCTTGCAGGGTATCTCGCGCCTCTGGAATCGTAATGTCTTTCGGGGCAAAGGGAATGACCTCGACCCATTCGACAATACTCAACGGCGCGGTGAGTTCCACCGTCACTTCGGGAGCTGGGCTTTTGGCTAAATCGAGTGCCACTACCCGCCCAATCGGAATGTCTTGGGGGAACAGCTTGCTGTAAGCAGACGTGGTGACCACATCTCCCACCTTGACATCGGGATCTTTGTCAAAAAATTCCAATACGACCTGTTGTCCCATCGTGCCCTGAATGTAGCCAGTGGCGCGACTGCGACTAATCCGTGCGCCCACCCGACTGGTGGGATCACTGACCAACAACACCCGACTACTATTCGGCGAGACCGCAATCACGCGGCCCACGAGGCCACCCGGCCCTGTCACCACGTCATCAAGCGTAATCCCATCTTGTTCACCACGGCTGATGATGATTTGCTGCCACCAATCACCCGCACTGCGGCCAATGACAGCAGCAGAGACGCCCTCAGCAGGCAGTGAGCTTTCACCTTCGACAATTTGTCGGAGCGATCGATTTTGACTTTCGAGTTCTACCAAGCGCTGCTGCAATTCTTGCGCATAACTCGATTGCAACATGGCCTCACGAGATGGCCCGGGATGAAAGGGGCGCGTGACCCAGCGATACATTTCATAGATCACAGCACCACCGCTGTCACGCATCCCTAACGCCGCGACAATCACCAAGACCACTAATCCGGTCTTGAGGGCATATTGATTCCACCAGCGCCGCAGGGCAAACATGGCTATTCAACCTACCTTAAATACCGGAACTACCGCTGAAGACTCGACCCATCTGACTGAAGTTTTCGAGCACTCGTCCAGTGCCCAGAACAACACAGCTCAATGGATCGGCCGCCACATGAACGACAATGCCCGTCTCATGGCTGAGCAAAGTATCCAGTCCCTGTAACAGCGCTCCACCACCGGCCAACATGATGCCGCGATCGATAATATCGGCGGCCAGTTCGGGCGGCGTGCGTTCCAGCGTCCGCTTCACAGCTTCGACGATCACAGCTAAGGGCTCAGCCATGCTCTCGCGAATCTCACCCGCTTTGACGGTGACAGTGCGGGGCAAACCAGATAACAAGTGGAGTCCTCGCACATCCATGATGAGCTCATTGTCATCAGCACTGGGATAGGCTGAGCCGATCTTGATTTTGATTTCTTCAGCGGTGCGCTCACCCACCACCAAGTTGTGGACTTTTTTGAGATATTGCGTGATGGAATCACTGAGTTCATCGCCCGCGACTCGCACAGACTCACTGAGTACAGTGCCTTGCAAGCTCAAGACTGCGACTTCGGTGGTGCCGCCGCCAATGTCAATGACCAGGTTGCCTGTCGGTTCGGCCACCGGCAAGCCAGCGCCGATCGCAGCCGCCACAGGTTCATCAATCAAATAAACCGTGCGCGCCCCGGCCTGTTGTGCGGCATCCATTACCGCGCGACGCTCAACGCCAGTTACCCCACTGGGAATGCCAATAACGATGCGCGGCGAGACGAGGGTGCGGCCCTCATGCACCTGCCGGATGAAATGCTTCAGCATTAATTCGGCAGTATCAAAGTCAGCAATTACCCCATCCCGCAGAGGCCGGAGTGCTGCCACGTTGCCAGGGGTACGCCCGAGCATGCGCTTAGCTTCTTCGCCCACGGCTAAAGGTTTCTTTTCTACCTGGTCAATGGCAACCACCGAGGGCTCTTGTAGAACCACTCCTTTGCCCGAAACATACACCAGCGTATTCGCGGTGCCCAGATCAATACCCATGTCTCGGGAGAGTGAAAAACGGTCGAACAACGCCACGAGACTTAGCCCCCAAACGAACGAAATGGACGGTTACATATAAACTCGCCGAACTTAATGCTAGGCCATAGATGGCCGATTGGTATTGGAACCACTATTTGCCGAGACACTAATTCAGGGAACGTCTGTTGCAGTTGCAGTACAGACGAAGTGGATTCTATTACGTTTCGTATCAATGCGTCTAGCGGGTGATTGTCCTCAGTCGAAGTAAAATTGCCGCCGTTGTGATGTGAAATGTGGCCGACGCGGGCATCCCACACTGACAAAATTGAGGCCAGCCGGGGTAACTCAGCCACGATCGCAGGCCGTCTTTTTAGCTGTCCTCAGTCTTCCGGTAGCGATCGCCCATTTCAGGAGAAAAGTACGTCCGCTATTGTAAATTTGCGGCACACTGAACGAAGGCATAGTCGCTGGCGGCCAAGGCTGCGGAAACTCGCGAGAGCTTTGGTACAGTGAGCGACGAGGCGCATGCGGCGAGCCATTCCACTGCGTAGACAAAATCAGGAGACAGTCTGACTTATGAGCATCAATTCTGTAACCCTTGTGGGCCGAGCAGGACGTGACCCCGATGTGAAATATTTTGAGTCGGGCAGTGTGGTCTGTAAGTTTTCCCTGGCCGTCAACCGCCGCACGCGCAATTCTGACCAACCCGACTGGTTCAATTTGGAGATGTGGGGACGCACCGCCGAGATCGCCGCGAACTACGTGCGGAAAGGCAGCCTGATTGGCGTAAGCGGAGCCCTCAAACTCGATCAGTGGAACGATCGCTCCACCGGAGCCTTACGGACGTCTCCCGTCATCCGGGTTGAGCGCTTGGAACTGTTAGGCTCGAAGCGAGACAACGAAGCCGCCATGGATGCCAATTACGCTGACGACGAGTTTTAACGGACCATCAGCGTGACCTCCATGGCCTGCCACAGCATGGTGAGCCCGGTGTCAGGAGGATTTTTATGAATCAGTTCCTCGATATTTCAAACGAGTTTTAGGGAGTTTGATTGCCGGAGTGCGGTGAAGTCAGGGTTGCCCGTGCAGAGCAACACGGTGCGCAACTCTTCTAGCAAGCACTCGGCAAGCAAAGCCACACTCTCTTCGGAGTCGTTGGCCGCGAGCAAAAACGGATGTGCTAGACCCACTAAGTCCGCTCCGAGGGCGATCGCTTTAGCAACCTGCAAGCCGTTGCGAATGCCGCCTGAGGCAATCAAAGGAATCTCTAGAGCGACGGCGCGGATCTGGGTCACACACGCTGCCGTGGGTAGGCCCCAATCGGCAAAGGTTTGCCCCAGTCGTCGCTGACGCGGATCGGTAGCCCGACCGCCCTCCACCTTGGCCCATGAGGTGCCCCCCGCCCCGGCGACATCAATAGCGGCAACTCCAGCATTAATGAGTTTTTGGGCCATCGCTGCTGAAATGCCGTTGCCCACTTCCTTGGCAATGATCGGCACGGGCAATCGCTGACACAGGGTGGCAATTTTGTTCAACAGGCCGTGAAAGTTGCGATCGCCCCGCGTTTGCACGCTTTCTTGCAGGGGATTCAAATGCAGAATCAGCGCGTCCGCTTCGAGGCCATCCACCACCCGCTGACACTCCGCCAAGCCGTAGCCATAGTTGAGCTGCACGGCGCCCAAATTGGCAAACAGCAGGGCATCCGGAGCGTACCGCCGGATGGCAAAGGTTTCCATCACGTCCGGCGCTTCTACGGCCACCCGCTGAGAGCCGACGCCCATCGCGAAGCCAAAGGTTTGGGCCGCGATCGCGAGCCGCGTGTTAATCAGCCGCGCTTGCTCTGTGCCCCCCGTCATGGAAGAAATCAATAAGGGAGCGCCTAATGACTTGCCCAAAAACTGGCTCGATACGTTCAGCCTGTCCCAGTCCAGCTCGGGCAGGCAGCAGTGCTCAAAGCGATACTTTTCTAATCCAGTAGTAATTTGCTGGCACTGCACATCTTGCTCTAAGCAGACGCGAATGTGATCGGCTTTGCGCTGTTGGGTTTCGGGGGCCGCTGCTACGAGATCATTGGCAACAGAAGTCAAGGAGGAAGCAGTCATAAATCCAGATAAATGCCATGCAACTCAGGCTCGGTCTGATGCGCGACGACAGAGTATTCGCCCTCAGAGCCCAGCTCTGAAGTAGTGTCCCACAGGATCTTGTCGGGTTTCTCCGTCCGGTTAGAAGTCGAAATAAATGTATGAAAGGGTCTCACTGGGAGCAAGTTGCCACGCCGTGAAGAGCATCAGCGGCACCAGCAGTAACTTAACCGGCCAGTTGAGCTGGAGCTTGAACTCGCGCTGCGCAAAATAGAGGAACATCATCACGCCGACCAGCAGCCAGAGCAGGCTCCAGAGCTGGGGCGCAGTTAAACCCAGGGATTCGACATAGACCTTTTGGGCAAATTGCGCGTCACTGTTGACGCCCCACAGCTTTTGCAGCGCCAGGGTAAATTGCCGGGGTTCTGGCAGGCGGAAAAAGAGCCAGCTAAAGAACACCAGAAATTGGGTCGCGGCCCAGGCGGTGACCACTCCCCAAGGTTGCTGCCAAAATTGCTGCAAGGGCTGCCAACCTTGAGCGATCGCGTGATTCAGCCGATGCACGATGAGCGCCAGACCGTGAATACCGCCCCAGATCACAAAGCCCCAGGTATTGCCATGCCACACGCCAGCAATCAACATCACAATCATCAGGTTGATAGCCGTTCTGGATAACCCCTTGCGAGAGCCGCCGAGCGGGAAATACAGGTAATTACGCAACCAATCACCCAGGGTCATGTGCCACCGTCGCCAAAAGTCGGCGATGCTGGTGGTCATGTAGGGAAAATTGAAGTTTTGCGGCAGGTTAATGCCCATTAGCAAGGCGCTGCCGCGCGCGACATCCACATAGCCGCTGAAATCGAGATAGAGCTGCAAGCCATAAGCAAAGATGGCGAGCCAGAGATCCCAACTCCCGGCCCGTTCCAAATTATCCAAACTCAGGTTGACGAGGGTACCGATGTGATCCGCAATGAGGACTTTTTTCACCGCCCCGATGCCGATGAGCCACAGCCCTTCCACCGCCCAACTAAAATTCAGGCTGGGTTGGCTGGTCAACTGGCTGGTAAAGCTGTGGAAGCGGGTAATCGGCCCAGAGATCAGTTTGGGAAAGTACAGCTTGTAAGCGGCAAACTCCGGCAGGCTATTGGTGGCAGGGGCACCGCGATAGACATCGACCAGGTAAGCGATGCATTCAAAGGTGAAAAAGCTGAGGCCGAGCGGAAAGGCGATCGCGAGCCAACTACCATCCGCCACGTCAGGATTAAAGCCCTCGGGCACGAGCCATTTGAGCCAGGTTTCCACATATTTGAACCCCAGGAGCAGCAACACATTGAGGCCGACACCAAAGGTCAGCCAATAACGCCGTCGCCGATACCACTGCTGCTCGGCCATTTGCCACTGCTCGTTGGAGACGCGCCAGTCGGCGGGCATTTGCAATATTCGTCCTAGCCAAAAGTTGATCGCCACCAGGGCGAGCATTAGCGGCACGTAGTGAACTTGCAGCGAGGTGTAAAATACGATGCTGGCAATCAGCAACAGCCACGTCCGCAGCGATCGTCGGGCTAGCGCCCAATACAGACCCACGACGCTGAGCAAAAATAGGCCATACAGAATCGAAGGTAAGGTCATGGCGACAGACGATCAGGATTAGCAGCAGACAAATCACGGGCACGGGGCCAGGGGATCATGGGATCCTGAGCCAACCGCAACGATACCTGATAAGCCCCATAGCGATTCAAATGGCTGGGATCAGAGAAGTAATCGTAACGATTGGTCCAGACTTGCCCCAGATCACGGAAGATGAAATCCTCTTCGGTGGCGGAATAGCGCAGCATGAGTCGCTGAAAATCCTCTTCGGCATCGCTGCGATAGCCATCCAAATATTCGTCAGTCAGCGGCGTATTCACGAAAATGACGGGAATGTTTCGCTGCTGGGTATAGTCCAGCAATTGCTCAAAGGCAGCGGTTTGTTTGCCTTCCAAGGCAAAGTCTTCGTAGTCGCTATCGTAAGCACCCGCCACCCGGGCATACAGCTGAAAATAGGTAGCAGGGTTGAACCGCACGTCCAAGGCCAGGAAACCGTCAAAGTCGATTTGGCTCCCTTCGGGAATGGCGAGGTCAGAGGTATTGGGACTGGAAGCCGCATCGGGCGAGGAGCTGATAGAAGCGGTCAGGGGGGTCAGCAGGCGATCGCGGACAAAGGCTTTCAATTCGTCACGGTCTGGATAAATGGCAGAGCGCTCTCCCAGTTGGTCACTCAAGGTCTGATCAAGCGCCTGGTAACTACCTCGCAGCGCCTCCCCAATGGCTTGGGGTTCGTCATCAGTCACATTGACTACCGCATCGGGATCATCAGCATTAGCGGTGACCACTTCGGGATTGCGGCGACCCAGTTCGCGATAGCCGTCTGAAGCTTCGATCGCATTGAACGTGATATCCGTGCGACCACTGTTAAACGCCCGCGCCCCATCGGCCCAAATGATGATGCGCGGCAGTTGATCAGGCTTCAGTACACGGCGAATCGTCAGATCCACAACTTGAGCAGTGGAGCCATTGACCCCGAAATTGAACACGCTCAGTTCGCCCTGCCCTAAAGCGGCCAACTCGCGCTGCAACGCCGCCGGATCAACCCCGCGCAAAGCCCGTGAACTGCCAATCACTAGCACATCAGGCGGCCCGGACTCCGCCAAAAGCTGATGGTACAGCGCCAGCTTTTCATCCATCTGCTGACTGCGGAAGGAGGGATACGGGGAGTGAGACAGGAGATCGGTAGTGGGAGCCAGGGAGCGATCGGGACTCGCAACCAACTGTTCATCGTTGAAAACCGAATCCGTGGCTGCCGTTGATTCATCGGCGTCCGGTCCAGGGAGTGCCGGTAACTGCTGCTCGGCCAACCAGTCTTGGCGTTCCCATGCATCATCGGTCAGGGCATCGTTAGCCGCCGTGTTGACCACCGACTCGCTGGTTTCAGCCGCACTCGCGGCGTTCCGGTTATCAGCCACTGGCCCTGGCTTCACCAACTGCCCAAACACCCAATCAACTTGTAAGGCCAACAAGATGCCGACAGTCGCCCACACCAGACCGATTTTGACGGCATCCTGGCTGTCTTCGGCGGTCAGGGGGGTCGGCGTGCGGGTCAACTCTTGTTGGGGCACCACGAGCTGCGTGTCGTACAAAAATTGGCGTACCTGATCGCGGCCCTGCTGCCAAGCAGTTTGGAAGGCACGAGCGATCGCTCGCGACTCGGCTTCGGCATTGGACTCATCCCCTTCAGACGGCGACAGCAAATCGCCCACATATTGATCGGAGACCGCAAACATCGACTCGGCCTTGGGAACGATCGCCGGTCGGGCCTCCAAGTCTTTGCCAAAACTCCAGGCGGGACGCTGTTGCCCGGCGCGCCGACCGTATAACCGCAACCCCTTGATGTCGGACAGATTAACGACTTCTAGAAAATCTAGAATTTGCGGCACCACTTGTCGCCGGGTTGGACAAATCGGCGCATCGGCCATGATGTGGAGTAGCTGATCGCGCTGCAACGCCTGAATACGAATGCCCCCAGTCGCGAGTTGGGCCTCCAAGTCAGGATTTAACAAGCGCGTCAACAAATATGCTAACGCTGCTAAATTGCCCTGTTTCGCCAACTCGGTCGGCGCGATCGCCAGGTCAGGATGCTCCAAAGCCGGTAGGTTCAGGCAGCGGACCCAATCAGGGGTGTCGGCGTCCGGGGCCTGACCGTACACCATGAGTCGATGCACCCCTTGGGGAGCCAACTCTTCCAACAACGGCGCAATCGCCGCCATGACAGCCGCTTCATCGGGAATCGCGGGCGGCTCTGCGGTGAGCCGCGATCGCATGATGCAGTGCAGACTCTCATCCTTGCGCTCCATCGTGACGGCTGCTGCCTGCTCCCGGAGGGCAGCGTCGAGCAATCGGGCAATGGCCCCTTCGTCTCCCCAACGCGCCCATTCCCGCAACATCTCATCAGCCGGCGTCAAGTCAACACGCAGACTCCAATCTGGCGTATCTTCGCCATGCACCTGAATGACAATGGCCGCATCTTTGAACTGCGACAATTCGAGCTGCCGCAGTCGTTCCGTCACGGGTTCCGCAATCAACAGCGGGTCAGGGCTATACGCCGCCTCGCACCACACCCAGAGCCGTTGGCGATCGCTGGCACTCTCCTCGGCATGCGCTTCTGTGTCAGTGGTCGCGTCAGGATGTCCTGGCACGGGGCGCGACGCCGCCCGCACACTCACCCAAACCCCCACATCGAGGGAGCTCAAGACTTCGCTGAGGTACCAAGCGATCGCGTCGGCATCGCCCTGCTTAGCCAGACTTAAATGCGACAGCACAATGGCAGTGGTCGAGTCATCGGGTAACGGGTCGTTCACCCCAGACGGGACGCCATTAGGGGCAGCCCCATCGTGTTGCACCGCATCCGCAATTTTGAGCGACGCCCCGGCCTGCTGCTGCAGCTGCACCTGATGGTGCTCTAAACGATTGAGATAAATCGGTGCTGTCCAGTCGGGCTGCGAGTGACCGCGACGGCGACTGTAAATGTAGAGCTGATAAGCCTGGGGATAAACCGTGGTAATGACGTCCGTGCCAGCCGGATGATGCATGAGGGCATCGACCAATCGCGTCACCGCTCCCGACTGATGTAAGCGATGGGGCGTTTCAGTCAAGACATGCAAGACATTACCCCGCAGCCGCATTTGGACACGGGCATTCGAGGCAAACAGGTGAGCAATCCAGTCATTGAGGGATTGCTCAGCATTGGGCATCGGCGGCTTGGTAAACGGCTTGGCAGTCATAAAACCGGACTACGTTAGATCGAGCGGCAGCATGGAGCCACAACCCTCAAAATATAGCTGTGAAGGATATCGCAGTCTGCCGAATCTCACCAGTCAATCCGCAAAAAAAAGCAGATCTTTGCATTTTTCCCAAAGGTTGACAAGTGCACCAGCTTAGGGGTTGCGTTAGCCACACCCAGACTGGGGGCCGTCTGGCTAACTCACATCCCAGCGATCGCGGTTGATTACACCTTAGCGCTGGCGTTTTGCTTTGTGGAGCCTGCGAGTACCGCCACCTCTGATCATTCATCTCAGAACGGGGAGTCAGCACCCCCCTGACGGCTATGGTAGACACGGTCAAGAATTAGTTAGGTTTTCGTCAGTGATTATCAAAATCCGGCTAGATCCGGCCACGATTGCCCCAGCGCAGGAAAACTAACGCCGCTGCCCTCCCCAAAGCCACAATCTAAAGCCGCAATCTACCGTGACACGCCGAAATCTACCGTGATGGGACGAGATATCGGATGCCGAACTGATTCACGTCTCATTCCTTAGGAATGGGAATTTGATTAAGTGTGAACAGCCGTCTCGGCTGTTCAAGCGCAGGCAAGATGCCTGGCCCGACAAAACTTGGATTTTATAAAATCCTAATTCCTTAGTATTGGCGGCTCTGAACCACCTGCTGAGCGTAGTACCCGGCGATCGCCGGATGGCCGGCCTTGCTGTACAGCTCACTCAAGCGCTGCCAAATCACAATTTCAGGTGCCACGAACGGCAGCGTTTGGTAAATGGCTAGCGCTGACTGCAGGTAGGCGATCGCCAGATAGAAATGCCGGGTTTGTTCGCACAAATTAGCGATCTGCATCAGCAAGGCAGCAGCGTCTGGACGCACATCTTGATCAGTCGAGAGATCATTTAGGACATCGATCGCCGCTTCAAAACTGCCTAACGCCAGCCAAGCATCGCCCTGTTGGGCATAGACGCGGCCTAAATAATCCAGCGTCAGGGCCAGCCCCAGACAATCATCGTCGTTTTGCTGCCACAGCTCTAGCGCTGCCTGAAAGTGGGTTTGGGCATGCTGATGCTGTCCCTGGTGATAATAAGCCAGGCCCAAATTGTGATGCACGATCGCCCGCGGGTGAGACACTGGCACTTCTTCCAGCACAGCGATCGCCGCCCGAAATCGCGTTTCTGCTCGCGCAAATTGCTGCTGATCAAAATAGATCAAGCCCAAACCATTCAAACACCGACCCATCGCCAAACGATGACCAGCTTGGGTGGCAAAGCTCAACACCTGCTGATATGCCTGAATCGCGGCCTGCCAGTCGCCCTGGGTATGCAGCACCGCCGCCCGGTTGCACTGTTCAGCAGCCTCAATATCCTGTGGCGTTAGCGGCTGATGGTCAGCGTTTGAGGTGTTAATAGCCATTTTCGATAACGCCGCGATCGCTTGCTCAGCGGCAATCATCCAACCTTGATGACCGATTTCACGTCCCATGCCTAACAACTCCTGAAATGCTCGCTGCGCCCCAACCAGTTGTCCCTGTGCCTGATGCTGCCAACCCTGCACATACAGCCGCGAGCAAGGAGACAAATGAAACAACTGCCACCATCGCGCGACTGCGGTTGCGCCCTGACGTTCACCAAGGCGAGGATACGTTGACACCGCTGGGCTAGAACACATTGCAACTTGGGTCTGAGCAGAAGAGAACAACATTGGTGGGGGCTCCATCTCGTTAATTAGCAGTATGTAAGACGCCCACTATTAAAGGGATTCAGCTTCCAGACAAGTGCTTGGCAGTTTTCGGCAAAGCTGCCAAAACAACCCGATCAACAGCACGCTCCCAGCCGCACTGCTGCCCCATAGCGGCCAGCCCGTCCCTGCGCCAACCCCCGATCCATCCCCGACCCTCACAAATTGCGATCCTGTCCCTTAAATTGAAGTGAGAACAGTCGGCCACCCGCAGGACTTCAAAATTGGTTGCTATGACTTCGACACCTAAAGATTTTCAACAAAATCCCGAGAGATCTCAGCGAGTGAACAGTACAGGCGTCTCAAGTGTGGTAATAAGCCTCATGACAGGGCCTTTTTTGGTCACCCTCATGGGCGCTCGCACCCTGGCGGAAGCTTTAGAACAGATCGGCATTGTGAGCGAAGAACTCTTTCGCGGTGTTCGCTTGCCGAGCTTGCACGATATGGAAACGACTCGCGAGCGCACAATTGACGATACGGATAGTGAATAATGCTCAAAACTCTTAAGTAAATTGGCTGCCCTGCTTTAGTTCTGACGTTTTACAGCGATACTCTAATAGTCTATGACCTCCACTGTGCCGACTTCTTCTGAGAATATGCCAACTACCCGCGAAGCTATCGTCGAGTCCACAAGCAATGTGTCGATCACGCCGCCAGGGTCTGCCTATGGCTTGCGCGTGCAGCAACGCATCAAGGTCGTCGAGGATATATGGGAAGCCGTCTTACGCCACGAATGTGGCGATGAGCTGTTGACTCTGTTGCATCAGTTGCGCAGTCTGTGCTCCGTCGAAGGGCAGGCTCCGGCTGCACGCGCGGCGAGTGTACAAAAAGTGGTGCAGGTCGTCGAAGACTTAGAACTGCAAGATGCCATTCGGGCAGCTCGGGCCTTCGCCCTCTATTTTCAGTTAATTAACAGCGTTGAGCAGCATTACGAACAGCAGGGGCAACAGCGCCAATATCGGGCCGCCTATGGTGAGGTGGAACCGGCTTCCGCGATCGCGGGCTTAGCCACCATTCGGCCTCATCAAAACAGTGCGAGTACGCCCACCGAAGACGCCCAGCCGATCCAAAAGGCCAAGTCGACCTTTGACTATCAACTGCTGCCCACCAGCTATCGCGACGCAGGCACCTTTCACTGGCTTTTCCCAGCGCTCAAGCAGCTGAATGTTCCACCCCAACTCATTCAGCGCCTGATCGACAATTTGGACATTCGGCTGGTGTTTACAGCTCACCCGACGGAAATTGTGCGCCACACCATTCGCGACAAACAACGCCGGATTGCCTCGCTATTTCGCCGGATGGATCAGGCCGAAGATTCACTGCCCAGCATGAACGGCGTTTCCAACTGGGAAATTGACACCCTTAAGGAGCAGCTCACCGAAGAAATTCGCCTGTGGTGGCGCACTGACGAGTTGCACCAGTTCAAGCCCTCGGTGTTGGATGAAGTCGATTACACCCTGCATTATTTTGACGTGGTGCTGTTTAATGCCCTACCGCAGCTTTATCAGCGCATTAAGCGATCGCTCCACAATACCTTTCCCACCTTGCGTCCACCCCAGCCCCAATTTTGCCGCTTTGGCTCGTGGGTGGGGGCCGATCGCGATGGCAACCCCTCCGTCACCCCCGACATCACCTGGAAAACCGCCTGCTACCAGCGCAACCTGGTGATCGAAAAGTACATTGAATCCCTCGAGCACCTAACCAAGCTGCTGAGCCTCTCCCTACACTGGAGCGAAGTGCAGCCCGAACTCTTAGACTCCCTGGATCAAGACCAACAGGTCATGCCCGAACTGTACGAGCGCTGGGCCATTCGCTACCGCCAGGAACCCTATCGACTCAAGCTCGCCTACATGCAGCAGCGGCTCGAAAATACCCTACTGCGCAGCCAGCGACTCTATCAGGGCGACATCCTCAAAGAGGATCAGGGCGGCATTACCGAACTGCCGTTGTACCACTCCGGTGATGACTTCCTGGCTGACCTCCGCCTGATTCAGCGGGACTTAAACGCCACGGGCATGGTCTGTGGGGCGCTAGAGCAAATCATTTGCCAAGTAGAACTGTACGGTTTTGTGCTGGCTCAGCTCGACCTGCGACAAGAAAGCTCCCGCCATTCCGACTGTATCGACGAAATCACCGCCTATTTGCAGGTACTCCCCAAGTCTTACAACGACTTGTCTGAGGAAGAAAAAACGGCGTGGCTGATCCAAGAACTGCAAACCCGCCGTCCCCTCGTGCCCGCCGAACTGCCCTTCTCAGAAACCGTTTGCGAAACCATCGAAACCTTCCGCATGGTGCGGCGCCTGCATCGCGAGTTTGGTCCCCAGATTTGCCGCAGCTACATCATCAGCATGAGCCACACCGTCAGCGACCTGCTAGAGGTGTTGCTACTCGCCAAAGAAGCGGGACTATTTGACCCCGCCACCTGGGAATCGAGCATTCAGCCGGTGCCACTGTTTGAGACGGTGGAAGACTTGAAGCGGGCCCCCTCGGTCATGCGATCGGTGTTTGAACTGCCGCTTTACCGAGCGGTGACCCAAGGCGGTAAAACCGACGATGCGGCTGGGGAAAGTGCCATGGCTGAGGCGTCGTCAACTCAGCCCATTCAAGAAGTCATGCTGGGCTATTCAGACAGCAATAAAGACTCTGGCTTCCTCAGCAGCAATTGGGAAATTCACAAGGCTCAGCAAGCGTTACAAGCAACTGCCGACGACTTTGGCATTGCCCTGCGCATCTTCCACGGTCGTGGCGGCTCCGTCGGTCGCGGCGGTGGCCCTGCTTACGAAGCCATCTTGGCCCAGCCCGGTGCCAGCCTGAATGGCCGCATCAAAATTACCGAACAAGGGGAAGTGCTGGCCTCCAAGTACAACCTGCCCGACTTGGCACTGTACAACCTGGAAACGGTCGCGACAGCCGTGATCCAAGGCAGTTTGTTGCACAGCAGTGTGGATGAAATTGAGCCGTGGAACGAAATTATGGAAGAGTTGGCGGCCAGCTCTCGCCGCCATTACCGAGCGTTGATTTATGAACAGGCAGATTTTGTCGAGTTTTTCCATCAGGTCACCCCGATCGAAGAAATCAGCCAGTTACAAATCAGTTCTCGCCCCGCCCGCCGGAAAGGCAAAAAGACCCTCGACAGCCTCCGAGCGATTCCCTGGGTCTTTAGCTGGACCCAAGCTCGCTTTTTGCTACCAGCCTGGTACGGTGTCGGCACCGCGCTAACGGACTTTTTAGCCGAAGATCCGGAAGAAAATTTGAAGCTGCTGCGCTACTTCTACCAAAAGTGGCCCTTCTTCAAAATGGTGATTTCTAAGGTAGAAATGACCCTGGCGAAGGTCGACTTGCAAATTGCTGAACACTATGTGCAAGAGCTGACCCAGCCCGAAGATCAAGAACGCTTCCACGTCTTGTTTGAGCAAATTTCAGACGAATTTCGTAAGACGACGGACATCATTCTGACGATCACGGGCCATCGACGCCTGCTGGATGGCGATCCCGACTTGCAGCGCTCCGTCCATTTGCGCAATGGCACCATCGTGCCTTTGGGCTTCATTCAGGTCGCCTTATTGAAGCGGCTCCGGCATTATCGCAGCGCCATATCGGGCGTCATCAAATCTCGATATAGCCGCGAAGAACTACTCCGGGGGGCCTTACTAACGATCAACGGGATCGCCGCTGGCATGAGGAATACAGGCTGATCCAGACAATATGTAACGCTTTGTAACGATTTGCTTGCGGATCTGAAGATCTACGCTTGAATTAAGCCGTGAAGTATCTCTAGATACGGCTTAAAGTCCTTGTATGTCAAGGGTTTTCACGAACTGGAAAAGATGTTGTCTAGTCAATCTGCGAGTGAATGAGTTCGCAGTGTGACTTGTGTGTGGCGACGCTATCCATTGTGTTGATATTGCCTGCCTGAGGAGTGGTGTCGGAAAATGAAGCAGATTAAACGTCGATTAATGCAGGCAGCGATCGCCGCTACACTCGGTGGAGCGATCGCCGGGGGTGCGGCTTTAGTGGATGCCCGTCCAGCAAATGCGCAAGCGGCGTATGGCAGCTATGTTGGCATTGGGGCTGGATTTAGCCTCACAGAAGAGGCCGAAACTGGCCGAGGCTCTGGCTTAGACATGGTGATTACAGGGCGCTATCGCTTTCTGCGGATGCCAGTATCGCTGCGCACGACCGCCTTTTTGTTTGACAACTTCACCTTAGTGCCGACCGTCTCCTACGACTATCCCCTCTCGTGGAACACCGATATCTACTTAGGGGCTGGCGCATCTTTCCCAATTGGGGATGATGACAACCCAGGGCCTTTGGGTAACCGTACCGCTTTTGTCTTGCAGCCAGGGATCGACTACGTGTTTCCCAATAGTCGTTGGACTGCTTTTGGTAGCGCCATCATTGCCTTCAATGCCTATCGCAATGGCGGCAATACAGCCGTGGCTTTGCAAACCGGCCTGGGCTATCGTTTCTAAGAATTGGCTTCAGCGGTGTTTTGAGGCGTTGGGACGTTCAGCTCACTAGCATCTGCTCAGGAAATTGCCAACCGGCGACTTAAAACCACTCCAGACAGCCTCTGAAGCATTGATGCAACAAGCTCAGCAGCCATGCTAGCCGCCCCCCCTAGGCAGGGACGGCTAGCATGGTCTCAGTCGCCCAAGTTCGCTTCTGATGTAGTGCTTGTAATTGCTATCCACTATTCAGGACAGGCTGCTTGAGCTGGCAATACTTGGACAGCGTAGGATTTGCAGCTTTGAATTGGGTCGTTCGCGGCCGACACAGCCAAGACGGTGATGATTTTAGACGGATCAGGCTGAGGTGATCGGCGATAAGGTCTGCACGATCGCTACACGACCATAACGAGGATCGATTTCGATGCCCCAGATATTGAGGGTGCCGAGACCGAGAGCATAAGTGCCGACTTCACCAGGACTGAGGGTGAGGCAGGTTGCAAAAATCGCCCTGCGGTGTCCTAGAGGCAAAAACATCGTTTCGCCTTGGTTCAAGGCCGCTTCGTTTTGAAAGGAAAGGCGGCCCTCGTGATTGAGAATGCCCGCAGGGGTAGGGCAATGATCGCAAAAACTGACGGCCAGAAACCAACGAGCATCCGCGATGCGATCGAACACGCGCTCGGGACGAGGGTGCTGCAACACGCGATAGCCACCCTCGACCGAAAGAATGGTGCCGCCTAAAAATCCGCAAACCATATTGGTATTGGGATCCATCGCTGTCCTCTGAGGTCTACAAGTAGTCGCAGTATGTCGGTGGAGTCGCCCCTGCTAGCGATCGCCGTCCTCGTTCAACTGGAGGGCGATCGCCGTGCGCCATACAAGATACCCCCGGTCATTCAAATGCAGACCGTCGGTGGTCAGGTCAGGCCGCAAAGCCCCCTCGCCATCGGCAAACAACGGATAGAGATTCAGGTAATCCACCCCTTCCGCCTCGGTCATCTGAGCGATCGCTGTGTTGACGGCTTGAATGCGATCGTTAGGGAGTTGCAGCAGGCGATCGCGGCCCTCCCAAGTCGCCCGTTCCGACCCGTGGGGCAAAATTGACTGCACGATAATATGAGCGTCTGGATGCTGCTGCTTCAGATATTGAACGGTCTGTTCCAAATTTTGGGCAACGGCCTGCTCTGGCACTTGGGCGATCAAGTCATTAATGCCCACCATGACAAAAATGGTGTCAGGTTGGGTGCCATCGAGAGCATCTAAGCGACGCAGCAGCATATCTGATTTTTCGCCAGAGATACCCTGATTGAGCCAAGTGCGGCGACCCGGCAGCAGTTCTTGGGGAAACCACAGGGAAATGGAATCGCCCAGCAACACCGTTAACCGGGGAGCATCAGCATGAGCACGCGCTTCCTGACGCACTAGCTCAACCCACTGTTGGTAGTTGAAATATTCGCGATCGCCCACCGCAGTGACGAGTCCGTCTGTTGATTCAGCCGCCTCACTAGCCATTGATGCCTTGGCTTGAGGCAGCACCGAAGTGGTCGGTGTGGAATCTTTGGGAGTGCGATCGCCTTCCCAAGTCAGCGACACCGCCATCAATAACAGGCAGTTCATCGCCAGCGAGAGCAGTGCCCAATAGGGCGCTTTTTCCAGTCGTTCCAGCACTTTCATGAACATGGCGTCGTGGAGATTGGCTCAAATTGTATCAAGCCATTCCAGACTGCGCTGTATTCACAAACAATTCCTCAAAGTTTTGCGCTGGCGCTCGGGTCATCCCACTTACACATTGAAGCGGAACAGCATCACGTCCCCTTCTTGTACGACATAATCCTTACCTTCACTGCGCAGTTGGCCCTTTTCTTTGACTCCATTCATCGAACCCGCATCGACTAAATCCTGATACGAAACCGTTTCTGCCCGAATGAAGCCGCGCTCAAAGTCGGTGTGAATTACTCCAGCGGCTTGCGGCGCTGACATGCCAGCTTTAATCGTCCACGCCCGCGTTTCTTTCGGGCCGGTAGTGAAGTAAGTTTGCAAGCCGAGCAGCTCGTAAGTGGCGCGGATAAGGGACTGTAAACCGCCTTCTTCGACACCGAGGGATTCGAGGAAATCGGCTCGGTCTTCCTCGGGCAACTCGATCAGCTCTGACTCTACCTGGGCTGAAATGACCACGACCTCAGCGCCCTCGGCAGCTGCGATCGCCTTCACCTGTTCCACGTAGTCGTTCCCAGTTGCCAAGTCGTCTTCGTTGACGTTGGTGGCATAGATGACGGGCTTACGGGTCAGCAGCCCCAGCGGCTTGATGAGCAATTCTTCTTCAGGCGTCAAGTCAACCGTGCGGGCAGTTTTGCCTTCGTTTAGCACGGGCAGCAACTTATCAAGGACATCGACTTCCGCCTGAATTTCTTTATCTTTTTTGGCTTGTTTACGAGCGCGCTCCAGCCGCTTTTCGACCTGGGCTAAGTCAGAAAGCGTCAGCTCTAAATTAATAATCTCAGCGTCTCGCGCCGGATCAATCGAGCCAGAGACGTGAATAATGTCGTCGTTTTGGAAACAGCGAACGACGTGAACGATCGCATCCACTTCGCGAATATTGGCAAGAAACTGGTTGCCGAGTCCCTCGCCTTTGCTGGCCCCTTCCACCAGACCCGCAATATCTACAAATTCCACCCGCGCCGGAACAATCTCCGCTGACTCAGAAATTTTGGCCAGCACTTCCAACCGCGGATCGGGCACGGCGACCACACCAACGTTAGGCTCAATGGTGCAAAACGGAAAATTTGCCGCTTGCGCTTTGGCATTGGCCACTACAGCGTTAAATAGAGTGGATTTTCCGACGTTGGGCAGCCCGACAATTCCGGCTCTGAGCATAGCGATCGCACGAGTATTTCAAATAAACCTTTACCAGCATAGAGGATGAAGGATGAGTCAGCGATGTGAGTCACCCGTTGGAGCTAGATAGACGGTTCGGTGGCCGACCTGGCGGATTCATCGTCATCATTCGGTCAACCCAGGCTCAACTTGACAAGTGGAGCTGCTGCGCAATGGTAGCGACGGCATCTTTGAGGTTATCCACAATGAAATCGGGGTCGTAGGTAGATAGCCGATGGCGATCGCGAATGCCACTCAGCACCGCTACAACAGGCAAATCATGGGCTCGCGCCGCCGCAATATCGGCCTCAGTATCGCCAATCATCCAGGTTTCAGCCGCGGTAGGCAATTCGGCGAGGGCTTTTTCCATCAGGCGAGTTTTCTCCACCACGTCGTGGGTCTTGACATAGACATCTGGCAGGCAATAACGCACCGCTGGCGGAAAAAAGTGGGTCAGGTCAAATTGTTCTAAAGCAAAGTCCAGTGCTTGCTGTCGCCGCATGGTCACCACAGCCAAATCACCTTTGAGCGTTTGGATATGCTGCAACGCGGTGATCGCATAGGGCACCGGACAGTCATATTTCAGATAGGCATGGTTATGCACCGTCTCTCGCCGCAGCAAAGCAAAGCGACGGGCCTGATCATCATGTAGGCCAGAGTAAGCGCCGATTTGCCGCTCCGGCACTTGCGCCCGTTTCAGTCGCCAAAACTCTTGTTTTGACAAACAAGTTACTGGCTGATCGGGCTCTTTCGCTTCTTCCAGACAGTATTGATAAACCTGGTAATACCGTTCCGACACATCCATGATAGGACCGTCAAAATCGGTGAAAATGCGCAACATCGTGGGCAACTAACCTCAGAGCGGCAAGCGGTTAACAATCATCAGTATCAATATCATCAATGAAGAATTATTAAGTGAAAACCTTCTGTTCATTCTGACATCTCATTGATCCGCCTTCATCGTCAATTTTGATTGAGTTGGGACGTTCTTAGGCTGGTGCTCTAGCGATCGCTCAGTTTGATACAGGTGTCGGGGCTGCTAATGAAGGATTCACGGCGATCGCTCCCAGCTCCCCTCCTCACCTTCTTCCCAAAACTGCTAAGCAGAACGATACAATTCATTAAAGTTAAGTCCGAGAAAAATCAGTATGTTACGGAAAACGTCCCTCGGGAATGTGTTGCTTGTGGTCGGTGGCATCCTCACTATTGTTGGGTTTATCGCCTACTTTCAAGAAAATGCAACCCTCAACTTGGCTGGTTTTTTCTACGGGATTCCCGTATTACTGGGGGGCTTAGCGTTGCGGGCAGCGGAGTTAGAACCGACTCAGTATTCCCACGAAACAACGCCAGAGGTGCTGACCCTGCGGGAACAACAGGCGACACCGACCCAAAATCAAGTGCGTAGCGATGTGACTCGCTATCGTTACGGCCAAGAAGCCCATTTAGATGAAGTGCTAGAACGGTTGGGGTTGGCCCCGACTGACGAAGAGCGGCCAGTATTGGCGGCGGTGCGCGAGGAATCGATCGACGGCGCTTATGCCCTGGTGTTGGAATTTGACTCGCCATTCATTGGGCTCAGCAAGTGGCTGGAGAAGCAGACCAAGATTGAAACGTTTTTTGGCCCAAACATCCGGGCGGAAATGACGGCACCGCAAGAAAACAAAGTCGACCTGGCGTTAATTGCAGTAGCGACCCCGGAGCCAGCGGAAGTGGTTTCCTAGTGCCAATTGTGAGTCTGGAGTTCTCGACCGCTCCGCTGTTGCGATCGCAGTGACTAATCAAACCATGCCTCTAATTACCGTCCGCCCCGAAGGACTGTATTGCGAAGCCGGAAATTTTTACATCGATCCCTGGCGGCCAGTGGAAACAGCGCTGATCACCCATGCCCACGCCGACCACGCGCGCTCGGGGTCGGAACAGTATGTAGCGATGGCCAGCGCCGAGGGCATTTTACGCAAGCGGCTTGGGGCGAATATCGCGCTGCGAAATGTCGCGTATGGCGAAAAGCTGAAATACGGCGATACCTGGGTGTCGTTTCACTCAGCGGGACATGTGCTGGGTTCGGCGCAAATTCGGGTGGAGCACAAGGATGAGGTCTGGGTCGTCTCGGGCGACTACAAGCGATGTGCAGACCCCAGTTGCGCCCCGTTTGAAGTGGTGCCTTGCGATACGTTTATTACCGAAGCGACGTTCGGCCTGCCGATTTACAAGTGGAATAGCGGTGCAGAAACAGCACGGCAAATCTATGACTGGTGGCAGTCCGACCGCGATCGCCCCTCGATTCTCTTTTGCTACGCCTTTGGCAAAGCCCAGCGGGTGCTGAGTGAACTGACGAACTTTACCGACCAGACCGTGTACGTGCACGGGGCGATCGCCGCCCTCAACGACATCTATCGCGCCCAAGGCGTCCAGATGGTGCCGACCGTCAACACCGCCGATATGCCCAAAAACCATAAATACAAGGGAGACCTCGTGTTAGCGCCCCCTTCAGGTCATCGCTCTAGCTGGATGAAGCGCTTCAAATCTCCTCAAACAGCGTTTGCCTCCGGCTGGATGGCCGTGCGCGGGGCTCGACGGCGACGCGGCTACGAGCGGGGTTTTGTGCTGTCTGACCACGCGGACTGGTCGAGTCTCATTCGCACGATTCAAGAAACCGGAGCCCAGCAGGTCTACGTTACCCACGGGCAAAACGATGTGCTGTCTCGCTACCTACAAGAAGTGTGCAACATCAATGCCCACCCCTTAGAGACCTTGTTTGAAGGGGAAGGCGACATTTAGCTTTGCCACGTTCAGTTTCAGGACTCGTTGCTGACTCTCAGTCAAGGGGTTCCAATCACTGTGAAATTAAGGCTTGACTCGCATCAACGGTTGCCCAAATTCCACTGGTTGAGCGTTCTCCACCAGGATTTCGACAACCTCACCGGAAACTTCCGCTTCCAACTCGTTCATCAACTTCATCGCTTCGATAATGCAAACCGTTTGCCCGGTTTGGATGCGATCGCCAATTTCCACAAAAGACGGTTCTTCCGGTGCTGGAGCGCGATAAAACGTGCCGACCATCGGCGACGTAATTTCCAACAGATTGGAATCAGCAGAAGGCGGTGGCGTCGGAGGAGTCGCAGCTGGGGCCGTCTCAGGAGCAGGCATCGGAGCGACCGGAGCCGCAGCGGGCTGTTCTTGTGAAGACATCGCAACCATGGGAGCACTAACCGGAGCGATCGCCCCTTGCTTGCGCAGCGTCAGCTCAAAATCAGCCCCCTTCAGGATGAGTTCCGAGATATCGGTTTGGCTGAGTGTCGTCACCAGCTCCCGCAGTTCACTGAAATTTAGTTCCACTATCGCCTTCCCTACCAACAAGATACAGTTGCCCCAGACGGAGGACGGGTGAGAGCCTCCCGACTCTGGCCCTAATTCTCCCGCCCTAAATAAGAGTCGTTGCGGGTATCAACCTTGATTTTTTCGCCAATCGAAATAAACAAGGGCACCATCACTTGGGCGCCAGTCTCGACGATGGCGGGTTTCGTGCCCCCCGTGGCGGTATCACCTTTGACGCCGGGGTCAGTTTCAGTCACTTCGAGCACAACCGAAGTCGGCAGTTCCACTTCCAGAATCTGCTCATTCCATCGCACCACGCTCACTTCCATCTCTTCTTTGAGATACTTAACGCGATCGCCCACTTGATCTTCAGTCATGCGCACTTCTTCATAAGTCTCCATATCCATGAAGACCAAATCTTCACCATCTCGATAGGTGTGCTGCATCACCTTTTTCTCGAGATTGGCTTGGGGCACTGTCTCACCAGCGCGAAACGTTTTTTCCACCGTGTTCCCGGTTTGGACGTTTTTCAGCTTCGTGCGGACAAAAGCAGATCCCTTGCCTGGCTTGACATGCAGGAACTCGGTGACCTTCCAAACTGACCCATCCAGTTCAATACTGACGCCCGTACGAAAGTCGTTGCTGGAAATCATAACGCTCGCTACCCGTGGCTCTTTGAATATCGGCACCTCATTTTACCGCTCAGCCGCCAACTTTCTAGAATGCTTCTGGAGATGCCCGCACTATGGCAAGATCGAAACGTCTGCTGAATATGACGCTTTGCTAGCCTTACTTATGCATTTATTTAATCGATGGTTGCTTTGCCTGGTTTTAGGCGTGGTGTTTTGGGGTGGCGGACTCATCGCCACTGTGCCCCCCAATGCGGTGGCTACCCCTATGCCAACCTCACCGCTAGTGGCTTATTTACCCCCAGGTAATGCTGTAACAGATGGGCGCGCCCTATTGCGCTACTCCCTGCCCATCGACAACCAAGATATTCGAACCATTCAAAAAGATTTAGAAGGACTGTCAGAGTGGCTACGCAGCAAGCGCTGGGGACCGATCATCCGCGACGCCAAGAAAATTGATAAGTTAATCGGCCGCCGTCGCGACGCCATCTTGGGGGATATACCCTCTGAGCGTCAGACTTTGGCAGCACAATATCTCGATGAGATTCGCGCGGGGTTAGAGCCGCTGATCGCTGGGGCCGAAGCCAAAAATCGCGAGACGGTTTGGGTACAACGCGGCGACCTCCTCGAAAAAGTCGGCGCCATTGAAGAAATGATGGTCACCGAATTTCCGTTTGAGGTGCCTGAGGAATATAGCCACTTGCCGCAGCTCAAGGGTCGCGCCACCGTTGAGTTTGAAACCAACAAAGGGACGATGCTCGCGGTGATCGACGGCTACACCGCGCCAGTGACCGGGGGCAACTTTGTTGACCTGGTGCAGCGGGGCTTTTATGACGACATGCCTTTTATTCGGGCCGAAGACTTTTACGTGCTGCAAACAGGGGATCCGGCAGGGCCAGAAGAGGGCTTCATTGACCCCAAAACGGGCGAATACCGGGCAGTGCCCCTTGAAATCTTAGTCAAGGGGGACGAAGAGCCGATTTATGGAGCCACTTTAGAAGAATTGGGCCGCTATTTGGATGATCCGGTGCTGCCCTTTTCGGCCTTCGGGGTGATGGGGTTTGCCCGGCCTCCGAGTGATGTGAACGGCGGGTCTTCGCAATTTTTCTTCTTCCTGTTTGAACCGGAACTCACGCCAGCAGGACTCAACTTACTGGATGGTCGTTTTGCAGTGTTCGGCTGTGTGGTCGAAAACAAAGAGCTGCTAGAAGAACTGGGCCAGGGCGATCGCATCGTTTCGGCGAAGGTGATCGACGGCTTGGAAAACCTCGTCCAACCCACTACTTAGGGAGACTGATGCATGAGTCAGCCAACTGTGGCTGAACTGGGTGAGCTGGAGTTGCTAAAGCGGCTCCAGCCTTTTTGTGAGTCCGCGTTGATCGGAGATGATGCGGCGGTATTGCCACCTCGATCGCAGGCCACGGTCATCACCACCGACATGCTGGTGGATGGGGTGCATTTTAGCGATCGCACTACGCCCCCTCAGGCGATCGGGTGGCGGGCGATCGCGGCCAATCTGTCTGACCTGGCGGCGATGGGCTCAGTCCCGACTGAAATCACCGTCGGACTGGCGCTCCCTGGTCACACCCCAGTCCATTGGGTCGAGCAGGTCTATGAGGGCATGGCCGCTTGCCTCCGGCAATATGGCGGCAAGATTGTCGGTGGCGATGTGGTGCGATCGCCTCAACCCGTTATCGCCATCACTGCGTTGGGCACCGTGGCACCCCAGCGCGTCATCCGGCGCGATCGTGCCCAGCCGGGTCAGGTCATCCTCGCCACGGGTTGGCACGGAGCCTCACGGGCGGGGTTAGAGCTACTGTTGCAACCAGACTTGCAAACGCCGCTCTCAGCCAGCGATCGCCAAACATTTATTCAGGCCCACCAGTATCCAGTGCCACGGCTCGACATTGTGGAGTTGTTTGACGCTCTGGAAGATGACGAATTTGGGGCGATCGCGGGTATGGATAGCAGTGATGGTTTGGCCAATGCCGTGCTCTGGCTCTGCCAAGCGAGTGGCGTGGGGGCGCAGTTGATGCGATCGCGTTTACCGCTGCCCCAGGCTTTCACTCCCTGGCTCAGCGATGCCACCGCCCTCGACTGGTGCCTCTACGGCGGCGAAGACTTTGAGCTAGTGCTGTGTCTGCCTGCTGAAATTGCCTTGGAACTTTTGCCCGTGCTAGGTTCGCAAGCCAGCATCATCGGCACGGTGGCAGCTAGCCCTGAAGTGTTGCTAATGGATGACGTGGGCGATCGTTCCCCGCTGACGCTCACCTGGGAGAGCTGTTTTCAGCATTTTTAACCGAGTCAGGCCAGGTTACCGGAACCAGGTATCGCGGCGCAGATAGCTTCGCTCATCTCTTTGACAGAAAACGAGGGGCCGACAAAACTAGAATTTTATAAAATCCCAGTTTTGTCGCACAGGCAAGATGCCTGCGCCGGGACAGCCGAGACGGCTGTCCACACTTAGATTTAACATCCATGTTTTCAACTTTTGGACTCTCTGCACTTAACTGCGAATTTTTATATCAGCTTTCGCGCAAGACGTAGCCCACGCCGCGCACCGTCTGAATGAGCCGTTTATCGTTATCGCTGTCAATTTTGAGTCGCAGGTAACGCACATACACCTCAATCACGTTGGACTCGCCAACAAAGTCATAGCCCCACACGTTTTCCAAAATTTGTTCCCGCGCCAGCACCTCTCGCGGATGCTCCATCAGATATCGCAACAATTCAAATTCTTTGGTGGTCAATTCGATCAGACGGTTATTGCGGGATGCCGTGCGCGTGCCGACATCGAGCGTGAGGTCAGCAAAGCGCAGTTGCTCGGCAGTGGTATCACCGGGTTGCAGGTAAATCTGCACAATCTTCAAAAAGGCATCCGCCTGATACGGTTTTAGGCAGTAATCGTCAGCCCCAGCTTCTAAACAAGCAATGCGATCGTCCAAGGTATCGCGGGCCATCAGCATCAACACTGGCATACAAAATTGCTCGCTGCGCAGCTTTTGACACACCGCCAGCCCTGATTCGCCATCCAACAAGCGATCGATGATGATGAGATCCGGACGCGATCGCTGCGCTTGGGCCAACCCGCGCTCCCCAGTGGTTGCCGTACTCACCCCATACCCCGCCTCGGCCAAGTCATGGCGCACCCGCTCGGTTAGATCAGCATTCGCGCAGATCAGTAAAACCTGTGGCACCGCGTCAATCGCATTACTGTCCATACTGCTAGGACTCCCAACCCGGTCGGTAACGATAGTTCAACCTGTCATGTGGGCAAAGTGACCCCGCCTGCGCGGAGCATCGACGATTCAGCCATCCATAGTAGCTGAAGTAGCCAAGTTATGAACTCTATACCATGGGCGATCGCCCTACCAATGGCGCCCAACGCCCCTAAGGCAACTCCACCGAAGTCGGCTTGGCAATATGGGGCAATCCCCAGCCCAACTTTTCACGCAGCACGCGAAAGAACTCCGGCGATCCCAACCGAATGAACTTGGCAGGATAAGGCGAGGGCTCCGTCGCCACCCAATCTTCCGGCATCACATAAGAGCCCGCATTGCCATCCACTACCATGACCAGCGGGTCAGTATTTGCCGCCGTAATCTTGACCGGCTCCGAATCGGGGAAAACAATGCCCCGTGAGGCCAGCGAATGCGGACAGATGGGAATCAACTGCGTCACCGAAACCCCGGGCGTAATGACCGGACCACCGGCCGATAGCGAATAGGCCGTAGAGCCAGTGGGGGTTGAGATAATCACGCCATCCGCCGCGATATCCACCGGCGCATGATTGCCCACCGACACCTCAAAATGGCACATGCTGGTCAGTGGCTCCCGATGCAAGACCATCTCATTCAGACAGAGCGCTTCCCAGACCGTATTCTCACCATGGCAGACCTTGACCACAATCATCGAACGTTCTTCGACACGGTAATCGCCCGCCAGCACCTGCTCCATTGCTTTGGGCAACTGGTTCAGATACGCTTCCGTCAAAAAGCCCATGTGTCCGGTGTTGACGGTGAGCAGGGGAATGCCAGCTGGGGCCACCTGCCGAAATGCCGATAACACTGTGCCGTCGCCCCCTAACACCACCGCAAATGCCATGTCTTCGTCAAAGTGCGGGGGAATAAGACTGTCAACTGGCGTGTGACAGATGGGGCGGGTAGGACTGGAATAGCCCAACAACCCTCCCAAACCATTAGCCATGTGCACTTCACAGCCTTGCACAGTCAATTTCTCACGCCAGAGAGCAGCCGCTTCTTGAGCGGCTGGCTTCATGTCATTGAAAATAATCCCAACCTTGGGCACGCGTCACGTCCAGAGGGTCTAAACAAAACTTGAGTGGCGACCTGTAGGTCCAGCCGCTCCGTTGGCAAAACTCAGCCACAATTCTGTCATTGCTGCCGAAATTTGCCTATCTCATTAGGCTACCGCCTTTTTTGCCTGGTTGCTAAGCGATGGCAAAATTCGTTTTGATGCCGATCCCCTCGCACCGGGTTCCCAAGCCTCACTGAGCACAAAAGCGTCAGAGCTCACACAATCCGGTTGTCTATGGCGGCATTAGGTTCAGGGGCGTTACAAGATCAGTCACCACTCTTCCCAGCATCCCTGTATCGGTGGCTCAAACGGCTCCCGCAGGCTCCCCTGGCCGTTGAATGATTTCTTCCAATACCCGTTGTCGATTTTTCGGATCGACACCAATTAGCCGCACATACTCATCGGGGAAACTCACCAAACACTGCTCTAGCGCAGCGATCGCTTCGTCGGGATTCTGAGTATTGATTGTGGCGCAACTCTGCCACGAGTTGGTACGAAAGCGACGCTGATCCACATGTTCGGTGCTGATACGGTAGCCCTGTTGCAACAGCGACTGCACATGGCGGACAGTCTCGGTTGATAACGCTGCCGTTGGCCCCGCAGGAGTTGGCGCTGATGGGGGCACCGACATCGTTGTTGGCGCATCCCCTGGTGCAGGAACCGGGGCAGCGGTTGCCTCATAAGCCCGGTAAAAATTGTCCGTTGGCATCGCCGCCGCCGTTTTGGCAGGCGATCGCTCCCGCAGTGCCCGATTATATTGATCGGCTAAACGCATTTCTTGCAGATGGCGCTGCTCGTTCACCATCTGCTGGCCGACCTCTAGCAGGTGCTCCAGGGAAAACTGCGGCTGGGGAAAATGGAGGGGTTCTGCTGCATTGACCACTCGACTCGATACCTTTTGAATGCCGACGGAGTGGATAAAGTCGCGCACCTGCTCGTCGTAAATTCGCGCCCGCAATGCGCCATAAAAATCAACCGCCTGCTGGGGAAACGTATCTACCAATTGCTCAATCGCCGCGGCCCCCAAATTGTCTGGCGCAAAAATCCCCCCCACAATGCCAATGCGATCGCGGCGATCGGGCTGCCAGTAAAACTTTTCCATGCGGCCATCCCGCACGAGGGGTTCATACAGCGTGGCAAAGTCGTTGCCTGTGACGATGATCGGTACTCGCTGAATGGGCTTATCGTCATAGCTGCCGGGCAACTGCACATTAGTCGGATTGTCGGCGATATTCATCAGCGTGTTATTCACCAACTGGGTGTTGACGGTATATTGCGTCATCGCATCAAACCGACCCGCACCCGCATCCAGATCGTTGATCATCAGGACGGCCATCACACCCCGCACTCGCACCAGTTCCGCCGCTTCGCGATAGCGCAGGCGGATGAGTCGCGCCGGATCGCCCGCATCAGGACTCTCCAACTCTCCGCCGGAAATGTGAACGACTTCAATGCCCATCTGCTCGTAAACCAGGTCACACTGAAAGGTTTTGCCCTCGCCCTTACGTCCGTGGACGCCCAAAATGAGCGGTACTCTGACCCCATCCAGATTGAGATAGTTTTTAGTGATGTGAACCGCGAGTTTGTCTAAAAAGCGCGGTGAAATGTAGTAATCCATGAGCCGTTGAGAAGTCAGGCGATCGCCAACTGCTACGCAAATGCAGCAGCCTGATCCATTATCCCGGGTGGACGCCACGCCGTGACCGATCATTACTGGAATTCAGCGATGATTTATTCGACCAAGTGATGATCCATGGCAAACCGCACGAGTTCAGCCCGGTTGCTGGTGTCAGTTTTGCGTAGCAGATTGGTGACGTATTTTTCAATCGTGCGAGGACTGAGGAAGAGAGTAGCGGCGATTTGCGCGTTCGACATCCCCTCAGAGAGCAAGTCTAATACTGACTGCTCTCGATCAGTAAGTGAAAAATGGTCATCCAGCAGTGGTGCAGCCACCGACACTGAAGCGGCATGGGCGGCGACAGGGACCGGTTCTGGCACTTGCTGATATTGCAACCAGGCAGTTTGAATAAGCTGCGATCGCGCCAGCAGATTTTTGACGACAGCGCCAATTTCTGGCAGTTCAAACGGCTTCTCAATATACACATCACAGCCCGACTGATAGCCCTGCACCCGCTCTTGGGTTTGGGTCCGGGCTGTCAAAAAGATGACGGGCAATAATCGCCAGGCAGGTTGCTGCCGCAGGCTTTTTAAGAATGCAAAGCCGTCGATGCGCGGCATACTAATGTCGGTAATGACGAGTTGCGGCTGACACTGACTAATCAGCTCCAACGCTTTCCAGCCATCTTCGGCTATGACGACGATATAGCCCTCTAGCTCGAGATAATCTTTGAGCGAGAGTCGGATACCCTCATCATCGTCTACTACTAAGATTGTGAGCGGCATAGGCTTGAGCAGCGCAGCAACAAATCGAACATTTAGATAACTTCTCTGTAACTACAGGCTAAAGGCTTCAGAGAAACTTATTGTGTATTTGTTGCTGAAGTTCAATAAACTTTTTGTGGCATGGTAAGCGCAGAGCGCTGTGGCGATCGCGATTCGCTCACCGCGACTTCAGATCTCATTGGTTCATAGCTGACCAGCGCTATCATCCGTCTTCTCACCATGCAGGACAAGAAACCCATTGCTGGATGGGCGAAACGGTGACGATCCCACACGGGGAGAAAGTTTCTCTGGTGGGTGAGATCGCCTGCACAGCATCGACGCATGGATTATCGCTAAACAGCTGCCGGTGACTCCTGAGTTTGCTTTTTGGGAATATCCGTGTACTTTTCAACGATTTGACGGAATTCATCCCCATCCATCGTTTCAATCTCTAGTAGCCGATCCACCAGATAATCAATTAGTTCGCGATTGTCGCGCAACATGCCACGGGCGCGATTGTAAGCCTGTTGGGCAATTTCCCGAACTTGTTTATCAATCTTGGAAGCCAGCTCTTCCGAATATTCGGAGCGGGGCATCATGTTGCGCCCCAAAAAGACTTCATTACCCATGCTTTCCAGAGCGACTGGCCCCAAATCCGACATGCCGTACAGGGTCACCATTTGTCGGGCCAGGTTAGTCACCTGCTTAATATCGCCGCCCGCTCCGGTGCTGATTTCTAAATCGCCAAACACTTCTGCCTCAGCCGCTAAGCCCCCCAGGGCAACCGTAATGCGATCGAGTAGCCAGTTGCGCGTATACAGACCACTATCAATCACATCTTCATCCGGTAAGGACTGGGTGAAGCCTTCGACGCCGCCGGAACGAGGAATGATGGTGACTTTATTGAGAGCGTCGGCATGTTCTAACAGCGTCGTCAGCAGCGCGTGGCCGACTTCGTGATAGGCGGTCATTTTCTTGCGATTGCTATCCAGCAACGGCGTGAGGCTCAAGCCAATGGTCAACCGATCAATGGCGTCTTCCACGTCCTGCATGGTGATGGCTTCTTTGCGACGACGGGCAGTGAGAATAGCCGCTTCGTTCAACAAGTTCGCCAGTTCTGCGCCCGAAAAGCCGGGGGTGCGGCGAGCGATCGCCTCCATCGACACTTCCTCGGCAATCTTTTTGTTGCGGGCATGCACCTTCAAAATTTCCAGCCTGCCCCCGTAGGTCGGCAAATCGACAATCACCTGCCGGTCAAACCGCCCCGGTCGCATGAGGGCCATATCCAGCACATCCACCCGGTTGGTGGCGGCGATGACAATGACACCGCTATTGCCCTCAAAGCCATCCATCTCGGTCAGCAGCTGATTGAGAGTCTGTTCACGTTCATCATTACCACCGCCGATGCCCGTGCCCCGCTGTCGTCCCACCGCGTCAATCTCATCAATAAAGACGATACAGGGTGCATTTTCTTTCGCTTTTTTGAACAGATCGCGCACTCGCGAAGCGCCGACCCCAACAAACATTTCCACAAATTCCGAACCAGAAATGCTGAAGAAGGGTACCGCTGCCTCGCCCGCGATCGCTTTCGCCAGCAGCGTTTTACCGGTGCCAGGAGGGCCAACTAGCAAGACTCCACGGGGAATTTTGGCCCCGATGGCCGTGAATTTCTCGGGATTCTTCAAAAACGAGACGACTTCTTGCAGCTCTTCTTTGGCTTCTTCGATGCCTGCGACATCGTCAAACTGCACACCCGTTTTGGCTTCCATCTGGAACCGGGCACGCGATCGGCCAAAACTCATGGCTCCACCGGCATTGTTGGCCGTCCGGCGCAAAATCAACAGGAGGCCAAACAGCAGCAGCATGATCAGCAGCGTGTTGGTGGCAATCCAAGCGAGGGCGTTGCCGCCGCCCTCGGGCTCGATCTCAACATCAACGTCTTGAGCCCGCAACCGTTGAATCAGCTCTGGGTTGTTGGCATCCCCCTCAAATAACACCACTTCTTGGGGCGGATCATCTTCACCGTCGCTTTTCAGCACTACATCGGCTGTATTGGTATTGGGGTTGATATCAACCTGCTCAACCTGCCCCGAATCAACCAACTCTAGAAATTCGCCGTAGGTCAGCTGGTCGTCTTCCTCAGTTTGAGCCAACACTGGCGGCAAAGCAGCCAAGCTTTGCATCAAAAACCAGGTCGTCGTCAACAGGCCAGAAGCCGTTACTTGAGCAGTCCGCCGGAAAAGAGAGGGTTGACGCAAACGGTTTGCCATAAAACGTGCCTTTAATCTTCGTATCTGCGAGAATCCGTCCGTCCCTTGAGCAAGGGGGAAATGATTGGTCAGGGCTCAGAAAGCCTGATCATCCCCTAGTGTAATCGGTCTGCTGGGGACTGTGTCGCCATCGGCGAGGTTAGAACTGGGCTCACTGACCACCGCTCTAAAATGAATCACGATTTCTGGCTAGGGGAACGAACGGTAAAGCTTTACCCAAACTTCATGACAGTTCATCGTCCGTTCATAAATCCTTTATTCATAAAAATATTTGGATTTTGACTACCGACCGATAATAGAACGTAGACTGCGCAGTCACCATGATGACTGGCACAGGAGCTGTCTAGCAATGAAACGATTGTTGGAAAAAGTTTGGCAGAAAATGATCGGCATAATTGCAGCGGAAGTGCCTACTGCGATCGCCACCTGTGAATTTGACTGCCGAGCGCTAAGCTGTAACGCCCAGCATTGGGCCAATTGTCCCTATCGCCAATCCAAATAAGACGCGATCGCTCACTCGCCGCGCATTAAGCGATCGCGCTGATGGAGGCCCACAATGCCCTGTCTTCCCTAAACTGCCAGGTGTTGCCGCACCGCTGCCGCAATGTGATCTGTCCAATGATCGACTAAGGGCTGCTGCTCCGCCTCGACCATGACCCGAATCAGCGGTTCAGTGCCCGATGGCCGCACCAACACGCGCCCTAGAGCGCCCATGTCGGCTTCTGCCTGAGCAATGGCCTGCACCACTGGATCACAAGCTTGCCAGTTTTTGCGGCGATCGCGATCTTCGACGCGAATATTGTCCAGACGTTGGGGATAGGTGGTGAAACTTTGATCCACCAAAGCCGCTAGAGACCCCCCGACTTTTTGCACCAAATCGGCCAGGTGCAGCGCCGTCAAAATACCATCGCCAGTGAGACTGTAATGGTGGCAGAGAATATGGCCGGATTGTTCGCCTCCCAGTTTGGCGCCCCGGTCAACCATTTCGGCGTGAACGTGCTGGTCACCGACCTGGGTGCGCAACAGCTCACCACCGAGAGCGTTCCAAGCCCGCTCAAAACCGAGGTTAGCCATGACGGTGGAAATGATCAGGTTATTGGGCAGACGCTGTGAGTCTTTCAGCAGCTTGCCCCAGAAATAGAGGATGTAGTCGCCATCCACAATGCGCCCTTGACCATCGACGGCAATCACGCGATCAGCGTCGCCGTCAAAAGCAAAACCAATGTCGGCTTGATGCTCACGGACGGCAGCTTTCAGAGGCTCCAAGTGGGTGGAACCGCAATTAACATTGATGCGATCGCCGTCAGGCAACCCATGAATGCCAATGACTTCTGCCTGAGTACTGTCAAACGCCTGCGTGGCAATGCCCGCCGCTGCGCCCCAGGCCATATCCAGCACAATCTTCAACCCGCTCAAATTCAGATTAGGCAACGGTTGCCGCAAAAAATCCAGATATTGCCCCACCAGTTCTGGGCGATGGTGCCACTGTCCCCAAGCCGTAACGAGCGTTGGGTGAGGGGCTTCTAACCCCCGGAGCGATCGCTCGATATGCTGCTGTACAGCCGTCGGCAATTTGGTGCCCTCGGGGCCAAAAAACTTGATGCCATTATCTTGAGGCGGGTTATGGCTGGCCGAAATCATCACGCCCCCGATCGCCCCAACCGCTGGGGTCAGATTCGCCACAGCAGCGGTGGGACACAATCCTAAATTCCACACTTCCAACCCCGCCGAAGTGAGACCCGCCGCCAACGCTGATGACAGCATATGCCCAGAGTTGCGAGAATCTTGGCCCAGTAAAATGGGGCCCTGAGCGCCATAGTGCTGCTGCAACACCTGCCCCGCCCAGTAACCGATTTGGGTCGCTAGAGGCGCATTCAATAGCTCGCCGGCCTGCCCCCGGATACCATCGGTGCCAAATAATTGGGTCTGGGGCAAGTCGAGAGTCTGCCAACCCAAGCCTGGGGGCAACGAAAACTGTTGGCGACTCGCCGGTCGCGCTGGGGTGCTTACCATAAAACTGACTCCTCACACACTCATCAGTGGAGAATACCACCTCTGCTTAACAATCTGTAGTTTGCTGGCAGAATGCTCGATCTGATCAGAGGATGAGAGGGCTCACCCATTGCATAGATCGATGCCTTCAGAACCGCTACAGACTGACGATGCCCAACTACATACAGGTATCCAGCAATTCAATCAGGGCGATTACTATGCTTGTCATGACACGCTGGAAGCCATTTGGATGGAGGCCGAAGTCCCTGAAAAGCCTTTTTTTCAAGGCATTTTGCAGCTAGCCGTCGCGCTCTACCATCTCGGCAACCAGAATTGGCAAGGCACCGCTATCTTGCTCGGCGAGGGCATCAGACGGCTCGAACCCTTTGAGCCGCAGTATCGCGGCGTCGATGTCACCCCATTATTAGACTGTGCCAGTGCTTGGTTAGAGGCAGTGCAACAACTCGGCGTTGAGCAAGTGGGAAACCTGGCTACAGCCTTACAACACAGTCAACTGGGTCAAACCACGACGTTGGCGGCCATCTCCTTGCCGCAGTGGCAGATTCACTATGATCATCCTGCCGACTCGACGACAGATTGAATGTCATCAAGTGTCTACATAATTGGCAGAATAGAGCAGCGATCGCACAAAAATTAATACGGATGCGCTGTCCTCAGCCGGAACTGAGAATAATGAGGTAGCGTCTTTAACCATTACTATTTGAGAGGCGAAGAATGGTCGCTCAGGCCGGGATGTTAACCATGAGGCACAGACAATCATTGAAGCGGCGATGGCGATCGCTGGCGGCGGTTGCCACCCTAGGCGGGCTGGGATTCTGGCTCGCGATCGCACCCGCTCCCCATCCCCGAGCTTTGGCACAGAGCGCCAATTCCGGGGTCATTACCTTGCGAGCCGACATTCAAGAGGCCAATGCGAATACTGGAGTCATCGTGGCCCGCGGCAATGTGCGCATCGATTATCCCGCCCGGGATATTGTCGCAACCTCGGCACAAGCTCAATATTTCAGTAACGAAAACCGCATGATCCTCAGCGGCAACGTTGTGGTGCTGCAAGAGGGCAACCGCCTACAGGCCGAGGTGGTGACCTATCTGGTGGATGAGGGACGGTTTATCGCGATGCCTCAACCGAACCAACAAGTTGAGACCACTTACATCATTCAAGACAACCCCACCACGCCGACGGGCGACAGTACAGAAGAGGATGCGGCAGCCACGGCTGACGAGACAGCCCCAGACGAGACTCTCCTCATCGCGCCTTTAGAACAGCCTGCAATGCCGAATCCGGAGTAAGGGAGCGATCGCATGGCAGCCTGCTTGCCGCTGGCTCAGTGAGCAGGCACGCTAGCTAGCCTCTTGCGGCTGTCAAGGTCACTCCCTTGATTGCAGAGGTACGGTGCATCAGGCAATGGGCGATCGCACCCCCGTTATGATCCCGGTGACGGGTCTAGCCATCCCTGGTCATCCAAACCAGTCCCCTCGCCCCCGTACCTTTTACCAGAGTTGCCCCATAACCCAACATTTCCCTCAACCAAAGGAAAGCGCTTTGATAAAATCGGAGCTAAGCCTTGATCATTCCACTGGATACCAAGTCCTTTGAAAATCATTCTGGAAAATGTAGAGAAGACTTACGGCAAGCGGCAAGTCGTTCACCAAGTTAGTTTGTCAGTGGGCCAAGGCGAAGTCGTGGGGTTATTGGGACCCAACGGCGCGGGCAAGACCACCACCTTTTATATGGCGACTGGACTGGAACGCCCGGATATGGGGCGAGTCTGTCTGGATCAAATTGATATTACTGACTTGCCCATGCACCAACGAGCCCGCCTGGGCATTGGCTACTTAGCTCAAGAACCGAGTATTTTTCGTCACCTATCGGTGCAAGATAATTTGCTATTGGTCATGGAGCAAACGAGCGTCCCCTCGCATCTGTATCAAGCCAAGCTCAACAACTTGCTCAAAGAGTTTCGCTTAGAAACGGTCGCCAAAACTCAGGGTAATCTAGTGTCTGGCGGGGAGCGCCGCCGCACCGAACTGGCCCGCGCCCTGGCGGCGGGCGAAGAAGGTCCCCGATTCCTGTTTTTGGACGAACCCTTTGCCGGGGTTGACCCCATTGCAGTGACGGAAATTCAAGGGATGGTGGCGCAATTACGCGATCGCGGCATTGGCATTCTCATCACCGACCACAACGTGCGGGAAACCCTGCAAATCATTGATCGCGCCTACATCATGAGCGAAGGACGCATTCTCGCCTCGGGCACCGCCGAAGATCTCTACAACAATCCCCTAGTCCGGCAACATTATCTAGGAGAGGATTTCAAGCTCTAGATTTGCCTGGTTTAGCCACAGCCGTTTAACTTGCATCCCTGCTAACTTCCCTATGGACACGCCCCTTTCTAAATCCTCCGTGCCGCAGCCCGTGCGCAACCCGCTCGACTGGCTGCAAGTCTCCGTCATGGACGGATATATCGTGCGCGAGATTCTCATGCCATTTTTATTTGGCGTGGGGGCGTTTTCCTCCATTGGAATTTCCGTCGGGGCGCTGTTCGAACTCATTCGTCGGGTGACTGAGTCGGGGCTCTCCCTCGGGTTAGCCATGCAGATTTTTGTCTTAAAGCTGCCCGAGTTCATCGTTTTAGCGTTTCCGATGTCGACGCTGTTGGCAACGATGATGGCCTACAGCCGTCTCTCTGCCGATAGTGAACTCATTGCCCTGCGCGGCTGTGGCGTCAGTGTGCGGCGCATGATTGCCCCAGCGATCATTTTCAGCATCGCTGTTACCGGCGTCACGTTTGCCTTTAATGAATTGATCACACCCGCTGCTAACTACCAAGCCGATATCACCCTCGATCGCGCCCTCAATTCCGAGCGTCCCCCTTTTCGCGAACGCAACATTTTATACCGCGAGTTTGAAGATATCGACGGCGATGGTGACGGTGACGACGATGAACAGCGCATGAGGCGGCTATTTTACGCTGAGAGTTTCGACGGCGAGCGCATGTATGAGGTCACCGTGCTCGACTATTCCCAAACGGGATTGAGTCAGATTGTGAGTGCCGACTCCGCTATTTTTAATGTCGACGAAAAAACTTGGGACTTTTATGACGGCACCCTGTATGCAGTGTCGCCCGATGGCTCGTTTGGCCAAACCATCACCTTTGACACCCAAGAAATTCAGTTGCCCAGTACGCCGTTCGACATCGCCAACCGGACTAAAGGGGATGAAGAGATGAACATCGCCGAGGCCTCACGGTATCTCGACGAAGTCATTATGAAAACCGGCGATGAGAAAGAAATCCGTACGTTCAAGATCCGGATTCAGCAAAAGTATTCGCTGCCGTTTGTCTGTGTAGTGTTTGGCTTAGTCGGAGCCTCGCTAGGGGTGCGCCCACAGCGCACTGGCAAAGCTACGAGCTTTGGTATTAGCGTCATTATCATTTTCAGCTATTACCTGATTGCCTTCATTTCCAATGCCATGGGTGAGGTGGGCATCTTCTCACCGGTGATTTCTGCCTGGCTACCGATCTTCCTGTTTCTCGGAGTTGGCGTACTCCTGCTCCAGCAAACCTCTAATTAATTAGAAACTACCAGCGCTGCCAAGCGGATATGGCTGACAGCACTGGTAGCATTGCCCATGCGATCGGACTAATTCATTGGGATGTAAGTCGGGGCGACGTTTTCGGGCCGATATCCCGCCGCGATACAGGTCGCGAGCGAGTCTTCGGTGGCATACCCCAGCTCATCCGCAATACCGGTGACGCAGGCAGCATAACGCTCGGGCAAGATGGTGCGATGGCAATGGTCGAGCACCGATTGGGAATCAACCACGGTCAAATCACCGTGAATTGTGGCGACACAAGAGGCCACCTCGTCGGGGCGGCGATCGCGGCTACAAGCTGACAGCGCTGCCGTCGGCGTCACATCCGCCGCCGCCAGTACCCCAGCAACACAGCCAGAAACTTCGGTGGGACGATAGGCATTGGCACAAGCGATCGCGGCTGCCTCAGCGCTCACCCCAGCATCCAGCAATTCACTGGCGCAAGCCCCATAATTTTGGTCAGTAGCTTGGGCCTGGGCAGCCGTCGCCAAAAGGGGCACCGTCCCCGCAGAAAATAAAGCGCCAGCGACAAACGGTATCACGGGCCACTGGAAAAGTTGCACAGTCCGAGAAGAATGAATCATGACAGAAGATTAACGGTTTTATCAGTTGATTAACGGTTGAATTAAGCCCTGTCAGCAAAAATTAAGGCTAATTTACGATATTTGAGGTCTTCTGTTTCCAAAACCTCCCCCTTATTCCACCACAAACCGACCGTTTTGGAATGAGGGCGGCGACACTAATCTTCTACAGTAGAAGTTAGCTAACACGTTACCTACGTAAACCTGAGGGTATCTCGCTATGCATTTGAGTGACGTAACTCATCCAAACCAACTCCACGGTTTGTCCGTTCATCAACTAGAACAGATCGCGCGGCAAATTCGAGAGAAGCACCTAGAAACTGTCGCCACCAGTGGTGGACATTTAGGGCCGGGTTTGGGAGTCGTCGAACTAACGTTGGCACTGTATCAAACGCTCGATCTAGACCACGACAAAGTCGTTTGGGATGTGGGCCATCAGGCTTATCCGCATAAGCTCATCACCGGACGCTACAACGATTTCCATACTCTGCGGCAAAAAGATGGAGTCGCGGGCTATCTCAAACTTTCCGAAAGTCCGTTTGACCACTTTGGGGCGGGCCACGCTTCAACGAGTATCTCTGCCGCCCTCGGCATGGCTCTGGCGCGTGACTTACAAGGCGATGATTTTAAGGTGGCGGCCATTATCGGTGACGGCGCTCTGACCGGCGGCATGGCCTTAGAAGCCATCAACCACGCGGGGCACCTGCCCAATACGCGCTTGCTGGTAGTGCTGAACGACAATGAAATGTCGATTTCGCCCAATGTGGGAGCAATTCCGCGCTACTTAAATAAGATGCGCCTCAGCCCACCCATGCAGTTCCTCACTGATAATTTGGAAGAGCAATTTAAGCATCTGCCATTTGTCGGCGATTCCCTCACGCCGGAACTGAGCCGGGTGAAAGAAGGCATGAAGCGGCTCGCTGTGCCCAAAGTCGGAGCCGTTTTTGAAGAGCTGGGCTTTACCTACATGGGGCCAGTGGATGGGCACAACCTGGCGGAACTCATCAATACCTTTAACGAAGCGCACAAAATCGAAGGACCAGTGCTGGTGCATGTGGCCACAGTGAAAGGCAAAGGGTATGCGATCGCCGAAGAAGATCAAGTCGGCTATCACGCCCAAAATCCTTTCGATTTAGCCACGGGCAAAGCGAAGCCTTCGAACAAACCGAAGCCGCCCAAATATGCCAAAGTCTTTGGCAATACTCTGACCAAAATCGCGGAAGACAACCCCAAAGTTGTCGGCATTACCGCCGCTATGGCGACCGGGACGGGCTTGGATATCCTCGCGAAAAAGCTGCCCAAACAGTACATCGACGTGGGCATTGCCGAACAGCACGCCGTCACCCTTGCAGCTGGTCTCGCGGCTGAAGGCATGCGCCCTGTCGCCGCCATTTACTCCACCTTTTTGCAGCGGGCGTTTGACCAGATTATTCATGATGTCTGTATTCAGAAACTACCCGTCTTTTTCTGCCTTGACCGGGCGGGCATTGTGGGCGCTGATGGCCCCACCCACCAGGGCATGTACGACATTGCCTATCTGCGCTCCATCCCTAATATGGTGCTGATGGCACCGAAGGATGAAGCCGAACTTCAGCGCATGATGGTGACGGGCATCAACTACACCGCTGGCCCGATCGCAGTGCGATATCCGCGCGGCAATGGCGTTGGCGCCCCGCTGATGGAAGAAGGCTGGGAACCCCTGCCGATTGGTAAAGCCGAACGGCTGCGGAGCGGTGATGACGTGCTGATTTTGGGCTACGGCTCGATGGTGTATCCCGCCATGCAAACCGCCGAAATCCTGAGTGAGCATGGCATTCAGGCAACCGTCGTGAATGCTCGCTTTGCTAAGCCCATTGATGAAGAGCTGATTTTGCCGTTGGCGAAACAGATTGGTCGCGTCGTCACCATGGAAGAAGGCTGCACCATCGGTGGTTTTGGTAGCGGGGTTGCGGAAGCCCTGTTGGATGCGCAGGTACCGGCCCAAGTCGTGCGCCTGGGAGTGCCTGATGTGCTGGTGGACCATGCCACGCCGGATCAGTCCAAAGCCACCTTGGGGCTGACGCCGTCACAAATGGCTAGCACCATTCTTGAAAAGTTCCAAATGGCGGAGCTATCAACCAACACGTTGCAGAAAGCTCAGTAATGGGCGATCGCTAACCGCCCAACGCAAAACTACATCAATATTGAATCGGGGAGCGAAATGTTCGCTCCCTTATTTTTTGGCGCTGATGAGCGTCGCTCATGCCCCAAGTATCCCATTGCCCCAGCCAAGAGTCGGCTCCCAATAAAGGGGAACGCAGTCTAAGCCTGAGTAACGGGCAACGTCACTATAAACTCGGTGCCGGTGGCAACAGAGCTATGGAAGGTCAGAGTGCCATGGTGAACGTCCGTCACAATGCGGTAGCTCGTCGTTAGCCCCAGTCCTTTCGCTCCCACTGGCTTAGTACTAAAAAACGGCTCGTACACCCGAGTTTGAATTTCGTCAGGAATCCCGCCGCCAGTGTCAGCGATCGCAATTTGGACTTGGCTAGGATTGAGCTGCTGCGTACGGAGGGTGATAGAAGGAACGACACGCTCATCCTCCTCGGACAAAGGAGACGCCCATAAAACATCGATGCTGTCGATCGCATTTTCCAACAAATCTAAAAACACTTGCCCGATCAGTTTGGCCTCGCAAGCGACTGGAGACAGCGATTGATATTGACAATCCACCTTAATTTCTGGACGTTGATTGGTTTGCCGAAAACGCGGTTTTAGCAAGATTAATAGACTATCTAAGGTTTGCTGCAAGTCAATCTCTTTGACACCCGCTTCACCATGATGCGAGAAAGTTTTCAGTGCCTGCACAATCTTTTCAATGCGCTCTGCTCCCACCTGCATCGAATCCATCAAACTAGGAAAATCATCGAGCGTAAACTCAATCTCTTCGGCCACCTGATCAGAAATGGTCGTGGGCGCAACGGTGCGATATTGCTGAATCGCCTGCTTTAACGTCTGAAAATAATCCTGCGCATGAGATAGGTTGCCGATAATAAAGCTGACCGGGTTATTAATCTCATGAGCAACCCCGGCGATCAAATTTTCTAACGCCGCCATCTTTTCTTGCTGGATGATCTCGGCTTGATTCTCTTTCCAATATTGCAGCGCAGTCTCTAACACTTGGTTCTGATTAGCCAGCTGCTGATTCAGTTTGGCAATGGATAGCTGTGTGCGAATACGGCTGACAATTTCGGCCTGTGCAAAGGGTTTCGAAACGTAATCTACCGCCCCCAAGTCAAACGACTTAACCTTATCAGTCACATCATCCAGCGCACTCAAAAAGATGACGGGAATATTGCGGCTTGCTTCACAGTCTTTTAAGCGCCGACAGACTTCATAGCCATCCATTTCTGGCATGTTAATGTCGAGCAGAATCAAATCGGGCGGGTTAGCGGCGACCGACATTAAAGCCAGATTGCCGCTGACCGCTTGTCGCACGGCAAAACCTTCATCCTTTAGGATTTCAGACAACAAGCGAATGTTATCTGGCACGTCATCCACAATTAAAATACTGTCTGCCGCGTTTCCTGACATCCTAATGAGTCAAACCTCAAAATCTTGCAATCTGTTGAATCACTTGCTCGGCAGATGCGGGTTTACCAAACCAAAACCCTTGCCCTGAGTCGCAGCTTAAACTTTTCAGGAGTTGTAGCTGATCGGTCGTTTCAATGCCTTCTGACACAGTGGTCATATTCAAGCTGTTAGCCATACTGAGGATGGCGGCAATAATCTGGAAGTCACGATCTTTTTGCGAGAGTCGACTGATGAAAGAGCGATCGATCTTCAGCGTTTTGACGGGCAATTTATGCAGATAGCTGAAGGATGAATATCCGGTGCCAAAGTCATCAATGCAGAGGTGAAAACCCTGATCTGCCAAAGCTCGAATAACATCGGTTGCCAGAACATTATCTAATAAAGCAGTCTCGGTAATTTCGAGCCTTAGATGCTTGGGTAACAAGCCATAGCGATTCAAGAGTTGTGCTAACTCTTGGGGCAGAGTAGACTGCGTAATCTGCGAGACCGATAGGTTAAAAGCAAGGTAAAAATCTTCACCGACTTGGCCCTGCTGACGCCATTCGCACAGTTGTTGGCAGGCGGCTTCGAGCAGTTGTTTGCCAATTGGTAGCAGCAGACTGGTTTCCTCAGCCACAGACATAAATGTGTGGGGTAGGAGTAAGCCGCGCTCAGGGTGCTGCCAGCGCATGAGCACTTCGAAACCAATGGGCTGATCAGTGGCGAGGTCAACGATGGGTTGATAGTGGGGCTGAAACTCTTGGGCCGTGATGGCGCGGTTAAGGTCGGCTTCAATTTGCAACAGCTCGATGCTGGCCTGCTGCATGATGGGATTAAAAATGCTGTAACAGCCTTTGCCGTTGGCTTTAGCGTTATACATGGCGATATCGGCATCGCGCAAAATGTGCTCGGGCTGCTGATGTTGCACAGGATTACTCAAGACAATGCCCACACTGAGGCTAATAAACGCTTCGCCGTGGGGTAGCTGGAAACCAGGGCGAATTACATTGATCAGTTTTTCGGCACAAGCGATCGCCGCCGCTTGGGACTCGACTTGTGACAGCAACACCACAAACTCATCGCCACTAAAGCGGGCCAAGACATCTTCTGGGCTCAACTCACGACTCAACCGCTCAGCGACTTGAATCAGCACTTGATCACCCACAAAATGGCCATACGAGTCGTTGATGAGCTTGAAGCGATCGCAATCACAAAACAACACCGCAAACTGGTAGTCAGGATCCCCTTGGACGGCTTCTAACAGTCGCGTGATCGATTCCATCAGGAGCGATCGGTTCGCTAAACCGGTGAGTTGATCGTGATAAGCCGCCTGGGTCAATTGGGCATTCGCAAGTTGCAGCGCTTTAGTGCGATCTTTGATCACTTGCTCTAGGGTCAATAGGGTTTGTCGGGCAAGCACCTGATTGCGCACTCGCACCAAGACCTCGGCCATTTGAAAGGGCTTCGTAATGTAGTCAACGCCGCCCACCTCAAAAGCTTTGACTTTATCGAACGCATCGCTGAGAGCACTGAGAAAAATGATCGGCACATCCGCGGTCACCTCATCGGCTTTCAGCTGTTTGCACAGGGTGTAGCCGTCCACTTCGGGCATACAGATATCAAGCAGGACAACGTCTGGCAACATGGCCTGAATTGCAGTTTTGGCCATTGCCGCATTGACGGCTTTGCGAACACTGTAGCCATTGGTTTCTAAAATTTCAGAAAGCAGGGCGATATTTTCGACAGTGTCATCAACGATCAAGATATCGGCCTGTAACGGGGCAGCCAGAGTCTTCTGCAGGGTAGTAGTCATCAACTTTGCTCGAGGCGAAAATTTAGAATCAGAGGAACGTCGCTATTTCACTTTCTCTTCAGATTCTTCTAGCAAGCCTAGAACTTGGTCGAATCTGAACACATCTGTAAGTTGGTAGAGTTTGTCAGCTAGCATCGAATAATCTGAATGAATTTGTTCGATCAGGGTGCGGATTGCCGTATCGCTACAGCGGGTAGCCGCCTGCCGTAATTGCTCACGCCACTCTGGTGACATCGCAGCGAGGCTCTTGATGAGCGCATCGGTGTTAGTCGCCGCCGCTTCAGCAGGGGCAGAGATGGGGGCGTCAGTGACATAGCGATATTGCAAATTCAGATGCGTTTTCATCAAATTAAATAAATCCTTGGCCTGAAAGGGTTTGCGCAAAATCGCGTCGCAACCGGCAGCGATAATATCGGCATGGCTCTCTTCAAAGGCGGTGGCAGTGAGGGCCAAAATCACGGTAGGAGGGAGTTGACGATCGCGCTCTAACTGACGAATGCGGCGGGTGGCGGCGTAACCATCCATCACGGGCATACGCATATCCATCCAGATCAGGTGGGGCTGCCAGTCTTGCCACAGGGCGATCGCTTCTTCCCCGTTGACGGCCTCACGAATCTCAAAATTGAGGGGGGTGAGCACATCCAGCAGCAGCACCCGGTTAATCGCGTTGTCTTCAACTACGAGGCAACGCAACCGGGGTTGTCCAGGGGCTAACCCCGTCACGTCATGATGGGCGATCGGTTCCTCTTCTAGGGCCGGGGTCATGGTTGGCGCGACCTGAATCGTGAACGAGAAGCGAGTGCCCTGACCTAACTCACTGGTGACCTGGAGTTCCCCCCCCATTTCTTGCACATATTGTTGACAGAGGGCGACGCCGAGCCCAGTGCCCTGGCCTGATTGCAGCCCCGATTGGGTTTGCTGAAACGGGGCAAACAAAGCGTCGATTTCTTCGGCAGAGATGCCCATGCCGGTGTCTTCGACGGTGAATTGTAAGACGATCGCTGCCGCCGGCTGCTCACGGGGGCGATCGTCCGCCACGACCGCCGCCTTGAGGCGCACATAGCCCGACTGTGTAAACTTGATGCCGTTGCTCAACAGATTGAGCAAAATTTGCCGCAATTTACCTTGGTCGGTCAGCACATACTGCGGTAAGTCGGGCGCAAGGATGAGCTCCAACTGCAAGCCTTTTTTTTCTGCCTTGACTCGGAGCATGTCTTGCAGCGTGTGGAGCAACCGCAACAAGTTAAATTCTTCAGGATTGAGTTGGAACTTGCCCGCCTCAATTTTGGACATTTCCAGCACGTTATTGATCAGGCCAAGCAGGTGTTCACCACTGTTGTTAATAATCTCGACGTAGTTTTGTTGACGGCTGGGCAAAGTGGAGTTGCGCTGGAGCAATTGTGAAAAACCGAGAATCGCATTCAGCGGGGTGCGCAATTCGTGACTCATATTGGCCAAAAATTCACTCTTCGCCTGATTGGCTCGCTCCGATTCTTCTTTGGCGATCCGTAACGCTTGCGCTTGTTGGTGCGTGCGGGCAAATAAATCGGCCTGTTTAATAGCGATGCCGAGCTGGGTGCCAATCCGCGCCAACATTTCACATTCGCCCATTTGCCATTGGCGCGGGCCATCGTTTTGATAGCAAGCCAACAATCCCCACAATTGGTCATTTAAGAAAATGGGCACGATGACATATGCGCGGGCCTGAATCGCTTTGAGCAGATTGAGATAGCAATTGTTAAAGCCCTGTGCATACACATCTTCAACGGCAATGTAGTCGATGCCCTGGGCATAAATGCCGCCCTGGTTTTCTTGCAGATAGGTATCGCGGATGATCGTGGCATCGACCGCGAGGCGACCAGGAACGCATTGATCTTGCTGAAGCAGTTGCTCTTGCCAGGGACCCACACCCGTTTTTTGGAGGAGGGCTTGCCAGGGGACATCGACTGCCTCGGCGATGACTTCCCCACTCCAATCTGGTTGAAAGCGATACACGATCGCGCGATCGCACCCAATGGCTTGGCGCACCTCTTTGACCGTACTGCGAAAAATCACGTCGAGTTTCATGCTGCGGCGCATTCGTTGCAGCACTAGCGAAGTCGCTCGTTCTTGCTGAGCCACTTGGGCCAGTTGTAAGTTGCGCTGGCTCAGTTCCTCTGTCCGCTGAGCCACCTGCTGTTCCATACCGGCATAGGTAGCGCGCAATTCGGCTTCGGCCTGTTGGCGTTGCAGTTCGGCGGTGGCTCGCGCGGCAAAAATGCTCATGATGGCTGCAGCCTCATCCGGGCGCTGCAAAGGGCGATCGTGCACCACACAGAGCGTTCCGATCGCCTGGCCAGTATCGGTCAGTAACGGCACTCCCAGATAGGATTCCGCCTTGGCCTCAGCAAGTAAGCGCGAGTCGGGAAACTCAGTCTGAACCGCCGCTGGTAAGTAATACTGCTGCCCCGTCGTAATCACCCGGCTACAAGCCGTACCGGGCAGCGCCACCTGAAAATTTTCACAGACTTTGCCCTCGCCCCACACGGCCAGCGCCTGAACCGTGTCAGTGTCTGCCTGATATTCCGACACAAAGGCATAGTTCACTTTGAGGGCCTGCGCCATGTTTTTGACTAACGCCGCGAAGAATGCCTCTCCAGTGGCCGACGCCGTGCCCTCGACCAGGCGCTGCAACGTTTCTTGAGATTGTTGGCGGACAGTCATTTCAGCTTGTAATTGTTGATTGAGATCTTCTAGATCTTGGGGCGATCGCAGCGCCAAAAATTGCGGCATCCACTCCACCAGCTTGAGCGCCGTGACGACGGAAATGAACGCGGTCAACGCTCGCTCTGTCCCAGCGACCCAGTAGTTGGGAAACCACAGCACCCAAATATCCAACAGGTGCCCCACCCCGCAAAACGCAATAAAGGCCCCAAACAATAGGAACACCTGCGTAAACGGCGTATCGTGGCGGCGGCGGACGAAGTAAACCAGCATGATGGGGATCGAAAAATAGGCCAGCGCAATCAATACATCGCTCACCACATGCAACGTCACCAGAGGCGTTTGCCACAGATAGCAATGTCCATGGGGAATATAGGAATTCTGCAATTGCCCCAGCCAAGCGATAGTGCTCACCGCGCTCGCAGCCGCCCCAGCCATATGTTTCCAACCCTGTATGCAATAGTCTGGTCATAGGTTGCCCATTTGTGATGCCAGAGCTTGAATGTTACGAGCTATACCATCAGCTTACTGAGAAATCGGGCACACCACACAAATCATCTAGACGTTTTATGGCAGCCCAGAGGTTACCCGTGCTTTCGTCTATGGCAATCCGCAGCTATGGCAATCCGCAGTCAGGTGCCGAGAGCCCAAAAGTTTAAAGTATGAGCGTTGAATCGAAGTGTGGACAGCCGTCTCGGCTGTCCTAGGGCAAGCAAGATGCTTGCTCAACAAAACTTGGGTTGGATTTGAAAAATCCTGCTTCCTAACCTAAGCCCCTCGTTTGTCCGTCAAATCAATGAATGGAGCTATCTGCGCAGCGCTATATGGCAATCCGCAGTCAGGTACCGACAGGTAAGGGGCTGCGGAGATTTCTGAGCAAGAAATCACCTGGAAAAGACGGGGGGTCGGTTGCGGTTGATGCCAGGAACCCCAACACAGTCAAGCGTCTGATCTGGTTGGGTCTCGTGCCTCGACGCCAACCGACACGGGGACAGAGACCCGATTGCGTACTCCTCCCACACAAAAAAATCGGGCCAGATCAGGTCTGGCCCAATTGTCGTGAGACTATACCAATGACTTACACCGTCAATGAAGCCTGGGCTTGGTCATAAATCGGGACGGTGACGGGTAGAGGCTTGACTTTCCAGATGTCTTCGCAGTATTCGCTGATGGAGCGATCGCTGGAAAACTTCCCAGTGCGCGCCGCATTCAAAATCGACATGCGGGTCCAGTTGTCTTGATCCCGGTAGGCTTGGTCTACTTGATCCTGACAATCAATGTAGGCCTGATAATCCGCCAACACCACAAAGGGATCGTGGTGTAGCAGATTATCCAACAACGGTCGGAAGAGTTCTGGATCACCGTGGGAGAAGTGACCGTGGGCGACTAAGTCCAGCACAGCCTTCAGCGTTTCATTACTATCGTAATAATCCCAGGGGTTGTAGCCGTTGGCTTTGAGTTCCTGCACTTCTGGGGTCTTGAGACCAAAGAGGAAGAAGTTTTCGGCCCCCACTTCTTCACGGATTTCGATGTTTGCACCATCCAAAGTACCGATGGTCAGTGCGCCATTCATCGAGAACTTCATGTTGCCCGTGCCAGACGCCTCTTTGCCCGCAGTGGAAATCTGCTCCGACAGCTCGGCGGCAGGATACACGCGCTGACCAAAAGTGACGTTGTAATCCGGTAGGAAGACTACTTTGAGGCGATCGCGCACATCGGGATCGTTATTCACCACATCGCCGACCGACGTGACGAACTTGATCATGAGCTTCGCCATGGCATAGCCCGGAGCCGCCTTGCCACCAAAGATAAAGGTGCGGGGCGTCAGGTCAATGTCAGGATTCGCCTTGATGCGGTTATACAGCGTGATGATGTGCAGCACCTTCAGATGTTGGCGCTTATATTCGTGAATCCGTTTGACCAACACGTCGAACATCGATTCGGGGTTGACCGTGATCCCCGTGCGCCGCTGAATGTGCTCAGCCAAGTCGCGCTTGATCGACAGCTTAATTTGCCGCCACTCATGACGGAAGCCAGGATCGTCAGCGTACTGCTCCAGTCCTTTCAGCTCATGAAGATGCTTGATCCAGTTATCGCCAATCTTGCTGCTGATCAAGTTGGTTAGCCGAGGATTCGCCTGCACCATCCACCGTCGAGGCGTCACCCCGTTAGTTTTGTTGTTGAACTTCTCAGGGGACAGTTCGTAGAAATCCTTGAGAATGGTAGATTTCACCAGTTCGGTATGCAGCGCCGCCACCCCGTTGATCGAGTAGCTGCCCACGCAGGCGAGATTGGCCATGCGCACTGAGCGATGACCGCTTTCATCAATTAACGACAGCCGCTCCAGGTGCCCTTCATCGCCCATGAACTTCACCCGCACCTGATCCAAAAAGCGGCGGTTGATTTCATAAATGATCTCCAGATGGCGAGGCAGGATGCGCCCAAACAGATCGACCGACCATTTCTCTAGCGCTTCAGGCAACAGAGTGTGATTAGTAAAAGCAAAGGAGCGACTGGTGACATCCCAAGCGGTATCCCATGCCATGTCGTGCTCATCAATGAGCAGCCGCATGAGCTCAGCCACCCCGATCGCCGGGTGAGTATCGTTGAGCTGTACGGCAAACTTTTCGTGGAAGGTGTTGAGACGACGCCCACTGGTCAAGTGAATGCGGATCATGTCTTGCAGCGCGCAAGACACAAAGAAGAACTGCTGCATCAGGCGCAACTCTTTGCCCTGCACTTGCTCATCGTTGGGATACAAGACTTTGCTGATGTTCTCAGACACGATCTTTTGGTCCACCGCGCCATAGTAGTCACCCACGTTAAAGACTTGGAAGTCAAAGGATTCCGGAGCTTCGGACTTCCACAAGCGCAGGGTATTGACCGTGTTGACCTTATAACCCGTGATCGGGGTGTCATAGGGAATGCCTTTCACGATTTGAGCGGGCACCCACCGCACTTTGTATTGGCCTTGGTTGTCCACATAGGGCTCAGTGTGACCGCCCAGCTTGACGGTGACGGCAAAGCTCGGTCGGGCAATTTCCCAAGGGTTGCCAAACTGGAGCCACTTGTCGGTCATTTCGACCTGCCAGCCATCGCGGATGTCTTGGTCAAAGATGCCAAATTCGTACCGGATGCCGTAGCCGAGTGCGGGAATTTCCAAACTGGATAGGGAGTCCATGTAGCAGGCGGCCAAGCGACCCAAGCCACCATTGCCGAGACCGGGTTCTTCTTCTTGATCGATCAGGACCTGATAATCCAGATTCGATTCCTGCACGGCTTGCCGAACTTCGTCCTGAATGTCTAAGTTAATCAGGTTATTTTCCAAATGCGGCCCCAGCAGAAATTCCGCTGAGAGGTAGGAAACGATGCGGGTGTCGGGCTGCAAATAGTTCTTTTTGGAGTAGAGCCAGCGGGGCATCAGGCGATCGCGCACCACAAACGCGAGGGCCAGATAAAAGTCATTTTTCGAAGCATGTTCGGGCAGTTTGCCCTGAATGTAATACAGGTGGTCGGCTAAGGCGCGGCGTAGGGTTTCGACGCTGAGGCCGGTGCGATCGTCTTCGATCGTAATGGGACAATTTGCTAAAGGATCATTGGCTAAAGGATCAGCAGCAACCATATTTCAGATTCCTCCAAGGGTTAGAACAGGTTTTAGACAACAACGCTGATTGAGGCGTTGGACCTGGCGCTTTCACCAGGCAATCGATTAAATTTCCAGGTAAGTTTTTCGGCAAACGTGGGAGTCATGCAAGATAAAAAGCTTTCAGACACGGACAGCGATCGCGCACTGGGATAGGCAACGATCATGGCTCACAAGCTGTCACCGGGTTCGAGTACACCAAAATCAGGCAAGGGGCAGCCGTGATTTTTTCGCCACGGTAGCAAATAATCATGGTGCGTCCACTGATTTCACAACAATTTAAAGACTTGATTGCATTAACTCTGACTGTACTGAGTGCTTATGATCTCAGTGGCCACTGAAGAAACGGCAAATTCCCCCGCAAAATTTAAGACTCTGACGATGCTTTGGCCGCCACATTGAGTTTCGAGGGGGTGCGGCGATCGCCTTGCAGGGTGATGCCGCGATTGTTGGCGGCCAAGTGTCGCAGTATTTTGTACACCGATTCCACTTGGTCAGTCGCGCCCGCTTTGTCGGCCACCGTGGCCAGCGGCAGGGGCTGATCGAGCGATCGCACCACGGTCAACACGCGACGTTGCAAATCGATAATCGAAGCCGCCGCTTTTTTGCCCGCTTCGACGCCGGGTTGGTGGTAAGCATTGATATTCACCAGCGAGGCATACAGGCCCACTGCCCGCTCGTACAGAGCGATTAGCGCCCCCACCGTGCGAGGCGTCACCTCATTGATGGTGATGGTGATCGATTCGCGCTGATTGTCATAGAGCGCGGCTCGCGTGCCCTGCAAAAACCCATTCAAGAAGTCGCCGGAGGTTGCATCGGGCTCCACTTCAATGGATGGCCCTTCCCGATCTTTCAGCACTTCAATAAACGTCGCGAAAAAGTTGGGCACGCCCTCGCGGAGCTGCTGCACATAGGCATGTTGGTCGGTGGAACCTTTGTTGCCATACACAGCGATCCCCTGATGAACGACGTTGCCATCCAGGTCTTTTTCTTTGCCGAGCGACTCCATCACCAGCTGTTGCAAATAGCGAGAAAACAGCAGCAGACTGTCTTTATAGGGCAGCATCACCATGTCCTTCTCGCCTTGGCCGTTACCCGCGTAATACCAGGCCAGCGCCAGCAGCGCCGCCGGATTCGTTTTCAGATCAGCCACGCGGGTGGCGGCATCCATTTCTTTGGCGCCCACCAGCATAGAGCGGATGTCAATGCCGAGCAGCGACGCCGACAGCAGACCAACCGCTGACATTTCCGAGGTGCGGCCCCCCACCCAGTCAAACATGGGAAATTCGGCGAGCCAACCTTCCATGCGTTCCAGCTCGTCCATCTTGCTGCCAATCATGGTGATGGCGACCGCGTGGGAAGGAAAATCCAAGCCCAGGGCTTCGAAGCGGTGTTTCACTTCCAACATGCCGTTGCGGGTTTCGGGGGTGCCGCCGGACTTGCTGGTAATGAGGACGAGGGTGCTTTTCAAGTCGTCGCCCAAGCGATCGAGCACCAGATCCAGCCCAGCGGGATCGGTGTTGTCCATGAAGTAAATGTCCATCTTGGGATTGATGGGCGCGAGCGCTTCGGAGACAAACTCGGGACCCAGAGCCGAGCCGCCAATCCCTACGGAGAGAATGCGGGTGAACTGATCAGCTTCCGCTGGCTTGATAGTGCCAGCGTGAACCTGCTGCACAAAGTCGTCAATCTCATCGAGCACGGTGGTAATCTCTTGCCCCAAGTCGTCAGGGGCTAAGTCGGGATCCCGCAGCCAATAATGGCCCACCATGCGGTCTTCGTCCGGATTGGCGATCGCCCCTGCTTCCAATGCCGCCATGTCGGCAAAGGCTTTGGCAAACTTGGGCTGCAAACTTTCCACAAAGGCGGCATCAAAGCCCATGCGGCTGATATCAACGTAAAGCTCCAGCCCATCGTGATAATAGAGCCAGTCTTCGTAGCGCTGCCAGAGTTCGGTGGCGTTCATGAACACTCCTCATTTGCACTGCTCTCGTCGCGATGTGGCTGATCGGACGGGATCTGCGATCGCTTTCACCATAACCAATGGTTTTTCTGCAACCAAGAGATTTTAAGACTCCTTTTTCAATTCTGGGGAAAGTCACGGCTAACACCGCCCGCGATCGCGATCGCCCAAATTTCTCTACGGAATTTGCAGAAAAGTGCGCCAGTTCAGGGTTCTATTGCTACACTCTGAAGCACTTAGACTGACTGTACTACTCCCGTTCACAATGGCAACGCGCCGCTTTTATCGCAATCTGGCTGCTAAGCGCCGACAACGCAAGCGTCGGGCCACCTTTTTCTCGATTTTGGCGATCGCGGGGGGAGCCTTGCTGCTACAAGCGTTTCACATCGCAGCGGGCTACCTCGAAGCACCCGCCACCTTGGGCACCATTCAGCTTGGCAAAACGTTGACCGAAGGCACCACACTGATTGGGCTACAGGATGTCAAAGCCGCCAATGGTCGCCCTCAGATTTCACCATTGCCCAAAGCGGAAGAAGTGTGGGAGTGCGAGGTCGTGGTGGTGGGCGGCACCCTGGGCGGGGTCGCAGCAGCGAACCATGCGATGCGGACGGGCGCCCAAACTTGCTTAATTGAGGTGACGCCCTGGCTAGGCGGGCAGATCAGCTCTCAAGGGGTTTCCGCCATTGATGAGTCGCGAACGATGCGGCAGTTTCAAAACTTTTCCGAAAGCTGGCGCGAGTTCAAACGCTCCATTCGCAGTCAACCCGTGCGGCTGCCGGGGTGGACGGGGATGAGCGATCGCCAATTCACCTACGAGACCAATAGCTGCTGGGTCGGCTCTCTCTGCTTTTTACCCCGCGCCGGAGCCAACGCCTCAGAACAACTGTTGCAGTCGGCCTTGGCATCGTCGCCCCAAAGCCGCTGGGCCACGTCCACCGCGTTCAAAGGCGCTGCTTTCGACACATCAGGACGCAACATCACCGCCGTTTATGCGGTGCGCCGGACGCCGAAAAACGAAAATTATCTGCCCAAAGGACGGCTGTCGCAAGAGCTCTACGACTGGTATGCCTGGTCGAGCAGCGAGTTGTACGACAAAAAGCCGATTCGCCTGCAGCCGCCCGCTGGTCAGCGCATGATCGTCATCGACGCCACCGACACCGGCGAATTTATTGCCTGGGCCCAAGTGCCCTTTCGGGTCGGCTCTGATGGTAAAGACGTGCTGGATGAGCCCAACGCCCCCGTGCAGTCCAACCCCGCTTGCACCCAGGCATTTACCTATCCCTTTGTGATGGGCATTGTGGACGACGAAGGCGGCAGCAAGCAAGCCCTCGCTCGGTTAGAAACCAGCCTGCCCAAAGACGAACACCGCAATATGTTCGGCATGGAAGGGTTCCCCATGTACCACAATGGCGGCCTGTTTAACTATCGCCGCATCATCAGCCGTCAGACCGGAGAAGGCTCGGTCGCGCGCACCGCCACAGGCGAGTTGACGATGATCAACTGGACCGAGGGCAATGACTGGAACATCATGGACGATGCCCTCGTGATGACCCAGGACATGCTGCAAGATACTGGGCAATATCAAAACTGGATGGGCGGTCTATCCATTCAAGCGCTAAAAAATGGCGAAAACCATTCCCTGTTGTTTGCGGAATGGCTGATCGATCATCAAGCAACCAGTGAGTTTCCCCTGACGTTTTTGTACGGGCCAGATGCTCCCATGTGGACGCAGTCGGGGCTGAGCATGGTGCCCTACATTCGCGAGGGACGGCGCATCATTGGGCGGCCCGCCTACGGGCAAGAGCAATTCATGATGACGGAGCGCGACCTGCGGGTCGATATTGATGGCGGGCGTGAATTTGCCCCCACCGCGATCGCCCTCACCCACTACGACATCGACATTCACGGCTGTCGGTGGCGCAATTGGGCGCCCTCTTACGAGGCCACCCGCGCCAGCGTCAACGAACGGCTAGCGCGCCCCCTGCCCATTCCCCTCGAAGCGTTGATCCCCGTCGGCGTTGATAACCTGCTGATTGGCGGCAAGAGTATTGCCGGGTCGCACATTGTCAATGCCATGACCCGAGTGCACTATGGCGAATGGAGTGTCGGCGCGGCCGCTGGGGCCACTGCGGGCTGGCTCACTGAGGTCGCTCAACCCACCAACCTCACCCCCTCGCAAATTGTGGTAACGAATCAGATTGGCGATCTACAAAAATTCTTAGTCGATCAAAAACTGCGCTACTACTGGTAAGAGACGAATTCGGGATCAAAGGTGTGTGGCAAGCCAGGTTAACGAAACTGCCCTCCGGCTGGGGGCGATCGCGGCGATGGCGGTCTCTCCTGATGGGACTGGTCGCGATCGGGACGCTGCTGACCCTGACCGGCTGTGACTTGCCCCAGGTCAGCGCCGAAGAGCGGCTTTTCTTGCCCCTGCAAATTGAGCTGTTGGACGTGGCAACACTGCCTGCCCAAACGTTTGCCGACACCCCCGTCGGCGGTCTCTCGGCCCTCACCTACGATCGCCAACGCGACGTGTTTTACGCCCTGTCCGATGATCGCGGTCGCCTGGCGCCGCCCCGGTTTTACACCCTCGCGATGGCCACCGACTTCAGCACGCCCGAGTCCCCAAAAATTGCCGATATTGCCGTGCAGGCCATCACCACGCTGAAAGATCAGGCGGGTAATGAATATCCCAGCGATCGCCTTGATCCCGAAGGTATGGTGCTCTCGCCCCGCCAAACCGTCTTCATTTCCAGCGAAGGGGTCCCCGCCACCCAAACCCCGCCCACCCTCAATGAGTATGATCTCGCCACCGGACAGCTCAAAACCGAATTCCGCCTCCCCGCCCGCTTTTTACCCACTGTGCCCACCGAGGAAGAGCCGGAGCCAGCGGCACAAGGCATTCGCGACAATTTGGGCTTTGAAGCCCTGACCCTGGGACCGACCTCTAGCGCTGGAGCATTCGAACCCTTTCGCCTCTTCATGGCGACCGAATCCGCCCTCGCCCAAGACTTTGACCCCGATCCCGCCAATCCCCTTACCAACCGCTTTCTGCATTACCTGATTGGGCCGCAGCAGTCCACCTTCATCTCCGAATACGCCTATCCCCTCAGTCTCGAACCGTTGGGCACCGTGGTGAATGGCCTGACAGAGTTAGTGGCGATCGACCAAGGCGGACATTTCCTCGCCCTTGAACGAGTCCTGGGCATTCGCGGTTTTGTCATCAAGCTCTTTCAACTCGCCACAGGCGGCGCGACCGACATCTCAACGTTGCCCGCACTACCGTCGTCAGACAATATCAATCCAATTCAAAAACAATTGCTGCTGGATTTCACCACACTAGAGGTACCGGTGGCCGCGATCGATAACCTGGAAGGCATGACTCTGGGGCCACCGCTACCGGATGGGAGCGCCAGTCTTTGGTTGATTAGTGACAACAATTTTTCTGATGATCAGTCAACTCAGGTGTGGTTATTTCGCCTTGCGATCGGGTAATTAATCACAATTGATCCCGAGGCTTTCTCCACCCCAAAAAAGTTGTCGAATTTGCCTTTGCGTTTAGGGTGCTCTTCACAATCGCGGGATGTCTTAAAGCCCAGTGACTTGACCGCAATCCCTCTGTGCAAAGAAAACCCAAAGTCACAGTGCTCGAGCCGAGACTTTTTTAGGACACTATGTTTAGGGGACATAAAACTGATACATTAAGCGGGTATTGGCGATGTGTTTGATTGATTAATATGAGAGTCTTAGTCATCGGCGGCGACGGATATTGTGGTTGGGCAACGGCGCTTCACTTGTCTAACCGAGGCCACGAAGTAGGTATTTTCGATAGTCTGGTACGGCGTCATTGGGATGCACAATTGTGTGTCGATACTCTGACGCCAATTGCGCCCATCCAGACTCGTTTGCAACGCTGGAAAGATTTAACAGGCAAAGAAATTGACCTCTTTGTCGGTGATCTGAACGATTATCCGTATCTCGAAAAAGCATTGCTGCAGTTTCAGCCCGATGCGGTTGTTCACTTTGGTGAACAGCGCTCTGCGCCTTTCTCAATGATTGACCGTGAGCACGCCGTCTTGACTCAAGCCAATAACGTCATTGGCAACTTGAATCTGTTGTATGCCCTGCGCGATCATTTCCCCGACTGCCATCTAGTGAAGCTGGGCACGATGGGCGAGTACGGCACCCCCAACATCGATATCGAAGAAGGCTACATCACCATCGAGCACAACGGTCGTAAAGATACCCTGCCGTATCCCAAGCAGCCAGGCTCGTTCTATCACCTCTCCAAGGTGCATGATTCTCATAACATTCACTTCGCCTGCAAAATCTGGGGCCTGCGCGCCACCGACCTGAACCAAGGGGTAGTGTATGGCGTCTTGACCGAAGAAACCGGCATGGATGAGCTGTTGATTAACCGTCTAGATTATGACGGCGTCTTTGGTACGGCTCTCAACCGTTTCTGTATTCAGGCAGCGGTGGGACATCCCCTCACGGTTTACGGCAACGGTAGCCAAACCCGCGCTTTCCTCGATATTCGAGACACCGTCCGCTGTATTGAAATCGCAGTGAGCAATCCGGCTAATTCTGGTGAGTTCCGCGTGTTCAACCAGTTCACGGAAATGTTCAGCGTCAATGACCTGGCGAAGCAAGTGCAGCAAGCGGGCAGCACGTTGGGCGTCAAGGTCGAAGTCAAGAACCTGGAAAACCCCCGGGTTGAGGCGGAAGACCACTATTTCAACGCTAAAAACACCAGCCTGCTGGATCTCGGCTTAGAGCCGCACTACCTGTCAGATTCTTTGCTGGATTCGTTATTGAACTTTGCGACCAAGTACAAAGGCCGCGTCGATCAGAGTCAGATTCTACCTAAGGTGAAGTGGCGTCGTTAGACCGTCAATTTATCTGGTTCCGTTATCGAGAAGGGAGATTAGATTTGCCGATGTTTTAGGGCCTTTAGGGGTGTCTAGAAAACTGCGAGTCTAGTCTCTTTTTTGTTTGCCGCTAATTTTTTGTTTAAATGTCCTAGCTTCGAGTGCCAAGCCCATGCGTATTGCCCTATTTACTGAAACCTTTTTGCCCAAAGTTGACGGAATTGTGACCCGCCTCAAGCATACGGTGGAGCACTTACAGCGATTGGGGCATGACGTGATGGTGTTTTGTCCTGAGGGAGGGTTGAAATCCTACAAAGGGGCGCAAATCCACGGAGTTTCCGGGATGGCGTTTCCCCTTTATCCCGAGTTGAAGCTGGCTCTGCCGCGCCCATCTATTGGCGAGGCGATCGAAGCGTTTGCGCCCGATCTAATCCACATTGTGAATCCAGCGGTGTTGGGGATGGCAGGACTGTTTTATGCCAAGACGCTGAATATTCCACTGATGGCGTCGTATCACACCCACTTGCCCAAGTATCTGGAGCATTATGGCTTGGGCGTGTTGGAAGGGGTGATGTGGGAGCTGATCAAAGCGGTACACAATCAGGCCCGGATTAATTTGGTGACCTCGACGGCGATGCAGGAAGAGCTGACTGAGCATGGTGTCGAGCGGGTGCAGGTCTGGCAGCGAGGGGTCGATACGGAGCTGTTTCGCCCGGAACTCGCCAGCCGAGAAATGCGCGATCGCCTGACTCAAGGTCACCCCGATGCACCGCTGCTGTTATATGTGGGGCGGCTCTCGGCCGAAAAAGAAGTCGATCGCATTAAGCCGGTGCTGGAGTCGATCCCCGATGCGCGACTAGCGCTGGTGGGCGATGGTCCCCACCGCGAAGATCTGGAAAAGCACTTTGCCGGAACGCACACGAACTTTGTGGGCTATTTGGCCGGGGAAGAACTCGGTTCCGCCTACGCTTCCGCCGATGCGTTCGTTTTCCCCTCTCGGACAGAAACGCTGGGACTGGTGCTGCTGGAAGCGATGGCGGCGGGCTGTCCGGTGGTGGCGGCCAATGCCGGGGGCATTCCCGATATTGTCACCAATGGCGAGAACGGCTATCTGTTTGATCCGAAGGATGAGGGGGGAGCGATCGCCGCCACCCAGCGCCTGCTGGATCGCGGGGCCGAGCGCGAACTGATGCGCCGCAACGCCCGCATGGAAGCGGAAAAGTGGGGCTGGAACGCGGCTACCCGGCAGCTAGTTGACTTTTACACAGCAATCTTGAGCAAGAACAGCACCTTACCCACTGCCGCCTAAGTTAGCGAGTCGATCCTACAGACTGTTTACAGGGCATGTGCCCGTTGATATAGCAAGCCATTGCCAAGGTCGTTAGGCTGGTAACAGTTTTAAACTGAGGGATGGCTGTGCGGCAACGTCAGATATATACCATAGGGGGTTTGCTGGTTGCGATCGCCCTACCGTTGGCCTGGTGGGGACATCAGAAGGTTGCCCGCGCCCCCGAAGCGCCGCCTGCGATCGCCGTGTTTCCGGCATCAAAGCAAGGGCCAGCCGCCAGTCTGCCCCAAACCATGACTACGGCGGACGAAGCGGCGATCGCCGACATTATTCAGCAGCAGTTGGCAGCCTTTCAAGCCGACGACGCGGAGTTAGCGTTCAGCTTCGCCAGCCCCGATATTCAAGCCCAGTTTCAGACAGCAGATCAGTTTATGGGCATGGTGCAGACGATGTACGAACCCGTTTACCGGCCCCAGTCCGTTGAGTTTGGCGCGATCCAATTTATCCGCGGACGACCGGTGCAGGCGGTCACTGTGCTCGGCCCCACTGGCACCTGGGTCACGGCTTACTACCAAATGGAAAAGCAACCCGACGACACCTGGCGCATTGCCGGATGCGTGTTAGCCCCCGTCGAGGGCGAGACCATCTAGCAGGGGCGAGACCATCTAGCAGGGGCGAGGCATTCTCGAAGCGAAGATTCAGACTGAGCCCAAACGGTCACATCGAGAATGCCTCGTCCCTACGGTTAACGCCGCCGCAGTTTGCTCACCAGCTTGCGTGAAAACTGGACATTGAGTTTTTCGCGATCGGCCCAGTCTTGCAAAATTCGGTAAAACAGTTGGCGATCCGGGGCTTGCAGCACCGCCGTTTGGTCAGCCGTTTCGATCGCATAGGGATACCCACTGCCCACAATCACCTCCGCTTTCACCCAGTCAATGACCGTTTCGGCTAAGCCCGCTTCCCACAGCCACCGAGGCAGTTCTAGTCGGGCCGGGGGACGATCGCGGGTGGTCTGCAAATAGGTGAAAATGACTTGATCTTGTTGGTCGCCATATTTATCGAGAATGCCCTCGCGATCGCAGTGCAGCAGTGGGGTGCGATCGCCCCAGTTCATCAACCGCTTCAGCACCTGAGCATCGTGAATCGTCTCCACCGCTCTCACCTCGGGGTCGTAATGCTGTAATAGCGTCGTCAAATCGCGAGCATAGGATGTATCGATAAAACCCACGAGGGGAACCCGGTATTGCTGACTGGTGGCGAGCAGCTTCACCATCGCATTGACATAGGCGGCTTGACTTTCGGGATCAAAGGCATCGGCAAAGGTCACCACCAGCGAACCATCAAACAGCACCAGCGTCCGCTCCGGGCACCGACAGGTCTGCATATAGCCCACCAGTCGCTCCACTTCCATTTCAAAACGCCGGATATTGACCCGGCGATCCACGGGCTCGCCCTGATGATTGACCCGCAAATCATCCGGCGTCAGCACGTCCAGCGCAATGTCTTTGGTGTATTGACCATCCGGCGTGTGGGGATTTTCAAACCAGCCAATCTGAATCAGCGCCACAGGTAGCGACACGTCTTTGCTGGGAAAAATCTGCGAACCATCCACCGCAAAGGTCGTGACCCCCGATAGCTGTTCTTTCACCCACACGAGACTGTCTTCGCGATTGGCCCAGTGGTGCGGATTCGCAATGACGCCCTTCTTCACCGCCTCAAAATCTTCTAGCAGATGCGCCCCAATCCCCGCCTTGGACAATCGCTTAGCCGTTTTCGCAAAGGGCTCCTGGGTCAAGCGGGTCCAGGCGTCGCGATAGCGGTTCAGGTCTTGTCCCAAAGTCTGGTCAAACGAGGAGAGCGCTTCACGCTTCTCTTCCAATACGGCGCGAATTTGAGCAGGGCTAACGGGCATACATCCTGACCCTTTTGATTTAGGACTGATGTATTATAGTACGGTTTTCCCGATCGCATTGCCCAATTTTGCCGCGAATGCAGACGTGATGGATGCAAGGGCGGGGACTACGCCACCATCGCAACGAGCCATCCGGTGCGGCGGTGAACGATCGCGCGGCAATAGATTTGCTACCCTATGCAGACTGAATGGATGGAGTCTACTGCCGTTGGAAGGGGAATCTGCGATCGCGCCACCACCACATCCCAACGCTGATTTGGGGCGATCGCCGCTAGTCATTGGCAAAGTGGAAATTCCGCCGGGCAAGCGGGTCAAGGTCGAAATTCCCGTGACACGGCTCCCCACGGGCACCACGTTATCGCTCCCCGTGGCGGTGGTGCGGGGACGCTATCCCGGCCCCTGTCTGTGGCTGAGTGCGGCCATCCATGGCGATGAGCTGAACGGAGTCGAAATTATTCGCCGGGTGGTGCGATCGCTCAAATCGTCTTACCTCCACGGCACTGTGCTCGCCGTCCCCGTGGTGAATATTTTTGGCCTGATCGAACAGTCCCGCTATCTGCCCGATCGCCGCGATCTCAACCGCTCCTTTCCCGGCTCCGCGCGGGGATCGCTGGCCGCCCGCCTCGCCGCCATCTTTATGCAAGAGGTGGTCAGTCACTGCACCCATGGCATTGACCTTCACACCGCCGCCATTCACCGCAACAACTTTCCGCAAATCCGCGCCAACCTGCAAGACCCCACCACTTACGCCTTTGCCAAAGCCTTTGGGGCGCCGATCATCATCCATGCGGGCACGCGCGACGGCTCCCTGCGCGAGGCCGCCGCCAAGCGCCATATCCCTACTCTGCTGTTTGAAGGGGGCGAGGCGCTGCGTTTTGGCGAAGACGCGATTCAAGTGGGGGTGGATGGGGTACGGCGGGTACTGGCGTATTTGGATATGTACACCCTGGATGCGCCAACCCAAGTACCGCTCGCGATCGAATCCTACGAAACGAAATGGATTCGGGCCTCGCGAGGGGGCTTTTGGCACCGTAAAGTGGAGCTCGGCCAGCGGGTCAGCGCTAAAGAAACCCTGGGATTTGTCAGCGATGCCTTTGGCGATAAACCCACCCCCGCCCGCAGTCCGCTCAATGGCTACGTCATCGGCTACAGCCAAAATCCCCTGATCCACCAGGGCGACGCCCTCGTTCACATCGCCAAAGTTACACCTAGCTAGCTAACTTACTACTTGTGTTCTAGCTCAGAATTATCAGGAGGCTGCCAATCAAAGTTGGGATGGATAGCTTTAAATTCTCGCAGCTGCGGTTCTAAAACTTCAATGGGAACAGCCAGCTTGTCTGCGAGTTCGAGGACGTTGTTGGCAAAGTCAGTAGCGGTAGCGATTCCAGTGCCAAGGGCAACAGCTATTCTCAGCAACCCCATCAAGCGAGTTTTCAACCTTGCGGGACTAGGCTTTTTAAATTGCTGAAGGTCGTGGGTCAAGTCTTCTAAATGGACTTGAACGGCTTCCTTTTCAGTCTCTGGAAAGGTCTGAGCGTAACTTTGCAGAGACTCTAGTGTTTGCAAGATTTTGTCGGCGTCTTGCCCATAATGTAGGCTCACCTGACCGCTGATTTCGCCCAGATTGATGACGTTGCCTTGTAGGTTGTTGCCCGTGTTGACAAAGCTGCCGTCAGCGGCAGAAATGTTGGGATTATTGCTGTGGGTCATGGCAGTGGTTGTGACAGTCACGTTACTGGCGGCAGGACCGAGGCTGAGCATAATGGCCTTGAGGTCATCGGCCCGTTTACGTTCACCTTCGAGTAAACCCCGGGCTCTGGCTGCTTCTAGCTTAAGGGCCTGCAACTCATCAAAATCTTGTTCAAACTTGCCTTTGTTAGTGCCTGGGGGCACGGCGACGGTGACGAGCATATCTTCCCCTTTGCGCTCGTAGCCTTGGACGGCATCGTCAGGCAAATGGTAGTCGGCCATCAACTGCGCCAGAGTGTCTCTGAAGACCTGGGGATGAATGCCCTGACGAATCAGGATTTGCACCGTGTCGAGCATTTCTTTGAAGAACTTCTCGAAGTCGCCTGGTTGGAAGATCTTGTCGGGATTGTGGGGCCGCCGCTCGCGATTGCCCTGGGCATCGGGTTCTGCTTTGAGGAAAACGTACTGACAGTCAATGTCTTTGAGAATGGTGGTTTCATCAATATTCCACGCTTCCAGGCAGGCTCCGGTGAGGTGCGCCCCGGTGAAATCGGTGCCGACGCATTGCGCATTGGTCAAGTTGGCCCCGTGCAGTTCCGCGCCCGCCAGGGTTGCACCGTTGAGGTCGGCCCCTATGAGGTTTATGCGATGTAGGGTGGCTCCCGCCAGATTCACACCTCGCAAATCATCATATGAGAAATCTCGATTAACACCGTCGAGACTCACAAGCAGATCACGAAGCCAGGGGTCGTCTAGGTTGCTGTATTCAAATCCGAGAAAAGTACGCTCAAAATTTTCAACGTTGCGCCACCGAACATTTTTTAGCAGTATTGGACGCTGGGAAGAACTGGAAAAGTTAGCCCTATTAAGGTCTGAATTAGCGAAAGATGCCCTGGTCAAATCAGCACCAATAAACTTTGTACCGGTCGCGGAAAAAGCAATACTTCTTAGACGCAATGGCCAAAACCTATGATCGTCTTGACGTAGAAAGCAAATAATTATAACTGTAAAAATAAAATTGATGAAAGCGCAAATGCAGGCTCCATATATTGCAATAGATCCAGCGTAACCATTCGCAATCAAAACGCCGACACTAATGGCGGCGCTGAGTGAAGTAACTAATGCAATTGCAAGAGCGATATGCGTAGAAAAGGCACATAAAATAGCAATTATTATGGCAAGGGCTAAAGCGAATGCACCACCAGTTGCACTGACAGCAAAAGCGCCAATGACGCTAACCACAACGGAAACCGCAAAAGACTGTGCCTCAGCAAAATCAGTTGTTTTTATGATAGAAACAGCTACAACTAGCGCCAGAGACAAAATGGCAGAATAGATTATATACTTCAATGCTCGGATATTAAATCCTTGATCCCAGATTATGAAGTAGGCTACGATAACGGGGATTAATCCTGCTACGATTCCGAGAGGATTGGTTGGACTGCCAAGAATATGAAAGCCGCTTATTATACTTCCAGAAGTTCCTTGTATGACACCAGCTACAAGGGCAACAGCAGCTATCTTTATGATTTCAAATATAGATTGCGAAAGTTGTAAACTAGTTTTAATAGAACAAAACTTTGTTTCTAGTAAGTCTGTGTCTATAAATTGGACGTCGCGAATATCCGCTCCCGTAAAATCTGCGCCAGATAAGTCAGCATCCTCAAAGTGACAGCCGCGTAAGATGGAACCTCGAAAGTCACGCTCTCCGGCGGCATAGTCTCTTAACACATCTTTGGTTTTAAGTCGCTGTCCGTGGTACTTACCGCGATCTGACATCGTTAGATTGAGGATTTTGACTTGAGGTTAGGACAGTTGAGAACCCCCGGATTCTTTCCAGAGTCGATGCTAATTCATGTGAATCCAGTCAAAGAATCTAGGGTCCTGGGTGCTCAGCAAATTTTCTCTATTTAAGCCCAAATTCTTGGGGATGCACCACTAGCGTCTAGCCTCCGGCGAAGGTGCGCCGCGTAGCAAACCAGCTGTGCTGAGATCTTCATCCAGAGCTTCCCAATGCATACCATAGCCACCGCCACAAACTTCCCACTGGCTCCGCTGTGTGGGCGTCGCGTTCAACAATCGGGGATACCAGACCAAAGGCACTGTGATAGTCCGACCATCCATCAAATCCACGCTGATCGTGTCTTCCGTGAAATGGACATCCTTGACCCGCTCATCGACTTGAATCGCCAAACCAGCCATACCAGGCCTCCAAAAACAGTTGCTGATGTTCTAAAACAAGCTTGCGTAGTTTGCGTAACTCCTTGGGACTAAAGCCAATATTGTTAGCCAACTCTCCTGAATCTAACCAAAATTTAGCGGATTCACGGTCTCTATCAACGTGAATATGAGGCGGTTCATTGGGTTCATGACTGTAGAAATAAAACCGATAAGGCCCAAGCTTTAATACTGCTGGCATCGTTCCGATTTGGCTGGGAAGCGTTGACCGGGGTATTGGCTGAGATCTGACATGGAGGGCAAGAGGGGGTGAGAGTGGGGAGCGGGTGCCAGCAAATTTTTTCTATTTAAGCCCAAAGTCTAGGGGATGAGTCAGCGATCGCGCTCTACAGTCCAGCCGTGTCCAGTTCTTGTTGTAAGGCGGGCAGGCGTTTGTGCTGAGATCGCACCTGTTCCACATACTCAATGAACTCCGCCGCGCGATCGACTTGGGCAAAGAGAGGTTTCATTGCCGTGAGATATTGGGCCGCCCGGCGATAGTTCTCCCGTCCGCGTTGCTCAATCGCCGCAGTGATTAATTCCTGATAGAGGGCGATCGCTGTTCCCGGTTGATCGGTGCTGATGGCCGCCGCCACGGGCGCGATGTGGGCGGCCCGTTGCCAGCAGGTGCATTGTTGTAGGTTGTAGAGCGCCATCTCCCAGTCCTGTTCCCATAGGGCAATGTCAATGAGGTGCCCCAAACGGTTTTGCGATTCGAGCTGAGTGAGCAGTGACTGCCGTAGGGTGTCCCATTGCCCCAGGGGATCCGCCTGCACCTGCAAGGTGCGATAGCCCTCAAGCGTAAAGCGGGTTTGCAAAAGTTCGGCTTGTACGGCGATGAATTGTTCGGGTGAGCCGTGATTTTGATAAAACTGCGTCAGCCATTCCTGGTAGACGTAGCTCCGCGCCTCAGTTTGCGCAAAGTGCTGGACGAACGCCAGGGCGCGATCCACTTCTCCTGCTGCGATCAACGCATCGGCAAACTGAACAACCAAACCGGGCAATCCGGAGAAGTGGGCTTGGGCGATCGCCACTGCTTCCCCATAGCTGCCGTTGCCCAGATGCCAATCCGCCTGTTGTTCGGGTGTGCCAAATTTGAGAATGGTGGCGGCGGCCTGCTGGTCATCTCCCTGGCGATCGGCCCGCGCGGTTAACAACTTGACCAGATAGCTCTGCGCCCAACTGCCCGAGCGACTTTGAGGCAGTTTCGCCAACTCTTCATGGATGCGGGGTTCTAGCCAGTCCCAGTCGGCGGCGGTGGTGTGCGCGGTCAGGGCCTCCCCAGCAGGATAAGCATAGTCAATGCCGCCCAACTCCAAATCTTTCAACACCGCGTCAAACAAGGTTTCCACCCAGCGGCGGCGGCGGTTGCGATCAAGTTCCTCGACCTGGATAAGGCAGTCTTGCAAGCCCGCCGCCATGTCTTGAATCACACAGGCCACTGCGCCGTCATAGTCGATTTCAAACACGCTGAAGTCGTAGCGCTGGTTGGCAATCGCCAGCAGCAGTTGATACACATCCCCGGCGTGCAGCCAGTCGCCGCCTTTGCTCAAGCGATCGCCGTGATCGACCAGCGCCTCCAGTCCCGCCGCCATCGACTGCATTTCCTCCCCCTGAAAGATCCGTTCCGCCTGACGCGAATATTTCGCCAGATCAGGGGCAGCCCCTCGGGCGGGCGCTTGGGGCGCATCGACAATGGTCATCAAATCGGGATACCGCTGCACCATCGCCTCAACCATGGTGAGCAGATCGGCGCGGCTGCGATCGCCGAGCAATTCCGCAACCGGCTGCAGCTCTTCGAAAGTGTCGGGGGTGTGAATGTAAGTCAGCAGCAGCGCCACTTGATGTTTGCAAATGCCACCCCAGTCATAAGGGCAGGTGCAGCTTGACGCCTCAATGCCCGCTTGATCAAAAGTGACCTCAGTCCGATAAACGCCCGTACCCATGCAGTCGGCCCAAATTTTGGCCCCCTGACGTGCGCCTTGAGCGATCGCACCCTGGCGAAAATAGCGTTGTCCCCGTTGCCAACTTTGCTCAGTGGCCAACGCTTTCACCTGCTTTTCCGTGAGTCTGGGTAAAGATGCCGCCATGGATATTTCAGGAGTGACCGACTACTCTGGTCAGCATAGAGTAACCACAATTTCCATGGGCAAGAAAAAGAACAAATCGTCAGAGCGCATTGGACACCTGCCGCCTCAGCACGATTTCTTTCTCAACCCTCATCTGGATGCTCGCTTCACCCGCTGTCCGAAGTGCGATGGCAAAACCAAACTGCGGAAAAAACCGCTGCTGATTGTAATCAAACCCGCCCAAGTCATCAGCCTAAATAAGACCTGTCGCTACTGTGCTGACTGCGATCTGCTGATTGCCCACAAAGACGAACTCGACGAACTGTTGGAGTCGGCTTGTCGCCAGCTCTATCCCCAGTTGGTGGGCAATGAGTATTGTGTCTTTGGCACGCTCGATCGTAAATCCTGGCGCGAAGGCCACCACAGCTCTTCCCTAGAGGATTTGCTGGACACCCTGCACGACTTCAAGCGGTACCTCGAATTTGAGCCGCCCCGCTATGTCTGGGTCTTTGAGGGCGACGATTAAGCCGAAAGGTAAATCGCCTCAAAATAGAGAGCATCGGTTAACGTTCATGAAACCCGATCACGTCTAAATCCGCTGCCGTCCAATTTTGGTAGTAGCCCGTTTGCCGCAACGACTGGGTGACCTGATTGAGAAAGGGAGTCGACTGAATCGAGAGATGTGGATAGGGCGATCGCCGCGTATACACCCCTTGGATATTGAAATTATCCTCAGGATGACCACCAAAGGCCATTAACTCTAGCGGTAGCAGGTGTAGATTGAGCGCCTCGACAAATGACTCCATCGCGGCCAAAGACATCCCTGCTGGCCGGGGATGAATCATGATGAGGATTTCTGACCCAGCATCCCGAGTAAAGTCAGTCACTAGCTCCATGAATTGGGAGTCTGGTTCCACCTCGTTCTGAGTGAAGGGGTACACCTGAAATTGGATGGTGTTGTCTAAACGAGCTTTGCGAGCAAAGGGACATACTGGCAAATCACCAAAAACGGGATGGGGAACTTCGACAAACTCTCGTAAGTACGCCATCATGGCGTCAATTACGACTTCGTTTGGCTGACTCACGTAAAACTCCTTTGACCGCAACTTAACAACTCGGGCTCAATGAGCCTCAATCCGGAGTTAACCTAACACAAGCAATTGCTCAACCTCAGATTTGGCAACGTTCTCAGGGCGAGGATGGCAACCTCAATTACGCGGCGCAACGCTCAACGAACAAGTCGCCGTGAGTCGCGCCCTAGCCCATTCCTAACTTGCTGCCGCTAACCGAGTGCTGAGCGTTGCTGTCGAAATTTTGTAGACCACTTCATCTAATACATGCCCCGTCAGTGCAGTGATCACTTGCTCACGAAAGACTACCCCGCCCAGCGCTTCCGGAATTTTGCGGCTGGCGATATTAGCCCGATCCACGGGATAAATGACGTAGTCGAACGCTAACGTTTGCACAAGCCAGCGGGCCACCGTGCAAATCGCTTCGCGACCATAGCCCTGCCCCTGAGCACTTTGCTTAATCCAAATGCCGAGTTCGGGCGATCGCGGCCCTTGAGTGAGATGTACGCCGCAACAGCCCAAAAACCCATCATCAGACAGCGTAATCGCCAGCACTAGCTCCGTCTGACTTTCCATGGCCGCCCGCGATCGCGCGATGAACTCGAGCGTCTCGTCCAGGTGCTCTGCTGGCTTAGGATACATGTAGCGCGTCACCGCAGCGTTGAACTCCGCGAACATCACCGCCGCATCCCGTTCCTCCACAGACCGCAAAATGACGCGATCGCCCACCAGGCACAATGCGGCCAGGTCAGGCGTGGGGGCACATTTGAAGATAAAAGGCTGCACATCAGTTGGCGTCATCACTCCACCCTGGCTGGTCAACAGTCAATTCTCGGAAATGACTACGGCCACCGCCCCTAATTTCCGCATGACGACTTGGCTACGAATGCCTTGCATTCTTGAAGCAAGAGGCCTTTTGATGCCAGCGAGATCGCCGTCCCCAGTCCTTGCGCAACCTTCACCATGCGATGACATTCGCCAGATTTTTCAGCCGTTGCCTTGAGATTCTGGCATCTCCTTTGTAGACTCAGTTTGCACTGTGATGATAAAGGCTATGGAAGACACGCCCGTGTTGTCAGAATTTGAGGCAGCCCCCACGCTCGCTGGAGTAGATGAGTTACCACCCGACGCCTATTTGACTGTGGATGATGTGCAAAAACAGATCAAGCGATCGCGCGCTTCGGTCTATCGCTATGCCAACACGCATCCCGACATCTTGAACCCGCCCTTTGATGCCGATAAGCTCAATCCCGAGGTACGGCGCGATCGCGACGATCCCCTCCTATTTCACCCTCGCGAAGTGCGACGATTTGCCCAAGACATTCTCGGGCTCAACCCCACTATCACCGTGCAACCGTCCGAAGAGACCACCACCCAAGAAATTCTCAAAGCCATCCTGAGCGAATTGCGCGCCATTCGCCAGCAGTTAGAAGCGCAATCAGACTAGTCCCGAGCAAACTTGGAGCGTGACAACTGCACCACCCACTACACGGCCCATATCCCTAAGGGGTGATCGTCGCACAGTGCCCCGCATTCAAGGCACATGAGCATCCTTTAAAGTTAAGGAAAGGAAAAACAGCTCACCATTGATATTTATTTACAATTTTCGTGTACAGTATGTTGTTCAACTCACAATTTACGCAGAGTTTATTCGCTACTGTAGATGTCAATTGGGCCTGCCGACCTTAGAGAGCCTAAAGTTTCTCTAAGCTTTCTTGCAGATTGCAATCTGCTTTGAGTTACGCTGTGCTCAATTGGAAGACTAGAGTATGTGGGTCTGTACGCACTGTTTGCAATTTCTGGTATTGTCATCGCGTCTTTATGGAATCTGCTAATACCTCCGAGAATGCCTCGGAACCTCCGAGTAGTCGCCTTTCTCACGTTGTCGGCACGGTCATTGCACTGTTGACGCTAATGCTACCGCTTCTAGCGATCGCACATTACTCTGCTGTAGATCCGCCTCCTGCCACCTTACCCAGCTATCCACTATCGCGATCGCCTGAATAAATGATTGATGAGGATCCCAGCATCCCTCTAGGGTTGATTGGCGTCTTCGCCTAAAATGCTAGGCGAAGCGTTGTCTTGTGCTGGTCAGAGTTGAAATCGCTGACTCGATTCGGTGACTTCATCACGGCTCTGTCGTTAGCGGCATCCCTCTGAGCAGACATCGGGAGTATTTGGCTCCACAACGCTTGCCGACCACATCATATCTGGAGACGCATTGTGGATTTATCTCGGATTCCCGCTCAGCCTGAGCCTGGTCTAATCAATGTTCTGATTGAAATTCCGGCGGGCAGCAAAAACAAGTACGAATTTGACAAAGATATGGGGGCCATGATCTTAGATCGCGTCCTCTTTTCTTCGGTGCAATATCCCTACGACTATGGCTTTGTGCCCAACACCCTCGCCGATGATGGTGATCCACTAGATGGCATGGTGCTGATGGATCAGCCAACCTTTCCGGGATGTGTGATTGCGGCTCGACCCATTGGCATGTTGGAAATGGTCGATGGCGGCGATCGCGATGAAAAAATTCTCTGCGTACCCGCCGAAGATCCACGCTATGCCAAGGTGATGTCTTTAGATGACATTGCTACCCATCGCCTCGACGAAATTGCGGAATTCTTTGGCACGTATAAAAACCTCGAAAAGAAAGAGGTGCAAATTTTGGGCTGGCAAAACGTCGATAAAGTGAAGCCCTTAGTGCAGCAATGCATTGACGCAGTCAAATAACCTGGTCGCTGAGTATCGATGTTCAGTGGGGATGGGTATCCTGATAAACAATGAGGCGGAATGAGGCGGTCGATGTTGACTACCTCACCACTGTCCAGACAGTGTACTGCGCTGGTGAGACGGGTTTCCCATCTCCGACTAATCACGATGCTCGGCTCGTTTAATCCGGAGCGGGAGCTGAGCGTTAGAGTAATAAAAGCCACTAAACTTTCCTGAACATACTGAAAAGCGCCAGAATATTTATCAATCAAGTGCTTCGCAATCGACTTTAGGCGACCGTTATTCATGCCAGCGATTACGTAACCTAACCTTCTAGTTGTTGTTTTTCTCCATGCCAGACACAGATGCTTCAATGCTGACAGAAAGTAATTCGACACCTGCAGAAGGGGTGCAAGCTACGGTGATGTCAGCAACCGAATGTTTGACGGTTAAGTTTTGGGGCGTACGCGGTAGTGTGCCGACACCGGGGGCTGACACCGTTCGATATGGCGGCAATACCGCTTGCGTAGAAATTCAACTGCCCGGGCATCGGCTGGTGTTTGACGGTGGGACGGGGCTGCGAGTGCTGGGCAAACACTTGCTCGAAGCTGGCCATCCCGTCAGTGCCCACATCTTTTTTACCCACACCCACTGGGACCGCATTCAAGGATTTCCTTTTTTTGGACCTGCATTTATCGCTGGCAACCATTTTGATGTATATGGCGCGACTGCTGCGAATGGCGCATCCATCAAGCAGCGCCTGACGGATCAAATGCTGCGGCCTAATTTCTTCACGCCGCTGCAGAATATGTCATCCACTATGGAATTTCATAACATTGCCGCCGGCAACGTGATTCACCTGGATGATGATGTCACGGTCGAAACGATCGCGCTCAACTCTGCGACCAGCGCACTCGGCTTCCGAGTCAACTATGCGGGCAAGTCAGTCGTTTACGCGACCGATAGTTATAGTACAGAGGCTGGCCCCGACCCGAGCTTGTTGTATCTGGCTCAAGGGGCAGAGTTACTGGTGTATGGCGGCACTTACTCGGAGCCAGTATATGCCAGTATGGGCGACGACCCCCAGGCAATGTCTTGTGACCAAAGTATTGCGATTGCCGAAAAGACCCAAGTCAAAGAAATGATCTTGTTTCATCACAATCCACGCCACGATGATGACTACCTTGATCATCTCGAAATGGAAATCCATAATCGCTGTCCACAATTGCGTCTAGCGCGTGAAGGGATGACGCTCCAGCCTTAAGCCGAGAGCACGAGTCGTCGGGAGCAAATCATTCAGCACTCATCTTGATTGCGTCGCCCTGCTGAGAATAGTTTTACCCTGTGACTATGGATGATTCACGGTGAGTAACGATGCAATTATTTTTGGCGATCGCAGCAATTTTGGGAGGACTCGCCGTAGCAGGGGGAGCCTTCGCGAGTCATGCCTTACAAAATCAATTGACTGAGCGCGCGATCGCCGTTTTCAACACTGGCGTCCGCTATCAGATGTACCATGCGCTGGCACTGCTAACAGTCGCCATGCTGTTAGGGACAGCCAAACAAGCTTTACCGTGGCTGACGGCAGCAGGTTGGTGTTTCATCGTCGGAGTCATACTGTTTTCGGGCAGTTTATACCTCATCAGCTTGGCCGGGCTCAAAGCCTTTGGTCCCGTCACGCCGATTGGTGGGGTTGCGTTTATTGCAGGTTGGGTCTGTCTAGCCGTTGCTGCCCTGAGATGGGCGTAGATCATCCTGGGCCAACTTTGCAACTAGAAAAGTAAATTCCCGCTACTGACATAGGTGGATCAATTGCAGAGAGAGACTCAGCTGTTGATGCGATCGCGGTCCCAGAGTCCCCTGACCCAAGTGCTGGCAATCTCTAGCCTTCCTGAGAAAAGTCAACGCAGAAGAGACACAATCACGTCTTACTTGAAATCTTTAAAGAAGTAAAATATTTCAACTCAAAACGTTGACCAGCATGAGACTCAACACTGCTTGTTAGCAGAATCATCTGGAGCAGCTGCTTGCCATTTGCAGCGACAACAGATATTGCAGTTTGTTGATTTTTGCATCGCTGGCCCATGTTTTGAAACATAGAATGTGGGCGTGTAAAGGTTTATAGTCCCTCTTGAGAAGGCTGTCATCTCGTTGTCGATAATATGAGCACAGCGATTCCCGCTCGAGGCTTTGCTATTAGCTAATCATTCATATTCATTAGCGAAAAGCTGTTTGAGCGATCGCTAAACTTAAGGTTATTGATTAACGGAAAGTGAAGAAAATGCCCCATCCTGCACCCAGCAAAGTCTATGAAAATTTGCAGAAACTCGCCACTGCAGATACTGCACAAAGCGCTGAATATCGGCAAGATGCAGTTGAAGTGTTAGCTGACCTGGATGTTGACGTTGATGTGCGCCAGGAGATCGCCGATCGCCTCGACGACGCCAACCACCTCATGACCCTCAACAACGTTGATGGCGAAGACAGTTACTAACTATTCCGTGAGCCGAAAGCGACGAAGACTCGGTTCAGTGAACAATACATCGCAGTCCGCAGTCAGGTACCAACAGACAAGGGGCTTAAGCTACTTGTTCCGCAGCATGGGAATGTACGGAGCTATTACGCGGCGCTATATAAAACAATGGGGTTCAGCCTGACTAAATCAAGGCTGAACCCGATGTCGCTGAAGGCAGACGGTTGACCTTAGCCGCCGTTTTAGCGATTGGCCGATAATTGCGGCTTGGGAGATTCTCGTTGCGGTCTAGCCGCCTGCCCTAACTGGTTGCTATCGTTGGCCCGCTTCAACAGCGACTGTTCGGTGGGCAGGTGCAAACGTGAGGCTAACGAGACTCGCTCTAGCAGCCGAATGAACTGAAAAGTAGGATCAGGCAAATAGGTCACTTTGCCATTTTGTAAAGTAATGCCGTGGCGACTAGAATGAGCGATCGCATGGTGCAGGTTATGCCACCCCTCGCCCAGCGTCAGTACTGCCACCAGGGCATTATTACGGCTATTATCCCCCGTGCGAAAAGGTTGTTGACCAACTAAATGACATAGAGAATTCACCGTCTGCACCCCATGAAACAAGAGGGTGGTACTCAGGCAAAATGCTCCAAAATATTCGACACCACCAATACCGTACGAGAGCAAACACAACGCCACTAATGGCATAAAGTGAACGCGATCAAGTCGCCTTAAAAAAGGATCCTGCTCCACATCGACAGGCAATTTAGCTGGAAAAAACCAGCGCGAGAATAGCCAGCCTCCTTGTGACCAGTAAATTTTATTCACTCCGGGGAGTGGCCGACAGGGCGAGTGAGCATCCACCGCTTGGTCAGAATGTTGGTGATGGGCCAGATGATGGGCCTTCCACCAACTAGGGCCCATCTGCCCAGCCGCCGCACCGACTAAGCAACCCACCCATAGCACCAGCTTCGGAGCTCGATAGCTATTGTGGGTAAGCAACCGATGATAAATCGCAGTGGTGGCTAGCATACGGATGCCGTACCAGCCCACAGCCCAAGCGATCGCGCCCCAAGATATCCCTGTCGTCAAAATCAACAAGGCACCGCAATGACTGAAGAGGATCAGTGTTGGGCCAAGTCCGTAAGCCAGGATGGTCAGCGGAGAATACTGCCGCATATTTATTTTGTAAGCCCCATATTTAGCAAGCCTTAGTCTAACGACATATAGGGGCGCCCACGATGCCGACAAAATCGTAGCTCATCTCAAATGGCTGGAAACGATTCATCGGGAAGGATGAAGAGACTCGTGGCAGGTAATGCCCACAATCCCAAAATCACCGTCCACAATAGTTATCCACATAGAGCCTATTTGAGATCTTTCGGTATTTCCGTCAAAGAAAACCATGATGTCTAGTTCCTTAGTCACCATGGCTTATTCCAGCGGTTTGGCGGATGCCGAACGGAAACTCCTCGAACGCCTCTTGCCCGAGATCTTGCTCCCCAAACAGCAGACTCGACCGCTTGAATGGAGCTATCGCGAGATTATCGACGGCATCCTTTATCGCCTCAAGAATGGTTGTAACTGGGCGGACCGGACCTGTCCCGAGACTAGCCACCTTATTCGACGGTGTATTGGCACTACAAGCAGTGGCGTGTAGACGGTACTTTGGCGCGACTGATGACGGTTCAGCATGAGCGGGGAGGTCGGAAACAAGCCCCACGGGATTTGTCCCCGTCAAAGCCCGGTGGGTACTGGAGCGCTCGAATGCGTAGATGGAACGCTGCAAGAGTGTGACGCAGAACTTTGAGCACACCTTCGACCATGCCAAAGCTCAACTGGATCTGTGTTTCATCAGGCTCATGTTCAAGCGACTGGCAGCCGCTACTTAGCGATCTCAAATGGGTTCTACAAGTCGTCAGGATAACGGCAAGCGGTTTTCATGCTGTGCGGTTTGCCTTTGCGGGGAATAGCCCTACTGCGGGACCATTAATTCAGACGTGGACTTCACAGCATCACCAGTCTGTGCAGACGCGGAAGACATGCTCTCAGCCTAGAGAGCTTGGGGCACATCCCAGAAAATTGTAAATTGGGAATGACCTGCACCCTGGTAACACCGTGAAAGCGATTACTCTGCTCGGCTCCACTGGCTCCATTGGTACGCAAACCCTGGACATTTTGGAATCCCATCCCGAAGATTTTCGCTTAGTGGGGATTGCGGCTGGCAATAACGTGGAACTGCTAGCGCAGCAGGTACGTCAGTTCAAGCCCGAGATTGTCGCCATCTGTAACGCCAGCAAGTTGCCAGATTTGCAGGCCGCCTTAGCAGACCTTGATCCCCAACCAATTATTTTGGCGGGCGACGATGGGGTGGTGGAGGTGGCGCGGTATGGCGATGCCGAAGCGGTGGTAACGGGGATTGTGGGGTGTGCCGGGTTGTTACCGACTTTGGCGGCGATCGAAGCCGGTAAAGATATCGCTCTGGCGAATAAGGAAACCCTGATTGCCGGGGGGCCTGCGGTGCTGCCCTTGGTGGAAAAGCATGGGGTGAAATTGCTGCCCGCCGACTCCGAGCATTCCGCCATTTTCCAGTGCCTGCAAGGCGTTCCTAATGGTGGCCTGCGGCGGATTATTTTGACTGCTTCTGGCGGGGCCTTCCGCGACTGGCCGGTGGACAAGCTGCCTCAAGTCACCGTCGCCGACGCCCTCAAGCATCCTAACTGGAGCATGGGCCGCAAAATTACCGTCGATTCCGCCACGTTGATGAATAAAGGGCTGGAGGTCATCGAAGCCCACTATCTGTTCGGCCAAGACTATGACGACATTGATATTGTGATCCATCCCCAAAGCATCATTCACTCGCTGATTGAGTTGCAGGACACGTCGGTGCTGGCCCAACTCGGTTGGCCCGATATGCGGCTGCCGTTGCTTTATGCCATCTCCTGGCCCGATCGCGTCTACACCGACTGGGAACCCCTGGATCTCGTCAAAGCCGGAACGCTGACCTTCCGCGAACCGGATCACGCCAAGTATCCCTGCATGGATTTGGCCTATGCGGCGGGACGAGCCGGGGGCACGATGACCGCTGTGCTCAACGCGGCCAACGAAAAAGCCGTCGAGCTATTCCTCGACGAAAAGATTAGCTATCTGGAAATCCCGAAAGTGATTGAGCGGGTGTGCGATCGCCACCGCGATGATCTGGTAGCACAACCCGTGTTACAAGACATCTTGACGGTTGATCAGTGGGCGCGCATCGCCGCGACAGAGGTCAGCCAAAATCTGACTTCCCCGGTAATGGCCCAAGCATAGGATCAATCGATGGAAATCGCGATCGTCATCGGCATTCTCATCATCCTGTTTCTCGTCACGACATGGGTGCTCAAAGTCGTGCGAGCAACGCTGAGGCTCGCGATTTTGATGGCGATCGCGCTGTTGGTGCTGTTCATTATCGGCATCGGCCCACAAACCATTTGGGAACAGCTGCAAAACTGGCTACCGGGTTTCGAGCCCGTCAATCCCCAGTAAAGCTTTCACAGCGGTGAGGCGGGCGATCGCACAAAAGTTCTTGGTTCCTGCTTCACAAACGTCCCTACTACCCAGCCACTCAGCCACGAAAGTTGCCTGAATGTTTGATGGACCAGCAAGTCCCTTACTTGTAGCTGCGCTGGGTGAGCTGTACATTCTCGAAGTTCAAGTCTTCGCGATGCAGGGTGGGGGTGCGATCTCGCCCCTGATATGCCCAAGCCGCGACATAGGCAAAGTGGTCGTCGTCACGCTTGGCTTCGCCGTCGGCGGTCTGGTGTTCCTCCCGGAAATGTCCACCGCAGGACTCTTCACGGTGCAGCGCATCCCGCGCCATGAGTTCTGCCAATTCCATAAAATCAGCCACGCGCCCGGCAAACTCTAAGTTTTTGTTCAAGGTGTTGGCCGTGCCTGGCAATTTGAGGTTGTGCCAAAATTCTTCACGCAGATCTTGAATGCGGGCGATCGCCGTTTCCAATCCGGCCTGATCTCGGGCCATGCCCACGTAGTCCCACACCAATCGACCCAGTTCTCGATGAAAGGTCATGACCGTTTTGTCGCCGCGAATCTGCAAGAGCTGTTCAATATGGTGGCGAGCTGCGTCCTCCACCTCAGCAAAAGCAGCATGATCCGGGGTAACGGGTTCTGGTTTTTGCGTCGCGAGATACGCGCCCAGCGTTTGGGGAATCACGAAGTACCCATCGGCCAGCCCTTGCATCAGCGCACTCGCGCCCAAGCGATTGGCCCCGTGATCGGAAAAGTTTGCTTCCCCCAGCACAAACAAACCGGGAATCGTGCTCATCAGGTGATAGTCCACCCACAGTCCGCCCATCGTATAGTGGACGGCGGGATAAATGCGCATGGGCACCTGATAGGGATCATCCCCGGTGATGCGCTGATACATGTCGAACAGGTTGCCGTATTTAGCAGCGATCGCCTCTTGACCCTGCTCAGCGATCGCATCCCGAAAGTCGAGATACACCGACAGTCCGGTTTCGCCCACGCCGCGCCCCTCATCGGTCATCGCTTTGGCATTGCGCGAGGCCACATCTCGAGGCACCAAATTGCCAAAGGCCGGATAGCGCCGCTCTAAGTAGTAATCGCGATCGCAGTCGGGAATCTCGTTGGGTGATCGGCGATCGCCGGGTTCCTTGGGCACCCAGACCCGACCGTCATTGCGCAAGCCCTCGCTCATCAGCGTCAGCTTCGACTGATAGTCCCCCGAGACTGGAATGCAGGTGGGATGAATCTGCGTATAGCAAGGATTCGCAAAATACGCCCCGCGTTTGTGGCAGCGCCAAGCCGCCGTCACGTTGGAGTTTTTGGCATTGGTCGAGAGATAGTACACATTGCCGTAACCGCCCGTACAGAGCAACACTGCATCACCGCTATGGCGCTCCAGTTCCCCGGTGACCAAATTCCGCGCAATGATGCCCCGCGCCTGACCGTCAATCACGACCAAATCCAGCATTTCGCGCCGGGCCAAGATTTCCACCTGTCCCGCCTGCACCTGCCGCATCATGGCGCTATAAGCGCCCAGCAACAACTGCTGCCCCGTTTGCCCCCGCGCATAAAACGTCCGCGACACGAGGGCTCCCCCAAAGGAGCGGTTCGCCAGCAGGCCACTATATTCCCGCGCAAAGGGCACACCCTGGGCCACACACTGATCAATGATGTGGCTGCTGATTTCCGCTAGACGGTGGACATTGGCCTCACGAGACCGGTAGTCGCCGCCCTTGATCGTGTCGTAAAACAGCCGCCAGACGCTATCGCCATCGTTGGGATAGTTCTTGGTGGCGTTAATGCCCCCCTGCGCCGCAATGCTGTGGGCACGGCGGGGCGAATCTTGGATGCAAAAGCTTTTGACGTGATAGCCCTGCTCTGCCAAAGTCGCGGCCGCAGAAGCACCCGCTAATCCGGTACCCACGACGAGCACGGTATGTTTGCGCTTGTTGTTGGGACTCACCAAGGGACTGTGTTCTTGAAACTGAGTCCACTTATCAGATAACGAACCTGCCGGAATTCGAGAATCAAGCATAGCGCCAGCAAACTTTTACAACGACTGAGCTAGTTAGGGCAAACCAGCCCAGACGAGCTGCGATCGCCACCCTCACTATAAAACTTGAGCTAGGAGGCGGCAGCGACCCACTCGGTAGCCAGCCGCAACGCTAGTCCTATGCTGATCCTGGCTGATGTCAACGCGATCGCACGCGCCTTAGCAACAAAACAACGCAAATCATTCAGGGCTGCGCAAATCATTCAGGGCTGCCGGACAGACCTTGCGCAGCCGTCAATCAATTGACTCAAACTCCAGTTACCCAGCATTAAGACTGCGAAGAGACACTGGCTTCAATCACCGTCGGGTCATCAACATCACCATGCTGAGTTTTGACCCATTTCAACCGTTTAGGACGAATCGCCATCCGGGTCGTCACCGTCGCCACTACCACCAACCAATGGGTCATATAAATCATGCCGCGCACGGTTTGCACCAACACCGAGAAGAGCGAGGCACTTTGACTACGACGCAGGCCCTGGGCCATGCCCACCGTGGCAAAAATCGCTGCCGCACTGGATAAAGGCACGAGCATGGGTGGCCGCTGCCGCGCGATCGCCAGCACCAAATCGGGTAGGGCCGCTGTCGGCAACCCATACTGAATCATCCAAAATAGGGCCAGGTCTAAGGTCTTACCCCAGCCCAGGCGACGCGGCGTCAGTAGCCGCCAATAGTCTAAATAGCGCTGATAGCCCCCCTCGGCCCAACGGTTGCGCTGATGCCAGAGGGCGATCGCTTGCGTCACCCCCTCTTCCCGCACCGCTGGGGTCATCATCAGCGGCACATCCCAGCCGTTGACGTGCAGCTTTAGCGTCAAATCCAAATCATCCGTGATGGTTTCTTCATTCCAGCCACCACATTGTTCCAAAGCAGTGCGCCGCACAAACTGGCCGTTGCCGCGCAGTTCACCGATGCCTCCCAAAGCATTGCGCTTGAGCTGACAGTAGGCATCAAAAGCCATTTCGGCCACTTGCCCCCGCGTCCAAAAATTTTGGGTGCCGTTAGCGATCGCCTTCCGCAACTGCACCGCCCCCACCTGCTCTTGCTGAAACAGGGGTACCGCTCGTCGCAAGCAATCGGGGGGAATTTGCGCATCCGCATCAAACACCAGCAAAATTGAGCCCGGAGTTGTCGGCCAAACCTGATTTAACGCGCCTGACTTGCCCCCAGTGGCGGTTTCATCGCGATGGATAACGTGCAGATTCTCTTGATTTTGGGCCAGCTGATCCATCAATAGCCCGGTGCCGTCGGTGCTGTTGTCATCAATCAACCAAATATCAAATCGGGTCGCGGGATAGTCGATCGCGGTCAACGACTTCACTAACCGTTGAATCACTTGCACTTCGTTTTTAGCCGCCACCAAAATTGAGACCGTGGGCCACTGACTCAGATAAGCAGCCGTCCGCTCGCTAGGAGGCGTGTCTTGCCAACTCGGCAGCGCCTCTGGGGTCACCTGTGGCACCCGCCGCAGCACACGCACCAAATGCACACCAGTCACCAGCACCAAGCCATAGACCAGCCATTGGCCCCAAACCACTAGATGCAGCAGCGCAGTAAACGCCCAAACGGTGACTAACGCGATCGCGGCCTTGAGCCGCCGCCGCTCGTAGCGATGAAAATCATCAGCCGCCAGCGGAGATAAGTTCACCGAGTTGCCCTTAAACCCATTCAACATATCGCTGATCGTGCACTCCGCTGTCGACTAAGAACGTGAATACCCAGCCCGAAGAACCGCCTCGTGGGCGATCGGTGCCGGTCCAGATTTGGCAGCTCACCCCGGCCGGCTTCTGATCGGCCGCCCAGTCAGAACTGAATGGCGCCGAGATCAGATGGCGCTGGGGGCACTGCCAGGCAGCTTGATCTTTGGCCAAGCATTCACCTGAAATCTGTTCTCATCCTAGCGGCTTAAGGCTTCTTAACGATAAATGTTATGCCTGGAAAGGCGGTTGTTGTGCTATCACTGAGGTCAAAATGCCCAACTTCGGGAACCCTAGAGCTGGGGCAGTGAGGTTTGCACTTGCCACCTCACCTGAGTCATCAGTCACACAAATTTCCAAGGCCGCTATGTCACTGACGTTTGAAGAGATTAAACCCGCTCAAAAAGCTGAAATTGGCGTTTACCTACCCTATTATCAGGGCAACAAGCGCAATGCATTGCCTTACGCCATTGGCCTCTATAAACAGGGCAATTTAGAAGGGGAACGGGCGATCGAAGAAGGCGAGAGCATTCCCTTTATCGCCACCTGGAATGTCTCGACGCTACCCGCCGATTTAACCCGCTGTCGCTTGCAATTTGATGATGACGCCGACTTGAGTTATGAGATCACCATGGCAACATTCGAATATGTTGATTTTCTATTCGATGTAGTGGTTGCCCTGCGTCACAAGCGACCCGCTGATTTTTCTAAGTCTTTCTATCGTAAGCTTTTACGGTTAGACGATTAGGGTTGCGCCACCGCACTCGGCAAAGAGTGGCAAAATTGGAAGGGCAGTCCCACCGGTAAGCATTAGTAAGGAGCGAGAGGAGTGCCCAACACCGCCAAGCATCTAATTATTGGCTCAACAGCGCCCTATAGCGGCAAGTCAACCCTGGCCATTGCCATTGGCAGTCAGTTACAAACGATGGGGGTGCCGATGAGCTGGGGCAAGCCTTTAGCGTCGGTGGATGCTTTTGGCTACGGCTTAGATGTCACAGACGGTGATTTAACTTTTGTCCCCACCACCCTGGGACTAGAGGCAGCCCACCAGTCGGCCAACTTACTATCGCTCAACCGACAGTCTTGGATGGCGCAGATTCAGCAGCCCAACACAGCTGGACTGGGGGAAACGCTCAGCCACTATTGGGACGACGTCAAAGGTGATCTTGCCCTGCTGGAAGGGCCTTCCAACTTAGAAGAAGGCGCACTGTTTAATTTGTCTTTGCCGGAAATGGCGATCGCGTTAGACGCGCAGGTCATTTTGGTCATGCATTCCAACACGTTGGGCATGATTGATCAGCTCGTGGCCGCCCAAAAACGCCTCGGCCCCAACTTACTCGGTGTCGTCTTGAATGAGGTGAGCGAACAAGATAGTGAGTCCACGCATAAAACCATCGCACCCTATCTAGAGCAACTGGGCATTCCGGTGTTGGGCATGCTGCCCGAGTTACCTTTTCTCCAAGGCATTCGCGTCTCAGAACTGGTGCGGTATCTGAATGCTGAAGTGCTCTGCGGCGAAGACCACCTCGATTTGGTCGTCGAGAGTTTGAAAATTGGGGCCATGAATGTGAACTCGGCCCTCCGCTTTTTTGGGCAAGGGACCCACCAAGCGGTAGTGACCGGGGGCGATCGCCGCGACCTGCAAATTGCGGCCTTAGAAACCTCAACCCACTGCCTGATTCTCACCGGCCAAATTGCACCCAGCAAAGACGTGCTGCTGTTTGCTAAAGATAAGGAAGTGCCTGTGTTGTCCGTGGCGACCGATACGCTGAGCACCGTCGAGCGGATTGAAATGCTGTTTGGGCGCTTACCGCTCAACAATCCCGACAAGGTGCCCTTAATCAAAGAGCACTTAGCTAGCCAGGTCGATATGCAACGATTATTGACATTGATTGGCTTAGAGACCCCTGCGATCGCACCCCGTGGCTGACATTTTCCACGAGACTGATACAATAGGCGCGTTCATTCATTTCGTGTATCTCCGTTGAGTCAGTCCATTGATGCCCCCTTGGAGTCGTCCAAGGTTGATGTATTTCTGCAAGAATTGGCTGCCATCCAGCAGTCCGGCTCGAAGCGTATTGCGATTTTGGGCTCGCGGCACGTGCCGATTACCCATCAGCAGCTCATTGAGCTGATGACTTACGCTTTGGTTGTGGGGGGCAATCGGATCATGACCTCTGGGGCCACTGGCACCAATTCCGCTGCCATTCGCGGCGCGTTGAAGGGTGACCCCAACTTGCTGACGGTGATCTTGCCCCAAAGTTTAGATAAGCAGCCCCGCGAGTCACGCGATCAGCTGGATCAGGTCATGCACTTGGTCGAAAACAGCAGCAACGATTCGCTGTCTTTGGCCGAAGCCAGTGCTATCTGCAACCAAGAGATTATTTCTCGGTGTCAGCAACTCATTTGTTTTGCCTTTCACGACAGCCATACGCTGCTTCGCACCTGCGAAGATGCCGAAGATCAGCGCAAAATTGTTACCCTGTTCTATTTCGATTAATCGCCCTCGCTCAGAGCTACTATGACGCTTTTGACCCAACTGCCCATGCCAGCTACGCTGCTCGTGTGCATTGTGATTGCTGCGGTGCTGGTCTACGCGCCGTTTATTTTGGTCGGAGCGGCACGGTTGCAAATGGGCTATGACATGTCGGCTCCGCGTACTATGACCGACAAAATGCCCTTGTATGCCCAACGAGCTAACTGGGCCCATCAAAATTCTTTCGAATCGCTGGCGCTATTTGCCCCAGCAGCCCTGATGGCTTACGTCACCGGGCAAGATTCCACAATCGCCCTGGGCGCTGCGATCGCTTACATCATCGCCCGCAGCCTCTATAGCGTTTTTTACATCCTGGATATTCCTATACTGAGATCGGCGATGTTTGCGATCGGTAGTCTGGGCATTTACACCCTATTTTTCCTCAGCTGTCGCACAGCGCTGGCCCTGGGCTAATTGCTTTAGGAGTGTTGGGTTTTCTAGGTTTCAGCCTCTTTGCCCAAGGATAAATTCATCAAATTTGACGACATCTGAATTGGGTTGGCGGGTATCGAAATAGTAGCTGGTGACTTTGCCGCTCCCCGTTTCCAAAATGCTGAAAGCGGTGATGTCATTACTGGCAATGTAGGGCAAAGGGCTGCCCGAGTCATCTTCTAACGGGGCCAGGGTGGGCATCACCGGGGCAAGTCCGTTGGGATCTCCTTGGGCCACATAATAATCTTGTTGATAGCCGTTAAATTCGATCGTGTCTTCGCCAGGGGGCATCTGACGCTGCTCGGTTTGCCAAAACGCACCGTAGGTATTCCCCACATTCGAGGTTTCTAAAAAGTGCATGCCCGACTCGCTGACAAAGCGATTCCACAGGTGGGAATGGCCGTAGAGCACCAGATCGACGCCTGCACTTTCTAACAAGGGCATCAGGTCGCGCATGATGTAGTCATCGCGCTTGGGGTATTCGTAGCGGACCGCACGCAGAGCGCCGTCGGGGTAGCGATCGTACAGCGGCACCGGATCAGTAAACGGGGGCACAATGTTGTCGCCTAAGCTATGGGGCGGGTGGTGCAGCATCACGATTTGGTAGCGCGCTTGCTGAAATTCGGGGCTCGCTAGCTCAGATTGGAGCCATTGATATTGCGGGCTACCGGCATGGATGGGCTCAAAAATATGTTGGCCATGTCCCCAATTGATCGGGTTGCCCAGATCCGCCAATCGCTCTTGAAACCGTCCCTGTACGCCAATTTCGACCGCTGGCCGTCGCCAAATATTGGTCACAAAGAGAGACACCAAGCGTACATCGCCAAAGGTAGTCGCGTAAAACTGGCTGGTGGGGCGATCGCGACCCGGCACTTCAGCCATTGGCAAGGTGAACAGCTCTTCGTAGGTATCCGTATTAAAGGAATGATTCACAATCCATTGCTGGCGCAGAGCCGGATCACCCTGGGCGTTGAACAACTCGGGTTGGGCATCGTAGACAGCAACGGCCGCCGCGCGGGGTACCGGATCATTGAATTGCTTATTCAACGGGGTGAAGGGTGAAACCCGACCCATAACTTCATGGTTGCCGATCGCGGGAAATAGGGGTGCTGACTGAATCAAAGCGCCGCCACGATATTCTTGATTGCCTAACTGATAACTCGCGCGGCCTTGCAAAGCGGGAAAAAACGCGGCTCCTGTCGCATCGTCAAACCACTCAGAGGCGCGATCGGGCACATTCACCAAATCGCCAGCCACAAATACGGCATCGACCGCACCGACAGTTTCCTCAACTTTTTGCAGGTTGGCTGCCGTCATCGGCTTAGCCTGGTGGTCAGAGGTCAGCAAAATTTTCAAGGGTGTCCCGGCGGCGGGCGCTGCCGACAGAGTAAATTCCTCGCTCGTCAAGATTTCGCCATCATCGGTCACACTCTCAACGCGATAAGGCCAACGCTGACCCGGTTGCAGCCCTGTCACCTCCGCCTCATGTCGCCAGACCAAGCGAGGAGCCGGGGCCTCCAGCGCCTCACCACTGGGGAGATTAGAGGCCTGGTCTTCTTGCAAACGAGACAGCAGGCGCGTTGTGGCTGGCACCGTCGACGCATTGTCCGCTAATCTGGCCCCCGATCGCGGGCCGTAGTATACCGTGTGGGTCTGCCCGGGAAACTCAGTAAACCAAACCACCCGCACCGATGTCGCGGTGGGCAACTGCAAAAACGGATCGGTGAGTAATCTGCCCATGGCTGGCGAGCCTGAACTGCTAGTCGTAAAGGACACTTGCGCCTCTAAGGTAATCACCAGCAAAGCCACCACCGTGAGCACAATGGCAGAAATCAGCAATGTCAGGTTTTCGCGCCGGGTCATAGTGGCCATCCTGAGCTAGCAACAGGGCTCTTAACTCATTCTCAAGCGAGAGCGGTGGAACGGACAATTTCCTGGTTGGGTGCGCCGACTTCGTACAGTTCAATGGGTAAACCGTCGGGATCAGCCAAAAAGACAAAGCGGCAACCCGTATATTCATCCGTGCGTACAGCTTCTACGGGCACCTGGGCCGCCGCCAATTTGGTGAGCCAAGGGTCGAGCTGAGATACCGCAAATGCCAAGTGACGGAGGCCTCGCGCCTCGGGCTGAGTGGGGCGAGGCGGCGGATCAGGGAAAGAGAATAATTCCAGTTGTGAACCATCGGGCAAAGCCAAGTCTAGCTTGTGAGATCGCCGCTCGATCCGGTAATTTTCGGCGATGATTTTGAGGCCCAAAATGTGGCAGTAGAAATGGCGCGACACCTCATAGTCGGAACAGATAACGGCTACATGATGGATGCGCAGTAAGGTCATGACGGATCATCGCCACCAATGGACTGGCTAATCAAACGATCGCCGCATGCAGCATTCAAGGTTCGAGCTGCAACCGTGGAAGTAGAGAATAAAATGCTGCAGCCTTGATCCGAATCTTTGAGTCCCTTAGAGATCAGCATTTTATAGACTCCAAGTTGCATTTTGCCTGCTCTGGCACTGCCGAGATGGCTGTTCACACTTAAGTAAATTCCCATTCCTTAATCGGCAATAGTTCAGTTGCCCACTAGCTTAAATTGGACCATGGGTTGCTACCTAAGAGGCTGAAGAGTCTTCTGGAATCGCCTCAGAGTCTTCGTCTTCGAGCCAGGTGAACTCGATCGCATCTCCCGCTTGCATCCCCAGTTCGGCGGCCCGACCCCCACGCAGCTCTAGCACGTAGTCGACAGGTTGCCGCCCCGGCCCATAGGTGGGACAGGGATCGCCCTCGCAGGGGGGAACATCGCTCGCGATCGCCACCACCTCACCTTGGTGAATGAACACCATATCTAAGGGGATCAAAACATTTTTCATCCAGAAGCTCACGGGGCGGGCCGGCTCAAAGGGAAAGAGCATCCCGCGATCGTCCGGCAAAGATTCTCGCGCCATGAGGCCAATCGCCTGTTGTTGAGGCGTTTCTGCCACTTCGAGACCGAGCGTTTGATCCGCAATCTCGACCTCAGCGGCGACGGGCAAAATTTGTCCTTGGGCTAATAGCTGTTGGTTCAGCAGTTCTTGATCCAGCTCAGGTTGGGAGGGGGCTGGGGTTTCGGCCGTCGGCGAGTCGGCTGGGAGCGGAGCGGCCGAGGGTTCTGGCGATTCACTTTCGGAAACGGCTGCGTCACAGCCCACCAAAGCCGCCACAGATAACACTGACCACAACACAGAATGCACTAAGCCAACACGCCACTTAGCAAAAAGCTTCACTCACTCAACTCCTAACTGACGGGTCAGTTTTGTCGTAAGTTATGCCAACGATAGTAGCGTTATAGCGCTGATGACTCGTTGGTTTCGCTGTCATAGCATACCGAAAAAATCTGCCTGTTGTGTGTAGCGCTTGACCCACCATTGCGAGCCTTGCCGCCCACCGCTTGGCAGCACTTGGGCAAACTGGTTCCCCCTGCACGGTCACAATTCGGCAGGGCGTTTACAACGGGGCGGGATTGCCCACCAGAACAAAAGCAGCCCAATTGATGGGATCAGGATATTGGGCGCGGGTTTGGAGCATGGCTTGGCGAAGAGCCTGGGCTTTGTCGGCACCCTGTGACAGCTCGGTATAAAAGGCTTGCATTAAAGTAGCGGTGGGCTCATCGGGCACCGCCCAAAGCGAGACGACAGTACTTTGGGCTCCTGCTGATAGCAGCGATCGCGATAAGCCCACCACCCCATCGCCTGTCACTTCGCCCAGGCCGGTATCACAAGCGCTCAACACCACTAGTTGGGCGGACAAAGACAGATTGGCAATTTCTCGCGCGGTCAATAAACCATCATCATCGTCGTCGGGGGCGAGGGCGATCGCACCAGGAATGGGAATGCGATCGGTGGTATCGACATAGTCCAGCAGGCCATGGGTCGCGAGATGCACCACATTGGCCGTGGACATGGCCGTTGCGACCTGCGATTCGGTAGCGTCGCTGCCCAGTATCGCCTGCGTTTGCAAGAGGTCGGCAATGGCGATCGCTTCCGCTTCCGCCCCCGGTAAGGGCTGCAACTCGCCTTCTAAGCTGGGGACAGCAGGCATGGTGGGATTGCCCACGACTAGGGGGGCAGCACCAACCATCGTCGCCTCAGCCAGCGTCAGGTCGAGCAGTTGAATTGCAGGCGTAGTGAGCAAGGTGTGCTTATCAACCAGCGCCTGCCCGGCGGCATCCGTAAGCGCAGCAAAGGGCAGATAAAACAGCGATTCGTGGGGCACCAGCACCACCAGCGCGTCGGGATCATCGGGGAGTGCGGCCTCGATCGGTGCAATCAAACGGGTGTAGAGATCATTGAGATCAGACGAAGATTGGGCGCGATCGGTCTGCACCACGCCAATGCCACGGGTGCGGCCCAAGGCCCCAATGGCCGAACGACTTTGCTGCACCTGCTCATTCAAGCTGAGGGTGATGCCCGCCAGGGAAATTTCTTCAAAGGTTACGGTGCCGTCCGGCGCGACCACCCACACAAATACCCGCCCCGCTTCACCCCGCTGCCGACCCTGCACGGTGAAGTCGTCTTCTGGGACGATCGCATATTCCACCAAGGTGGCGTCTAAGCGCTGGGCGACCTGACGCAATTCATCAATGGTCGGCGCGGTGATGGGCGTGTCATCCGTGGCAAAGGATTCCACAAAGGCGCGAGCCCGCCCCGCTTCCGAGGTTTCCAGCGCAGCGATGTAATCGCCTTGGGCCACCTGCACCTGCATCAGCAGGTTGTAGGTATAGATTTGGGTATCAAAGACGTTGACTTTATCGGCATCGGCTAGCCCCCGACGGAGGGCAGATAGGAGCTGTACTGATTCTTGCAGGGCGATTTCAGCTGGGTCAAAATCGCCCGTGACGAGTTGGGTATGGGCCAAATTGTTCAAAGCATCGGCCAGCAGCCGGGGCGTTTCGAGGTCGCGGGCGATCGCCACGCTGGCTTGATGACTCCGCAGCGCCTGCTCAAAGTCATTCGCATCTTCAAAGGCGACGCCCAGGTTGGTCAGCACGGTGGCTTGTAGCTGGCGATTGCCCGTTTCTACCGACAGGGCCAGACTGCGCTGAAACTGAGCGATCGCGGCGGCTTGATCGCCCAACTTTTGGTAAGTGCCACCCAGGTTATTCAAACCATACGCCGCAGACCCGAGGAAGCCCGCGTCCGTAGCCAGGGCAATGCCCCGCTCATACCAGGCGATCGCCCTGTCGAAGTCCCCCTCTAGGCTGTAAAGACCGCCCAAGTTCATTTGGGCGGTCGCTTCAAGAGACGGGGCGTTGACGTTAGCCGCCAGAGTCATGCTCGTTGATTGGGCGGCGATCGCCGAATCATAATCCCCTAGCGCTTCGTAGGCATTGCCCAAAAGACCATAGAGCTGGGCGATCGCGGCCGATTCGGGCTGATCTTGTAATTGCGTCAGCGCCTGTTCATAGGTCTCTACCGCTTGGGCAAATTGCCCCGACGCTTGATAGGCAATGCCCAAATTGCCCAAAGCTTGGGCGACGAGATCGGGCCGCTCCAGCATTTCGGCAATCGCGGCACTCTCACTGGCATAGGCAATCGCGTCACCATGACGACTGAGGGACAGGGTGGCGGCGGCCAACGCATTCAGCGTCAGGGCCGTTTGAGTGGAATTTTCTGCGGCTCGAAACCCGCTCAAAGCCGACTCCCAGGCAGCGATCGCCGCCTCGTAATCGTTAGCCTGAAATGCCGTCAACCCGGTTTGAAAAGCCGTGGCAGGGTCGGGCTCTCGGACGCTTTGACTAATGGTGACAGCTGCCGACGGCAGCCATCCTCGCGGCTGGACGTCAGCACTCAGCAACGCCGCCGCCCACAGGGTCGATAACATGAGATTCTCCCCACTTAGCGCTCAATACGCTGTGCTTTACTCTTCACACTCAGCGTCAGGGTCTTCCTCATTGTCGTCACAAATTTCTAAGATTGACTCTTCTGCTTCGGTCTCAATGCCGCGCAGGGTTTCTGCATCGTCGTCGTCGGAGAGGTCATCCAATCCGGTGGTGTCGGCGATTTCGTTAGTGGGTTCAAACAGTTGGCTCTCTAAAAAGGTGACGATGGTGCGATCAGGCTCGGCGAACAGCAAGCCCGCCAAGGTGCCGTTTTCGCCAGGCGGGGGCGCGACGCCGCCGTCACCCACGATCGCCGGCCCGATGAAAAAGTCGCGTGCTTCAAATCGGCGAGTGTTGAGGGTGTCAAAGGCGATCGCAATTTCGCCGCGAGTGTTGGGATCGATCTTCACCCCCCGGAAAAAATATTGCTGGTCGGCAGCGGGGGGAATGGGATTATCCGCCGCGTCACGGGGTAGAGGAATCGCGACAAAAATACTCAGGTTGTAGGTGTCAGAAGCGATCGCGTTACCAGCGGCATCTCGCTGCGACACCGCTTCGACCCGAAAGAAATCTTCCACGCGGAAGGTGTCGGCGGCATTGACCACCAGTCCACCAGCCCCAGCCAAGATACCATCGACGATGATGTCGCCCTGCGTGGATTCCAAATAAACGCGACTGCCGTTGCCGCCGCCCAGCCCCACCGCTCCCGAAATCAGCGGTATCCCATCGGCATCAATAATCTGGCGCTGGAGCGCATTCAAATCGCCCGCTTGAATGGAGGAACCGATCACCGTCAAGTTACCGTCCGTTTCCACCGAGGGATCAATATTGGCGTTATCGTTGCCGTCGCGCCAGGTACGAATATCGCCCAGGGTCACCGCTCCCCCCGCCGTGATGAATACATCGCGTCCCGGGGCTGAAATCGTGTCGCTCGGATTCATGGCAAAAGTGCCGCCGGACTCAAAGCGAATCGGGGCGGGATCGGGCGGCACCTCACTGGGCACGAGGGATTCGGTGATCTCCACGCCATTGATGAAAATGGGCGATCGCTCGGCAAAGGTAAGTTCGTTGTCGGCCAAATCTTCGATGGTGATGCTGTTGCTGGCCCGTAAGGTAACAGCGGTATCACCACTCAGCCCTTCCAACTCCGATTCAAAAATGAGAGTGGGAATGGGATCGGTCAGGGCCAGGTTAGTCTCGCTCAGCAGCGTCGCCAGCGTATCTGTGTCATCACCGTCGGCAGTGCCATTGCGAATGATGATGTCGGTCGGGTCGAGCAACAGTTCGCCGTCGGTGCCCAGCGGGGCGGTCGTATTCACCATGCCGTCAAAGAGCAGCGATCTCGCCCCCGACACTTCTACAAACCCGCCGTCGCCGCCCAGGCCCCCCCCTTGGGCCGAAATCTCCCCGGCAAACGCTGTCGTGTCATCTGACCAGAGAATCACCGTGCCGCCATCACCCTCCACGAGTGCATCCGCGGCGATCGCGCTCTCGGCATCCATCACCGTCAAGGTAGAACCTGGCAGCGTAAGTTGTCCCATCAGATCACCGCCCACGCGCACGGTGCCGCCCCCCTGGTCGCCTGAAGCATCCACCGTGGCGCTGAGCAAACTGACGCGATCGCCCACCACCGTCACATTGCCGCCCTTGGTGCCAGAGGTGTCGAGGGTGCCCGTGGCGATCGCGGTCCCTGGCACATCGGCAACGGCGGTATTCACCAGGGCGATCGTGCCATCAGGATTTGTCGTGATGCCGGTGGCGGTGGCAATGTCGCTGCCCGTCAACAATTCCGGCAAAGCTAATGGTGAAAAGGGCAAGGATGTCGGAGCTTCAGCAGACAATGCTTCCAACTCTAGGCTCAGGGCCATGTCGGTTTGGCTAATGCGGACGAGGTTGCTGTCGGGGATGGCGGCGATCGTGATGTCGCCCCCCGGTGCAGTCAGCGTCCCAGTGGAAATCACCTGCCCCCCCACAAGGGTGATGGACTCGCCTGGCATGACAGCCAAATTTGCGGCGTTGACGATCGCGCCTTCCTCGCCCGTAAACGCAAATCCGGTCGGCGTTCCCGCCAACTGGCTGTAATCGTTGGGGCCGAGGACATTAAACAACGCCTCATCAAACAGCACCCCGCTGGCGGTAGTCGCCGCAAACGATCCGGCCAAATCAAGCTGGGCATTGGGGCCAAACAAAATTCCGGCAGGATTGATGAGATACAGATTGGCCGCACTGCCCGCCACCTGCAAGCGCCCGTCAATATAGGAAGCCTGACCGCCCGTAATTGCACCCAGAATCGATTGCACGTTGGGCTGGGCCAAAAACGCCGCGGTCTGGTCTGCCGTCAACCCAAACTGAGTAAACGCATGGAACAAAGTCTGCTGGTCAGCCGACAGCTGCCCCCCCGTAATGTTGAAAGTTGGCCCAGCGGCCTCAACCTGGGTCGTTCCGCTCGGATCGGGAGTAATGGGGCTTGCCTGTCCGGATAGCGCAAACCCCAACAGCGTACTACCCACCACCAAAGCAGAGACCGACGGATGCAGAACAATATTCATGGGGCAACGGGGGCAAGACGAAGGGTTAACAAGTCGCCACCGCCAGCGATGTGGGAGCGCGATCACCGCAGCGATCGCCGCATCCATCCCAGCACCAAATAGGCAGCATGAGCAAAGGACGTAAAAGAAAAATCAGCGTTTTCCGTACATTTTCGGAGGCTGCGTCTAGCTTACTGGATGAAATCCGCCATTTCATCTGAGCGCGATCGCCGAAAAAGATTGATATATCAGGGTTATTGGCGATTTACCCCTGACTGCATCAATGACAAAAATTGATGTTTTTAATCCGCGTGGCCCAGTGCTGACGCCGCCGACTCGGCCTGGTCTGCGGAAGGCCCAACACCATTGCTGGCAGCATCGCCAACCACTCCTTATTCCGTCGCCACCCGCGATCGCCGAAAACGTTACAGTATGTAACGACGACTGAGGGTGCAGCATGCCTGAGGGGCCAGAGATTCGCAAAGCGGCAGACAAATTAGAGAAGGCGATCGCTCACCAGCCCACGACCGAAGTCTTCTTTGCCTTTGAACATCTGCAACCCTACGCCGAAAAGTTGACCGGGCGTACCGTCACCCATATCGCCACCCATGGCAAAGCTCTCGTCACCTACTTTGACAACGATCTCTGCGTTTACAGCCACAACCAGCTCTACGGCAAATGGATGGTGCGCCAGGCTTACAACTTTCCCAATACCAATCGGCAACTGCGATTTGCCATCCACACCGATCGCAAATCGGCCTTGCTCTACAGCGCATCAGATATTGAAGTCCTGACCGCCGACGAGGTGCTCCACCATCCCTTCATCCAAAAGCTCGGGCCAGATATCCTGAACCCGCAAGTAACCCGCGAACAGATCTTTGATTGGGTGCAGGAAAAGACGTTTTATCGGCGGCGATTCACCACGCTGCTGCTCGATCAAGGCTTTCTCTGTGGCGTGGGCAACTACCTGCGCAGCGAGATTCTGTTTGTCAGCGGCATTCATCCCACCCAGCGACCGACCGACTGCGATCGCGAACAGCTCGCCCGGTTCGCCGATGCCGCTCTGACCATTCCCCAGCAGTCCTATCACCACAACGGCATCACCAACGACCTCGACATCGCCCAAGATTTGAAGCAACGCGGCTGGCCCCGGCGACAATATCGCCACTGGGTGTTTGGCCGTGATGGGCAAGGCTGTTATGCCTGCGGCACCCCAATTGTGAAGGAGCGATCGGGCGGGCGGCGCTACTATTACTGTCCCACTTGCCAACCCACCGACTAATCTCAGTGTTCTGCGATCGCGATAGATCTTGACTACTTACTAGGGGGAGCGGGGGAGCCAGGGGGCAGCCGATTGGGTCATGATTGAGAGCATCGATATCACGCTCATTCAGTTGCGACTGAGGTTTGATCACGGCTTTAACCTCACCGCCTGCGGCACCTCTCCTTCGCAAGGAGAGGTTTAGTTACGGGTTGGCTACGACTTCATTGGCAACTGCTCAAAACTCTGGTTCCTCTCCTTTGCAAGGACTAAGTGAGGTTGGCGAGATCGCTCCGCTGCCATGCTGCCCGCTTTCTGTAGCGAGATGAAGTGATATTCAGTCCCCGCCTTAAAATCACGAAGATCCCCTTTTTATTTGAGAAGACCAAAATGACACCACAACTATGGGGCTTGATTGTTGGCGGCTTTTTGCCCGCCCTGTTTTACGGGCTCTCTAGCGTGTTTGCCAAAACGAGCTCTAATGCGGGCATGTCAGTCGGCGGCCACCTCTTTTTTATCGGTATCGCGATTAGCGTGATGGGGGGTCTCTTCAACCTGTTTTTACCGGGGAATGTGCCATCGATCGCGGCGGCCATATCGTCCGCCATGCAAGGTATTTTGTGGGCGATGGGCACCGGCTGCGTGGTCTTGGGACTGCTGAAATATCAGGTTCCCTTGGCCAAACTGGTCCCCCTTTACAACATGAACACCCTGGTAACTGCTGGATTAGCGCTCATGCTATTTGCGGAGTGGCGCGATACCGATCCCGTCAGACTGCTCATCGGGGCCAGCTTGATTGTCGTCGGGGGAGTGCTGGTGTCGGGGGCGTGACAGTTAGGCCGTTGTTGGCAAATAGCCTGCCCAATCGTTGGGGTTAGGCACTACTTGAGTATGTGTTTAGCGTTCCGCAGAATCCCCTCCATTGGAGGGGTGCCCGCAGGGTGGGGTGGGTTTACCCCTTTGAGTTACAGAGTGACAGGCCGACCCACCCATCCGCCCCTCCCAAGAGGGGAATTCAGTACTGAATGAGTGGATTGACGCTAAACACATACCTGCCCAACCTGTACAGGTCCTTGACTGGTTTAGGGAGGCTATTCGCTAGATGCCCCCGACGCCTCGTCAGCATTAGGCCAGCCCACCTGGGGATAGGGCACATGATGCCGCGCACAGGCTTGTTTCACCCGCAATACCAAGTCGGTTTTGTAAATAAATTCGTCCCGCGCATCCATCGGATACGCCTTGAGTTTGAGTTGGGTCGCCCAGGGCTTTTCGAGAATGATGACCGTGACGGGCAGCTTGAGCTGCGTATAACGACTGCTGTAAGCGGCTTGATACAACAAATCTGAAACCAGCTCTACATTCGCGGCGTGGGCAATGTAAAAATCCGTGACAATCTGCGCTTCGAGTTGGCCGCTGTTGGCGTTCGAAATCGGTTCATTCCACAACGTGTTGTGGGGAATCGTAACCGTGTCATCGCTAGGGGTGCGGAGTCGAACTTCGCGCAAGCCATAGTTCACCACCTCGCCGTAATGGTCGCCAATGCGCACGCGATCGCCCATCCTAAAGGAACCTTCAAACAAGGTGACAATGCCCGCAATGATCGAACTGACATAGTCTTTGAAGGCAAAGCCGAGGGCGACGGCGATGGTACCCGTCAGCGCCAGCAGATTGGACCCCGTGGGATTGACAAACAAATGCAGCAGGCGAGCGATCGCCACCAATAGCACCAGCGCTTTGAGAAAGGGCACAGATTGTTTGATCACCAGGCGAAAGCGACGCGGCACTTTTTCAGAAATAGCGGTGGTGAAGCTTTGAATGGCCGTCAGGAGACCGTAGGCGATCGCCACCGTCAGCAGCGCCTGGAGCAGCGATCGCCACGTGACTTCCTTAAACAGCGCCTCCAGATTTTCCGCCGTGGGGACGGTCTCTTGCGCCAACAGCCAGAAGTGAAGAGAAACGGCCATCACAGTCATGCCTGCCCGATCAAAAAATTGTTGTTGCCCAGTTCGCTATAGAGCTTGGGGTAGTGCGCCGGATGCACCGTCAACCAGCGTCCCGTTTGGCGCATCAGCCCTTCGCGCCGCAACACTTGCACCCGCGAGCGAATCATCCGCTCGTCTTCGCCCATACTCAGGGCCAGGTGCGATCGCGTCATCTCCCCATGCAAGAGCAGCGCGTGCAGCAAGTAACGATCCAGCGCTTCCAGACTCATAAGGCTGGGCAACTTCGGTTTGCGCGGCGTGATTTCGAGACAGCTCAGATCCGGCGGCAACGTCCCATCTGGCGCGAGCCGTTCCGCCTCTACGCACAAAGTCTGCAACCAAAGATAAGCAGCGGTGGTCGCGCTGCCTGCCGAGACACTCGCCAAAGTCTTCCAAAAGTCCGCGTCATCCTGGGCAATCTGCAGCGTTAACGACAAGTCTGGAGCGCTTTGCAGCACGACCTCAGCTAAGGGCCGCAGCCAGTCCGCCAAGTCCTCACCCGACAGCGACGGTAAAGTCATTGTCCGTTCTAAATAGGCCCCAACCTGACACACTTTGTCCAAAAATGCCCAGGCCCAATGGTTACAGCCCATCACCCAAAAGCACGAGTCATCCTGAGCCACCTGATTTTGCAAATATTCAATGCCCTGCCAGCCCTGAATGCAGCGCAGAAAGCAGGGTTCCAAGCTGGGAATGACGTTAATTTGTAACCGCGATGCATGCATGTCGGTCTGGGTCACAGGCATCGCGGGTTGGTCACCTTCGCTTTTTTGTTCGGGAACGAGCTCTCGCTGCAAATGTCCCGTAATTTCCAGGGCATTGGGGGGACGATGATAGCCGCTGAGCAAAAAGCGCACTTCGTAATCCAGCAAGTAGTCTTGCAGACTCTCTTTGAGGATGAGGGCGATCGCGTCCACCGGACGGGTCAACACCACGAGACAATTGCTCACCGTTTCCGGATTCGCTTGCCAAGCCTGCAGCGCTTCCCGCGTCGCTAATTGAATCGCTGTCGTATAAGGCACCGGCGGCGGCAACGCTTGCAGTTGTCGGGTCAACGCTTGCGTGATGCCCGCTGGCAAAGCCGCCCACTGCGATTCACTTTCGGTGACCGTCGGGGCGACCGTCCACTGCCGGGTCAGCCACTGGGGCAGCGATCGCCATAACTCTGACACCTGTCTTGTCACCCTGCCACCTCTAGCGCTTTGTCTGCCATCCTAAGACGCGCCTCTGACTCTGCCCGCCGTCCCGTCACAATCTTGGTCACACCACCCCAGCGGGTCACTCCCCCCAGCGACTGATTGAGATTTGTTCCCCACGAGAGTATATTAAGAAATACAAAGGCGCTTCTCCGCTGCCGCTGGAGAATGTTCCTCATAGTGATGATTGCCAGGATACGTCTTTCGAGGATTCGTCGACATATCCTGGCTTTTTTGTTGTAAACCTCATCCCCAAAGAGACGCCATGGCCAGCAAAGAGCAAATCCAAAAGCACCTATCCCTTAGTTCCAACATTAAGTTAGGGCCGACTGTGCCCGACGAAAGAGCGGAGCAAGCTCGCAAGATGCGCATTATGGAACACATCAACCGCAGCAAGGGCTAAAGGTACGCCATCGGGTTAACTGGCGACCCGTTTTGCCGCACCTCGAAATGCAGGTGCGGCCCTGTGGATAGGCCCGTGGAACCGACTGCCGCGATCGCCTGCCCTTGACTGACGGCTTGGCCCGCACTGACAAACAATCGACTGCAGTGGGCATATAGCGTCGTGATGCCCCCACCATGGTCAACGATCACGGTGTTGCCATAGCCGCCGCGCCAACCGGAAAAAATCACTCGGCCTGAATCTGCCGCATAAATGGTCGTGCCGGTCGGCGCGCCAAAATCGACCCCCGCATGAAGGCGCGAAGTGCCCAAAATGGGGTGACGGCGATAGCCAAAGCCGCTGGTCATGCGTCCATTCACAGGAAACACAAAGACACCAGTCCCGCGCACCACCCCCGTCGAAGCGGCAACTCTTTGACGAATGAGGGCAGCAATTTCTTCCGAATCCCTAGCCAGTTGCTCTTGAGCAGCAGCTAAGGCCGCTTTATCGGTTTGCAGGCGACTGATGAGCAACTCTTGCTGCGAGGCTTCGGCTTCATACTGCTGTTTTTTCGCCAACAGTTCTTGCCGCAGCAAAAAGACTCGGGTCTTTTGCGACTCGACCACGGCCCGTTGCTGTTTAATCTCATCCGCCTTGGCCTTCAGGTCGACCAGCACATTGCGATCGGCCTGATAGACCCGCTGTAACTGATAGCGACGATCCAAAAATTCATTGAAATTTTCGCTCTGGAGCAACACCGCCCACCCCTCGCCCCCTTGCTGACGCTGCAAAAACTGCAAGCGGCCCACTGCGGCGCGGCGCACATCTTCGTAAGCGGCTTCGGCTTTCAGCAAGTCATTTTCAAGCGCCTTGAGTTCATCCTCCGCTTTAGCCAAGCGAAATTCGGTGTCAGCAATTTGCTGGGCCGTGGCAGCAATGGTGTTTTGCAGAACATCTAAATTCTGCTCAGCTTGATCGGTTTGTCGCTCTAGCTGCTGGGTTTGCTGTTGAATGTTTTGACGCTTTTGGTCAATCGTCTCTTTTTGCTCCCGCAGGTCATCAATGGACTGGCTGATGAGGAACGAACGCTCCATGGCCTGCACAGGCGTATGCAAAATCAGGCTATGGCACAGCGCGATCGCGATCGCCAGCACCACCGTACTCACCCACCAACGCCGCCGTCGAATTTGCGGGGTTGGTCGCATCCCATTTGCAGTCATCTTTTCACCACCTGCTGTCAATGCCTGCTGACCCATGTCATGCCCATCCATCACCCAGAGCACCCCGAAGAATCACCGCATTTTAGCGGCAAAGCCGCCAACGCACACTCAGTCCTTTCAAAAAGTCGCCGATTTTTTGCCAACTCCCCGTTGTCGCTCCCACGAGTGCAGCACTTAACGCTAGATGCAGCGTATCGCCCATAAAACTTACCCTATATAGAGCAAATCGCTCGCCATTGATACATAACTGCAACATGACTCGCGCGCCACCTCTGTTGGGGATTGTGGATTCTCAAGGGAGTCTGTGGGAGTCCGTGGTGGGCGATCGCAATTCGACCTTCAGCATGAGCATCCGTTGACATCCCCAACCAGAATTGCCCTGACTCGCCAACGGCCCTTACAACAACTTTTACAATGGAAAAAGAAAACCCCGATGACACACAGTTGGGCATTGTGCGATCGCGCAAACTAGTCACCGCTCCGGAGGTCTGTGGATTGCGGTTTACTGACCCAGATCAGCATCCCGTCACCGTTGACAGTCGCCCCCAGTCAGGCACTCAAGCGGGTTTGTGAGCAGTTGTCGGTCTATCAGTCATGGGAATCAAGGAGGAACATTTATGAGCTACGATTTCGACCTATTTGTAATTGGCGGGGGCTCCGGGGGCATTTCATCCGCTCGGCGAGCGGCCCAATATGGGGCTAAAGTCGGCGTCGCTGAGGCTTGGACTATCGGCGGCACCTGCGTCAATCGTGGCTGCGTTCCCAAAAAGCTGATGATGTATGCGTCCCGCTTTCCCGAGCAGTTTCATGCGGCAACGGGGTATGGCTGGAGCCAAAGCGACAGCAAATTTAACTGGTCAACTCTGATCAAGGCGGTAGAAAACGAACTCAAACGGCTGAACGGCATCTATGACGGCATGTTAGAGCGCTCTAACGTGCAAGTATTTCCGCACTATGCCAGCTTTATCGACTCCCACACGTTGGATGTCGGCGGCGAAAAGATCACGGCGGAGAAGATTCTCATTGCCGTGGGCGGCAAACCTGTATTGCCCCCCATCCCCGGCATCGAACACGCCATCACCTCAGACGATATTTTCCACCTGCCAGAACAACCGCACAAAGCGGTCATTTTGGGCGGGGGCTACATCGGCTGTGAATTTGCCTGCATTCTGAATGGATTGGGCACTGAGGTGACGCAAGTCATTCGCGGCGACAAGATTTTGCGCGGCTTTGACGAAGACATTCGCGATGAAATTCAAGCCAAGATGGTTGCCGACGGCATCCACATCATGACGCAGACGGACATCAAGCACGTGGCCAAAACGGACAATGGCGTGGATGTCTGTGTGTTGATCAATGGGCACGAAGAGCACATTCTGGCCGATGTGGTGAGCTTAGCCGCCCTGGGCCGCAAGCCGAACATCGAGAAGCTGGGGCTGGAAAATACTCAGGTGGAGTTGGCGGCGGGCGCGATCGCCGTCGATCAATACAGCACCACTGCTGAGCCCCACATTTTCGCGGTCGGAGACGTGACGGATAAGGTCAATTTGACCCCAGTGGCGATTTCCGAAGGTCGCGCCTTTGCCGACACGCAGTTTGGCGGGCAGTCGCGCACCATGAGCTACGACAATATCCCCACTGCCGTCTTTACCTCGCCAGAAGCCGCCACCGTGGGCCTGACGGAAGCAGAAGCGATCGCCCAATATGGCGAAGATGGCATCAAGGTGTATCGCTCAAAATTCCGCCCCATGTTTTACACCATGCCGGATATTCAGACCAAGACGCTGATGAAGCTGATCGTGCATGTGGAGAGCGATCGCGTGATCGGGGCTCACATGGTCGGTGACGATGCCGCCGAAATTATCCAAGGGGTGGCGATCGCGCTTAAAACGGGGGCGACCAAAGCGAACTTTGACGCCACGGTGGGCATTCACCCCAGCGCCGCCGAAGAGTTCGTCACCATGCGTTAAGACCTCACAGAGTCCTGGATAGGATCACTTTCAGCCACCTCAGCGGTATCGTCTGGGGTGGCTGTTTGCTGTGTGGGGCAACCATCACCTGATCCTGTGAGCAAGAACACAAAACCTAACCGGGAGAGCCGCGCAATGGGGCTGTTTTTATCAACATCACCACGCCAGGAGCGTTACCCCCATGACCCCCGAACAAGTACAAGGACTATGGATTTGCCTGATGATTAGCGTCTCCACAGTAATCATTTGCCCCGCTGTTCTATGGGTTCTGCCCGATCGCTCCGCCGCTTAGGCATCAGACTTGAATCGGTGCGACAACAGCAACAACAGCCGCCTTAGCCGTTCAAGCCCCCCTAGCGATGCACTTGCTGCCCCAGCCAGGTCAGGGCCTCTGCCGAGGTCGTGATCGTTCCCTCAGCATGGGCGATTTCGGCGGCGGCGAGTAGTTGCCCAATGTGCGGCCCCGGACGCAGCCCCAATTGCTGAATCAAATCGCGCCCCGTCACCAACGCATGGGGATGAGCCACCGGATCCGCCGGATTCAGGAAGCGCTCAATCAGCTGCGTCAACACTGGCAAAGGAATACCTTCTGCCAAGCCCACCAGAACTAACGCAATGAAGCTGTTGCCCGCTGTTTTAAACAGTTGATATTGCTGTCGGGGCGCGTCATCGCCCTGCGCGATCGCCTGCAACACTTCCCAACTGCGCAAAATCGCCAGCACCGCTTGCTGCTCGGCCCGGCTGTATTTGAAGTGGGTCAGTTCCGTTTCGGCAATATCCACATCGGGCGACAAGATACGACTCAGCTTGGCTGCCTTAAACCAGCTCCGGTGAAATCCGGGGGGCGTCTGTTCTTTAATCCACCCGCTGAGCAACGCCGCAAATCCAGGACAATGCTCCTGCAACTGCGCGGCTGCCGCATCCACTGCCGCTAACTGCCGAATCTGCACGGCTGACAGGTTGGGAAGCCAGGTACAGAGCACATCATCTTCCCAGGCCAGCTTCATCAGCGGCGTACCCTCGGGCTTGCTTAACAGGCTATCCAGTTCGCCGCGCACGCGCTCTGCCGCCACTTTGCCCAGCAGCGGAGCCAGTTCGTGAATGGTGGAGCGAGTCGGTTCATCCAGGGTGAAATCAAGCTGCGCCGCCTGCCGATAGGCCCGCAAGAGCCGCAGGGGATCGTCCGCCAGATTATCTGCCGCAATCATCCGCAGCACTCGCCGTTCTAAATCAGCACAGCCCCCCAGCGGGTCAAAGACCTGCTCGGTGTGGGGATGGTAGGCGATCGCGTTCACGGTGAAATCGCGGCGATGCAAGTCGGACTCCAGACTGTCCCCCACTTGTTGGGCAAAGTCCACCGTCGCCTGGGGAAACACCACCCGCGCAATCTGATTCTGCGGATCGAGCACGACAAATCCGGCTCCGTAGTGACGGGCGATCGCTCGCGCCGTTTCCACCGCCTGACAGGGCACCACAAAGTCCAAATCCAGATAGTCGGCTTTGCGGCCTAGCAGCGCATCGCGTACACTCCCGCCCACTAAATGCGCCGATTCCGGCAGGAGGGATAGCTCAAAAGGCCAGGTCTGAGGCGATAGTACAGAGCTCACGGACAGCGCAGCAGCAGCGAAGGGAGATTGTTCGAGGGAAACAGCTTGCAATGCAGGACGACGGGTAAACAACAAAGCCTTCGGGAACGAGAGGGGATTCACCGATGAAGGCACAGCTTTTCATTTTGCAACATTGCTTCCCACTCTGACAGCAGCTCAACCGCAAGTTGCGCTAGATTAGCAAAAACTTAGCACTCTCTTGTTCCACAGTAGGCCGTTTCTTCGGAAAAGATCCAATGTGCATTTGTGTGAATTGCCACTATGTCGATCGCTGCACTACCTACAACGCGGTCGAAACCCAGCACCAGCAACCCCACCTGACGGAGTCGCCAACTTTTGAGGCGACTAACCCCACCATTAATGTCAACATTCGCCAAGATGGCGACATTATCGAGATGGAATGGGATGTGGTCGGCTGCGACAGCTTTGTGGAAGAAATGGGCAAATGGTCGAAGCTGCGCCCCGGTGAACTGGTGCCTACGTAGCGATCGCATTCAGAGCAGGCAGGGGACGCTCCCTTTGAAAGGGAGCGTCCCCTATCGGTAATCGTCTTTTGCCAAGAATGATGGGATTGTTTGGGGCGATCGCCCTCGCTCGCTATCCCGCAACGCTGGCCACTACCAACCGCAGCGTCGTGAAGAACAGCGGCCATTCGGTATAGGCCGGGAGCAACGCGGTCAGGCGATCGCCCCAAATGAGCGTGCTGTAGCTGCCGCCAGTAACCAAACCGGAGAGGAGAATCGTGAATATACTGAGCTGATCGATAGGTAAATCAAATTGACCGATCAGCCGATTTCCGGCCTTTGGGGCGCGATTTGAGGATTGCGAGGCCATGGAATCGCGATCGCCACGCGAAGATATATTTAGTTGAAACGGTCTTCCCAAGAAAGGTCGAGGGAAATGGATGTCAGAGGAAACACTAAGCGTATTCAATTTAGTTGAAGAGAGAAATCTTATCGTCGTTAATATCAGTATATTTTATATTTCGAGGCAATGTCATCCCCTTTCGACAGATTTTTTCGGTAAAAATCCACTTTTCAGGTATAAATTATTGCTCAAATCCGCCAAGACGCGGCGACAGCGATCGCTGTCGCGCCAAGTACTCTGTCCCGGCGCACCCTCGACTTTCCTCGCGCCCCTAGCTGGGAGTCGGCGTATTCGGCAAAGGGCGACCAGTTGGCTCGACTAAGTCTGCCGTTAAACCTTGATGGAAGCGGCAGTGACCCATCGACAGATCAAACATGTGGAAGCCGTATTCTTGCGATAGGGCTTCAAACACCTTGAGGCCGCGAACGCTATTGCCATGTTCATCCAAAGGCGGCGAGAACACCGCAATGCCCGCTTGGTTGGGCACCACCGCGATGAGCCCGCCCGACACCCCACTTTTGGCTGGAATGCCCACCCGAAAGGCCCATTCCCCCGCAAAGTTATACATGCCGCAGGTGTACATCACGCTGAGCACATCGCGGACATACTCTGGCTGCAAAACTCGCTGCCCTGTAATGGGGTGTTTTCCCTGATTCGCGAGCGCAGCAGCCATCGTCGCCAAATCTTGGCAAGTGACCAGCAGGGCACATTGCTGAAAGTACAGATCGAGGGCTTCTTCAATATCGCCGTTGATCATGCCGAAATTGAGCATGAGGTGGGCCATGGCGCGGTTACGATGCCCAGTGGCCTTTTCCGACAGAAAGGTCGAAATATCGACGTAAACATCTCTGCCGACGTAGCGCTGAAACATGGCCAGCATCCGATTGAGGCGTTCGGTAGGGGTATCGCCTTTGATCAGACTGGTGGTGGCGATCGCCCCCGCGTTGATCATGGGATTATCCGGACGGTGGGAGGTTTCATCCAGGCGAATGTGGGAGTTGAAGGGATCGCCTGTGGGTTCCACGCCAACTTTTTCCAGTAAGCGATCGCGCCCCCAATCCTCCATCGCCATACCGTAGACAAATACTTTGGAAATGGACTGAATGGTGAACTCTTGCTGAAAATCTCCCACTTGAAACATGCGACCATCCAGCGTGACGACACTGATGGCAAATTTGCGGGCATCGGCTTTGGCAAGTTCGGGAATATAGCTGGCGACCTGCCCAGCCGTTAAGTCCCGATACTCTTGATACAGCGTTTCCAAAAACGATTGAATGGGGGGCACCACGTTGTCTACCTTTGCATGATGGGGCAGGGGCGATCGCCCGCTTATGTCACCATATCAGGCCAATTTGTCGGCAGCGACGCCCGACACCAAAGTGTTGCCGCTCCCGCATTCAGCCCAGCAATTCACCGTGATCCAATGTGTTGCTGAAGAACCATGAATATCCAGTCCGGGACAGCCTTGCCATGACCAGCGAACAATAAAAAAGGGCAAGCTTAGCGCTTACCCTCAGAACCTCTGACTGGGAGACGATGTCTCCTAGAAATACTGGCTGAGCCTTACCAAGACCAAAGAGACTCAACCTTGAAACGAATTGTAAAAATTACATCAGACCTAGCTGAGACAGGATGCCTTGGCCAGTGATCAATTCAGTCGCGATGCCGATTACAAAACCAAGCATTGCCAAACGGCCATTCCAGTTCTCTGCAAACTCGGTGAAACCAAACTTTCCTTGCTCTTCAGTCATGTTACAAACCTCTGTTGCTTCAAGGGGATAGAGGCTTCTACAACCTCTTGTTTACAAATGTAACTATTCTCCAGAGAATTTGCAACATTTCTTCAACATCTATCTCCATAGACAGAGAGCGCTTGCTAGGGCAAGGCTAGGGCACTACCACCTCCGCGTCTCGTCGGTTCGGCAACGGCGATCGCCCTGCCGTCTGGCTTGACAAGGATGCCAGTAGCCGCCCCGATTTCATCGGTAGAGGTCAATTGATGACCTTGGAGTGATAGAGCTTCACCCAAATCTGTGAGTTCGAATCCCTGATCGACCAGGGTGACACCACTGTTGCGTTGCGATAGCCGGGGGGCCGCGATCGCGTCCTCCAGGTTCATCCCTAAGTCCATTACATTCACGGCAATCTGCAAAACGGTGGTGATGATAGTGGAACCACCAGGAGACCCAAACGCTAGTAGGCCGCCATCGGGTGTCAGCGCGATTGTGGGGGCCATGCTACTGCGGGGCCGCTTGCCTGGTTCTGGCACGTTGGGATGCGGCGCCTCGGGGTCAAAATCTGTCAATTCATTATTCAAAATGAAACCGTAGCCAGGCACCACCATGCCGGAACCGCCCGTGGATTCCAGGGTGAGCGTGTAAGCCACAGCCATGCCATCGCGATCGACCACCGTGAGATGAGTCGTTGAGAGGCCCCCAGGAGAAGAGGCTTGAGCGACCGGGGGTAGGGTCGTGAGGCTGGGACTCGGATCGCGCTGAAAAGGCAGGGGATCCCCAGCGATCGCTCGATAGTTGGCCTCATCCTCCGGAGCCCTTGGCGGCAGTTCACTGCGCCGCTGACGGAGATAGTCATCGTTGAACAGGCCAGCCAGCGGCACATCCACATATTCCGGGTCACCCAGATAGGCATTGCGATCGCTAAACGCCAACCGTTCCGCTTCGATCAGCCAGTGCAACGCCTCCGCTTCGGTCATGGCACTGAGATCAAAGCCTTCCAATAGCTTCAGGGTTTGGGCTACAGTCAAGCCCCCGCTACTGGGCAAGCCCATGCCAAAGAGGCGATAGCTACGATAGGTGCTGGTCACCGGGGAACGCACCCGCACCTCATAGCGATCCAGGTCGGCCTCGGTTAACCTTCCCGGCCAGACTTTGAAGGGAGGCGCTTCGACTGCGGGAGGCGCTTGCACGGTTTGGGCGATCGCGCGGGCCAAGTCACCGCGATAAAAATCATTGACGCCGAGAGTCGCCAGGCGGCGGTACGTCGCAGCTAAGTCCGGATTCCGAAAACGACTGCCAATGGCGGGCGATTCCCCCCCTGGCAAGTACAGGTCACGGGTGCTGGTGAAGGCCGCGAAGCGATCGCGATTCCGGTCAACTTGCTCCGCAAAAGTGGCATCGACCGTGAAGCCCGACTCGGCCAGATCAATAGACGGTTGCAGGATTTCGGCGAGCGATCGCGTACCGTATCGTTCCAGTGCCGTGGCCCAGTTCAGCGGCGTTCCCGGCACGCCGACCGCGAGGCCGCTGCTGATGCGATTGGGGAAAAACGGCAAATTTTCGCCTGTGTCACTGTCGGGGTCGCGAAATAACTCGGGAGTCACGGCGGCGGGTGCTTCCTCTCGACCATCCAGGGTAATCACCGTGTCACGATCGGGCTGGTAAATCAGCATAAAGCCGCCACCACCAATCCCTGCCGAAAAGGGATCAGTGACACCCAACGCAGCAGCCGTCGCGACAGCGGCATCCACGGCATTGCCACCTGACTTTAAGACGTCGAGGCCAATCTGAGTCGCCCGCTGATCAACACTGGCAACCGCTCCCCCAGTGCCCACAGCGATATGAGGCGAGGGTTGCGATCGCCCCACTCCGGGCCACCATACTCCGGTCAAAAGACCACCCGCTAACAACCCCACCAAACACCATCGCCTCCAGCGCGACAGCATTACCTGTACTGTTATCAACAGTTTCGTCCCAATTTTGCCCATGGGCATGCACCTCACCCGACGCCTGCAACAGTCTTTAGCATAAGACTGTCCAGCCATGAGAAGGTGGCCCACGCCGCCCCCAGACAGAGCCCTTGAGACGTTACTGACGTACCAGGCTATGGCAACGAGCATCGTCATAAAATCGCCCAATCTCAATCTCAAACTGCGTACCCACCGGGGTGGTGCGCCATTCTGATTGAGGGCGATCGCAGCGATAGGATTTGTTCGTCTCAACATCGACAAGCTGTAGCGTATAGGTTTCGATGCTCCGCCCTTGTCGTTTACAGCCCAGAGACGTGCTGCTACAGGGTTGAATATTGACGGTTGGCCACATCGGTTCATCCGATAAACCGGCACCCACAGCAATCACCCATTCATCTACGTTCCACTCGTCGACCTTGTAAGTACAGTGTTCGTCATAAACGGGCTCTTCACGGTAAGTTGTCGTGCAAAAACTCTCTTCCCGAAAGGTGCCATCTCCCTGGTCGACCTGTTGAGTACTGCAAGTTTCGCCATCGGCAATCCGACGAGTGCCGCTCTGTTGGGTGCTGCAACTCACGTCGTAAGCGCCGCTGGGTACGCTACCTTGCCAATCGCTATCAGAGCGGGTCTCGTACACTTCAATGGCAATGCGGCGCTGCCAGTCATGGCCGGTCACAGCCACCGTTGCGGGTATGGTCATTGAGTACATCACCACCCCGACCAGTCCCCCCAAACCCGTTACAGACGCAATACTGCCGCCGATGATGACGGGCTTGTTGGCCATCCAGCGATCGCCCAGCGATCGGCGAGCCGGTTTTGCCGGTTGAGTACGCTGCCTGGCCCGGCGAGGATGCCTCATGGCTTGGCGTTTCGCCATCTCCTGCGCGATCGCCTGTTCTCTCTGCGCTTCCTGCAACAAGTCTAGATTTTGGGTCGCAAATCTTTCCTCGTGGCGCTTGCTGCGCGAGGGCACAGTGCTTGCTTCTTCAGCCCCTTTCATCGGGGCACCACAGCGAATACAAAATTTTTGGTCAGCCGCATTAATCGAATCACAGGCAGAGCAAATCCGATCTTTGCCAGCAAAGGTATAGTTTTTGACCTCGACCTTGTCAGCGTCAGAGGGAAAGTAGCGCCAACTGGGATCTTGGGATGCACCGCATTGGGGACAGGTCCGATCGGTTTTAGCGAAAAGCTTTTTCTGACCGCAAAATTTACAGTCCCACAGCATTTCGTAAACTTTGCCCATGGCTATATCTCTCAAACCTTAGCTTCTAAATCGCTCGGGTGATCCGTTCCATAGCGTCTTTAGAATGCCCACTGAGAGAAAAAGTGAGCGGTTTGAAAAACCTGGTCATCAACTACCAGCGGAGCAACCACCAAGCGGAAAATCAACTTGGCGGCATACAGCACAGTACAGCCGTGGCTCCGCCGAAGACCGTTGTGGAATTGTTGTGTTCAGCCCCTACGCCTGTGGAGCCTGCGGCTAACGAACGGCTTCAATCAGGCGAGAAAAGTAGAACTGAGTTTTGTTCATGGCTTTGCGCTCAATCTTCCACCCCAACGATTCGAGAATCTGGACGATATCTTTTTCCGCATGGAGATAAGCCCGCGTCGCTTTACTCGGGCCAGGGAAGAAGCTGCCGACTTTTTTCAAAGCACTGTAAAACGCAGTTTTCGGCGCGAAACTCAAAATCACCCGTGACTCAGCTAGCGAGCTCAAATGCTGAATCATACCCGCCGCTTTGTCTTGGGGATAATGGATCAGCACATCCAGACAAATGACCGTGTGGTACTTGCCCGTCAGCGACTCTAAATCAGAAGCTTGAAACGAGGGAATCGGGCCAGCCGGGAGAGCAGCGATCGCCCGCTCATGGGCCTCACCCACCATTTTTTGAGAAATATCGCTGGCGGTGACCACCGCGCCCGCTTGAGCTAAGGGAATGCTTAAACTGCCGACGCCGCAGCCCGCATCACAAATCGATAGCCCTTTCAAATTGCCATCAGCTTCTAACCAAGCCATCACCGTGTCGATAGTCTGCTGGTGGCCTTTCCGAATGTCGCGCTGGACTTTGTTGACTTCGCCATCGCCGTAAATCCGCCGCCACCGATCAAAGCCAGTGGCGTTGAAATACTCACGAACGACCGATTTATCGTCTACCGCATTGGTCATAGTGATTAAAAACAGTTTCTAATTCTTGCAGAATGTCACAACCTTACTGCCACCTATATTACGTCCAAAAAGGAAAAGGCTGGAAGCGGATTTCAGCGAAAAATCCCCCCTGATGACCGTGGCGCAAATATCCATTTTTCACAACTTTGTAGCGTCGAGAGACAAGGCAACAGTCGATGCGCAAAGCAGAGGCAAGCGATAGCGTCTCTTAGTTCTACTCCCAGAACGAACGACGAAGACGAGCAGGCCACCTCAATGGGGGTCTTCTCGTACCCAGAAGCATTTAGCTGCCTGGATTAGGCATTAGCGATCGCCCATCAACCCTCCAGACTATGCCTTAATCATCGTCTGGCATATCATCAAAATCGTCTGTGGCCTCAGCCTCCGAAAAACCACCAATCTCGAGCTTCTGCTTCACCTTATTTTCGATTTCGATGGCGAGTTCAGGCTGTTCTTTCAATAGTTTGATGGCATTGTCGCGGCCTTGACTGATGTTTTCGCCGTTGTAGCTGTACCAAGCGCCCTTGCGGACAATGATGTCGTGCTTTTCAGCAAGATCAACAATGCAGCCGAGGCTTGAAATGCCTTCACCAAAAATCACATCAAACTCAGCGATGCGGAATGGGGGCGCCACCTTATTTTTGGCGACTTTGACTTTGGCACGGATGCCATATTCTTCGGTGCCTTTCTTCAGGGTTTGAATGCGGCGAATATCAAGCCGTACCGAGGCATAGAACTTCAGGGCATTTCCCCCCGTGGTGGTTTCCGGGTTGCCGTAAACGACGCCGATTTTCAAGCGCAGCTGGTTAAGGAAGACGACTGTACAGCCAGATTTACCAATGTTTCCGGTGATTTTCCGCAGGGCTTGGCTCATTAAGCGGGCCTGTAAGCCGACGTGGGCATCGCCCATTTCCCCTTCGATTTCAGCGCGGGGGACAAGAGCGGCGACGGAATCCACCACGACGATGTCGATCGCGGACGATCGCACCAACTGATCCACGATTTCGAGAGCGGCTTCGCCCGTGTCCGGTTGCGACACCAACAACTCTTCAATATCAACACCGAGAGCCCCTGCATACACGGGGTCGAGGGCGTGCTCAGCATCCACAAACGCCGCTGTGCCCCCCTGTTTTTGCACCTCTGCGATCGCGTGCAACGCCAGGGTCGTTTTACCGGAACTCTCAGGGCCATAGATTTCAATTACCCGCCCCTTGGGCAGTCCACCGCCTAGCGCCATATCTAGGGTCAATGCGCCTGTGGGCACCGTCGCCACTTTCATCCGGCTAGCGTCGCCCAGCTTCATGATGGAGCCTTTACCAAAATTGCGCTCAATCTGGTTGAGCACCATATTTAGGGCTTTATCTTTCTCGGAATTCCCAGTGGTAGTCTTAGCCATACAGTCCCTTAAATCGCAGAGTGCTGAGCAAAGTTAACGCTAGTCTAGCGACAAACCTGATTTTTTTAACCCTTCCAATCATACATACGCATGTACTAAAATACCAGCGTTATGTTTGTCCCCTGACCCACCTGATCGCCCTCCCATAGTTCCCCCTCAAATGTCACGAATTCCTGTTGCCGTTCCCGATACCGCTCTGAGTGTGGCGGGGGTCACCGACTATATCCAAGCGCTGCTCGAACAAGACCCGCAGCTCAACCGAGTCTGGGTGATGGGTGAGGTCTCGAGTGCCAGCGATCGCGGCGGGCACATCTTCTTCACGCTGCAAGACACTGAGGCGACGGCGGCCATTCAGGCGGTGGTGTGGCGATCGCAGCGGTCAAAGCTCGTAACCCTGCCAGCCGCTGGCGAACAAGTCCTCTTGCTGGGACAAATCCGCGTCTATCCTGCCCGGGGTCAGTATCAGCTCAGTACGCTGCAACTGTTGCCCGCTGGGGCCGGTCTGCAAGCGTTGAAGCGCCGCCAACTGCAAGAACGGCTCACCGCCGAAGGGCTCTTTGATGAGGACCTGAAACGGCCTTTGCCGGATTATCCTCAACGCTTGGCCGTCGTTACTTCCCCCCAAGCCGCGGCCTGGGGCGACATTCAGCGCACCTTACAACAGCGGCAACCGGGGATGCAGGTGGTGCTGTCGCCTGCGATCGTGCAGGGGGTTCAGGCGCCCAAGTCAATTGCCCAAGCCATTGAGCGAGCCAGTAGAACCGCTCAGGCCGAGCTGTTGATTGTGGCGCGGGGCGGCGGAGCGCGAGAAGATTTAGACGCCTTCGATGACGAGCAAGTGGTGCGGGCGATCGCGACCAGTCCGATTCCAGTCGTGACGGGCATTGGTCATGAACGCGACGAAACCCTGGCGGATCTGGCGGCGGATGTTTGTGCCCATACCCCGACGGCTGCCGCTGAGTGCGCCGTACCCCATATTGCAGACCTGTGGGCCGATCACGCAGCTCGCCGTCAGACGGTAAAAGAAGCCCTGCAATCAGCGGTGCAAATGCATTACGAACAGGTGGCTGACTTACGCCGTCGGCTAGAGCAGCTGCGGCTCGATCGCCAACTCGACCAAGAGCGTCAGCGCCTCGCCTGGCACCAACAACAGTTACGACAGCTCGTGCAATATCGCTTGCAAGCGGCGCGGCAACAGTGTCAATATTTGGCCCAAACCTTGCAGACCCTTGATCCAGAATCAGTGCTGAAACGAGGGTATGCCGTCGTGAGAGCAGAGGGCGATCGCGTCATCGATCATGCCGACCAAGTCACGGTGGGCGATCAGTTACAGGTGCAATTAGCCCGAGGCACCCTCACCGTAGAAGTCAAGGATCGCTCATCCTAAGGCCATAACTTGACATCATTTTTGATCGCTGTGGTTGCTCCTTTGCCACTCCGAAAGCGGCTCCCCCTCCCACCTCCATCAACTTCAATTCGCAATTTCATCGAAAGCCATGACCAAATCTGCCAAATTGCCCAAAAACTGGTCTTACGAAGAGACCGTCACCAAAATTGAAGCCACTGTGACCCGGCTCGAACAAGGCGAATTGCCCCTTGCTGCCGTCTTCGAGGAATTTGAGCTCGCGGTGCAGCAGTTGCAACAGTGCGAAAGCTTTTTGCAAGCCCGCCAGGAACAGGTCGATCTCTTGATTGAAACCCTGGATGAAAGCATCTAGGGAAAGTGCGTACGCTGACCAGCGTGAACGTGAATTCAAGCCACACTTGAGCAATCGTCAGTGATGTTTGGTTGGCTTGCAATTTGTACCCACTTCCCGGAATCCTGGCAGGGACGACCGTAAAACATCAGTATCGATGAGCGGTTCGGGTGTCGCTGCGCTGGGCGAGTGCCCTCAAAAACCGACGCTCAGGTCTCGGAGTTAAGCTGGGCATACTGAAGGCAGACCCCGAGCTTAGCCTCAGCCGCGACTGCTGATTCAGTCCAGTATGGACGCGCTACTTGGCTGACCAAAACTGCCTACTGCCAATCTCTTGGTCGCTCACCCCAGCAACTTTATGAACCCTGTCTCGGCAGAATCTGGTTACCGCCTTTTACTCATTGATGCGTTGGGTAATCAGTCTTCGGCGTTGTTGTCAGGTCTGGAAAATTTGGGAGCCACCGTACATCAGGCTAACGCGATCGCCGATGCTTGGCCCATGCTGACGACTCAGCTACCCCATCTGGTGCTCTTGACAGTGCCGTCAGGCCAGCACGAGGGCTATGACTTTTGTCAGCAATTACATGAGCGCCCCCAGACCGCCCACATTCCGGTAATCTTCATCGGCCCTGGGGAACAGAAAGTTGATCGCTTACGGGCCTTTGCCGTCGGTGGGGTTGATTTCATCCCCTTACCCTATTGGCCTGAGGAAGTTGTCGCTCGGGTACAGCGACATCTCTCACTCACCCAGCCATCTGACCGCACCCACCAGATGCGACAGATCATGGCACAGCGCGGCTATTCACCCCTGTTAGCTAACTTGCAAAAAACGCTGCACCAGCAGGCGCTCAAGCTGAAAGCACAAAATGTGCAACTACAGCGGGAAATCCGCGAACGTCACGAAGTGGAAAGCGCGCTGAGACAAGAGCAACAAAAATCCGAGCAGCTGTTACTCAATATTTTGCCGGAAGCAGTGGTCAACCAACTCAAGCAGTTTCAAGGCTCATTGGCAGAGCGGTTTGACGAGGCGACCGTCCTATTTGCCGATATTGTCAGCTTCACCCCGTTGGCCGCGCAATACAGTCCCCTAGGGCTCGTCAATCTCCTGAATCAAATCTTCTCAGCCTTTGACCACCTGGCAGAAGACTATCGTTTAGAAAAGGTCAAAACGATTGGCGATGCCTACATGGCGGTGGGGGGAGTGCCCGTGCCCTGTGCCGATCATGCTGGGGCCGTGGCCGAAATGGCCCTGGCGATGCAGACAGCGATTCGCCAGTTTAAGCCGGTATCGGGAATCCCATTACAGCTGCGGATTGGTATCAATACCGGCACCGTGGTAGCCGGAGTGATTGGGATTAAGAAGTTTAGCTATGACCTCTGGGGCGACACCGTCAACGTCGCCAGTCGGATGGAATCACAAGGCCAGCCCGGCAAGATTCAAGTCACGGAAGCCACCTATGAACGGCTCCGCGATCGCTTTCGCTTTACCCCCGCTCAAGAAATTGAGATCAAAGGCAAGGGGCGGATGCGCACTTACTATTTGATTGGCCGCTTGGAGTAGGGGACGGTTCGCCCTCGCGATACACTATTGAGGTTTGTGAGAATGGGCTGTCTGCCGTCACTGCTCGGGTCACAGATTCCCCGCAGTGATGTGCTGGAACGGACTCCGTCATGCACCAGCAGTGATCGCAACTGGTTTGGGTCAAGTCTGGCAACAGTCAGCTGACGGAAGTCCAAACACTGGCCCATTTCTCAGTGCCTGAATGGCGGCCCACGGCAGGAAGACAACGAGAGTTATGGCAACGTTTTTATTAGAAGTTGGGACCGAAGAACTGCCCGCAAGTTTTGTGGAAGAAGCCCTCGCCCAGTGGCGCGATCGCATTCCCGCCGAACTGGAGGAAGCTTTTTTGACCCCAGGCGAGATTCGCTACTATGGCACGCCGCGCCGTCTCGCACTCCTGTTAATAGACTTGCCGGAAAAACAGCCCGATCGCGAAGAGGAGGCCAAAGGGCCACCCGCCAAAGCCGCCTTCAAAGATGGCAAACCGACAAAAGCCGCCGAGGGCTTTGCGCGATCCAAAAATGTCAGCGTGGATGATTTGGAAATTCGCGAGACGGACAAAGGCGAGTTCGTCTTTGTGCAGCATCAGATTCCCGGTCGTCCAGCCACCGAACTGCTGCAAGAGTGGGTGCCGCAGTGGATTTTGGGCTTAGAAGGCAAACGCTTTATGCGCTGGGGCGATGGCGATTTCAAGTTTCCGCGCCCGATTCGCTGGCTGGTGACGCTGCTCGACGACGCCTTGATTCCCCTAACGCTGGAAAATGGCTCAGAGAAATGCGAGAGCGATCGCATTACCCAAGCTCACCGAGTCTTGCATCCCGCCCCCATCACTTTGAAACAGGCGCAGGATTACGTCACCGCCCTCCGCGATGCCTACGTAGAAGTTGATGTCGACCATCGCCAAACTCAGATCAAAGCCGCCGTCGAAACCGCCGCCGCCGGAGTCAACGGCACGGCTCGCATTGATGGCGACCTGCTGAGCGAAGTTGCCAACCTGGTGGAATGGCCGACCGCAGTGGTCGGCGAGTTTGAGCCGGAGTTTTTAGAACTGCCGTCCGAAGTCGCTATCATGGAAATGGAGAGCCACCAGCGCTATTTTCCCGTCCTCCAACCGGGGACGGCGGATCAATTGCTGCCGTACTTCATCACCATTTCCAACGGTGATCCCCAAAAGTCGCAACTGATTGCGGAGGGGAATGGCCGGGTGATTCGAGCGCGGCTCTCCGACGGCAAGTTTTTCTTTGACGCCGATCGCGCCGTTTCTCTCGATACCTTTGTCACCAAGCTCGACACCGTCACCTTTGAAGAGCGACTGGGCTCGATGGGGGCGAAGGTTGATCGCATCGAAGCGATCGCGACCCTGATTGCCGACCAGTTGAATCTGGGCGAAACCGAGCGGCTGCACCTGCATCGCGCCGCCCACCTCTGCAAAGCGGATTTGGTCACCCAAATGGTGGGTGAGTTTCCCGAGTTGCAGGGAGTGATGGGGGAAAAATATGCGCGTCATAGTGGGGAAGCCGAGCCCGTCGCGATCGCCATTGCCGAGCATTATTTGCCTCGGGGCGCACATGATCAGCTACCTCAAACCCTGATTGGGCAAGCCCTGGGCCTGGCAGATCGCCTGGATACCCTGGTCAGCATCTTTAGCCTGGGCATGTTACCTACCGGGTCGTCGGATCCCTTTGCGCTGCGACGGGCGGCGAATGCGATCGTCACCGTCACCTGGGACGCCAACCTCGACATCAATTTGCACGAGCTGCTGGATCAAATTGTCAGCACCTTTGTCGACAATCCTGATCTGACGGTGGATCAAGCTGAACCGCTGCGATCGCAGCTCCAGGACTTTTTCCTCCAGCGGGTGCAGACCTTGCTGCAAGACGATCTGGGGATCGACTACGACTTGGTCAATGCGGTGCTGGGTGAAAACGACCCGACCTATACCCAGCGGGCGCTGACAGATTTACTCGACGTGCGCGATCGCGCCACTTATCTCCAATCCATTCGCCAGGACGGCACCCTCGCCAAAATTTACGAAACGGTGAATCGGGCGGCCCGGCTAGCGGCTCAGGGGGAGCTAGACACGACCACCCTCGATCCCGCGCAGGTAGTCGAGCCGGGCCGCTTTCAACAAGATTCGGAACGAGCCTTTTACGACGTGCTGCAAACGCTCTTGCCCCAAACCCAAACCGCCCAGCGAGATCGCGACTATCAGCAATTGATTGCGGGCCTGGAAAATGCCGCGCCCGTGGTCAGCCGCTTTTTTGACGGGCCAGACAGCGTCATGGTGATGGACAAAGATCCCGCCATCCAGCAAAATCGATTGAATCTCTTGGGGCTCCTTCGCAACCACGCCCGCGTGCTGGCCGACTTTGGGGCCGTGGTGAAAGGGTAGTTTGGGGCATCAACGGGCGCTAAGAGCCGCAGCTAGAAACGCAAACCGGGGCGGCGGCAGAGTGACTTCTACGTTTGGGGTGGCGTAGCTACCAGGTTATGGACAAACAGGCACATGTGATTGGGTTGGGCAAATCGGGCATCGCGGCGGCGCGACTGCTGGCACAACAGGGTTGGCAAGTCGTGTTGAGCGATCGCAACACCACCCCCCTACTAGCCGAAGCCGTATCAACGTTAGAGTCCGAAGGCGTGATCGTCCGGCTCGGCCACAGCTTTACGGCGGCGGATGAGGCATCCCTAATTGTGGTGAGTCCCGGTGTGCCCTGGGATCTGCCCGCCCTGGTCACGGCTCGCGAGCAAGGCAAAGAAGTCATCGGCGAGGCGGAGTTAGCCTGGCGCAACCTGAGCGATCGCCCTTGGGTGGGCATTACCGGCACCAATGGCAAAACCACCGTCACGGCGCTCACGGCGGCAATTTTTCAAGCGGCCGGACTCAACGCCCCGGCCTGCGGCAATATCGGCGAGGCGATTGGCGAAATCGCCCTGCAACCCACTCCGCCAGATTGGGTCGTCGCTGAACTGAGTAGTTACCAAATCGAGGCGGCGGCGACTCTGGCTCCCCAAATCAGCCTGTGGACGACATTTACCCCCGACCATCTGGCGCGTCATCACACCCTCGAAAACTATTTCCGCATTAAAGCCAAGCTGTCCCATCAGGCAGAGCTAGTCGTGCTGAATGGCGACGATCCCTACCTGCGCACCCAGGCCGTCGACTTGTTCCCTCAGCCCTACTGGACGAGCACCCAAGGGCGCGAGGCAATCGCCCCCCTGATCCCCTTTGCTTATATTGAAGACGGCTGGGTCAAGGTAGATGGACAGGCGATCGTGGCCGCCGATGCGCTGCATATGGTGGGCACGCACAACCAGCAAAATTTGCTCCTCGCCGTTGCTGCTGCTCACCTAGCGGGACTCGATGCAGCGGCGATCGCCCACGGCGTTAACACGTTTCCTGGGGTGCCCCATCGGTTAGAGCGGGTCGCCACCTGGCAGGGCATCGACTTTATCAACGACAGCAAAGCCACCAACTACGACGCGGCGGCGGTGGGACTACGGGCGATCGCTCCCCCGGCTATCCTCATCGCAGGCGGCGAAGCCAAAGACGGCGACGATCGCGAATGGCTCGACGAAATTCAGGCTAAAGCCGCCCGCGTGCTCTTAATCGGCAGCGCTGCCCCACAGTTTGCCGCAAAACTCGATCAGGCAGGCTTTGCCGCCTACGAAATCGTGGAAACGATGGAACGAGCCGTCCACCGCAGCACCGAACTCGCCCCTCAACTCTCCATCAAAACCGTGCTGCTCTCCCCCGCCTGCGCCAGCTTCGATCAATATCCCAACTTTGAGGTGCGCGGCGACCATTTTCGCAGTTTGTGCCAGTCGATCCTCGCGTAGAGTCATCCGGTTCTGTTGCCTGGGTGGGTATTAGAGAAAACGCTGTAAGACGGCCACCGTAGCTTCTCCCGTCCGTTGCCAACTGAATTGCGCCGCCCGATCGCACCCCGCCTGACCCAACTGCCTGACTAGATCAGGTTCTCGGGTCAAGCAGTGCATGTGGTGGGCGATCGCCCCCGCATCGGTCGGATTCACTAGCAGCGCCGCATCTCCCGTGACTTCAGGGATAGAGGCGCGATCGGAGGCAATCACCGGGGTGCCGCAGGCCATCGCCTCCAGTACCGGCAGCCCAAACCCTTCCCACAGGCTGGGGAAAATCAGCGCCAAGGCTTGATTGAGCAAACCAGGCAACTGGTCGTAGGAAACATAATTCAGAAATTTGACCTGGGCGGTGATGCCCAACTCGTCGGCTTGCCGTTTGAGATCGGGGGTATAGCGGGGATCATCCGGCCCAGCAATCCACAGCTCATAGTCCCGAGCATTGGTCAGTTGAGCGAATGCTTGGAGAGCGATCGCGCCATTCTTGTATGGCGCTTGCCGACCCAGTAGCAAAAAATAGTTGCGCCGCTCCAGCCCCAAGGGCTGAAAGTGCTGGGCGTCGTGGGCCAACAAAATCGACGTAATTTTTGAGGAACTCACGCCATAAAACTGCGTTAAATCCCGCGCAGTCGCCTCAGAATTGCAGAGGATGTGCTCTGCCGCCCGCAACACTTGCGGCACATAATATCGATGCAGCCAGGTTTGCGCCCGGGACACCGAAAACCGCAGCGGGATCAAATCGTGTACCATCACGACGGAACGGCAGCGGCTGAACAAGGGCGCTTCCGTAATCGGGGAAAAGAGGAGGGGTGGTGATGAGGGCGATCGCGTCGCCAGTTGCCGATAAATCGCTGGCAAACGAAACTGCGTCCACAGCAGCCGCCGTAGATGTCCCCGCATCCCGTATTCAGCCGTCATGCGATCGGGCACGGGATGATAGTCGGTCAAGCCACTGGCTGCCGTCGCCAGATAGTGAGGCTGCAACTCCGCCAAATAAGGCAACAAATTGAGGGCGTAGTTCGTGGTCCCCGTGGGTCGCTGCAACAAATAGGCCAGATTTACCAACACGGTCATCGTTGTTCCCGCAACCTCTAACGACTAAGGGATCAAGATCTGAAGGAAATCACATGGTGACCAAATCATGACGATGCTTGACTGGACAGCCGAGACAGCTGTGCCAACTGATTTCAGCCCTAATTTTCAAACACTCAGTCTGGCGGTTGCTTACTCGCCACCTTCGGGAGCGGGCTCACCCTCAGGGGCAGCTTCGCCCTCGGGAGCAGTTTCACCTTCCGGAGCGGCGGGCGCCGGTTCCGACCCTTCGGCTCCGCAGTAGGTGTTGACCTCATTGATGATGGTCGATTCTTCTACCGACAATTCTTGAATCTGCTGAACAGCCTGCACCGTTTGCTGCTGGGACTCTTCAATTTTGGCGGGCAGATCGGCCTCGGTTTCCACCTCTTGCACCACGCTCATGGCCGAGCTGGCCTGGGTTAGCGCAGCGCTAAAGCCCTGCACCATCTCGATGTAGCGATCGCGATAGCTAATGAGTTGTTCGTCGCTGAGATCAGTGTTCTCCAGTTCTGTGCCCAGCGCGTCTAAGTCGCTGACGACGCCATCCACGGCTTGCACATACTGGTCGGCAGCCGCTTTAATATCGTCCAAACTTTTGACCTGCGCAGCATTAGCACTAAAGGTTTGAATGTTGCTCTCAAAGGCGGGCATAAAGCCTTGAGCTTTATTGACGATTTCGGCGAGGCGATTGCACTGCGACACTTTGGACTCACCACAACCAGCCGCCAGCAAAGCGATCGCGGCACTGGCTGAAATCACTCCAAGACGGCGGCGAACTGTCAGCATGAAGGTCTCCTTCCAAGTCAAAAATCAATCATCCACACTAACCGAAATTTCTATCGGCTGGGCACATGATACTCTCGATTGTCCGCTCCGCCCGGTCAATTTTGCGCAGAATTTGCCTAGCCTCCCTCAGCCGCGAGCGGCTCATCCTTAAAAGTCTTGGAGGATGTCCTCATAAAGCTGAAACGAAGCTGTTAGGATCAAGATTCGTATTTTTTAAACTGAGCTAGCACGGCTAGATGCCTCGATGTCAGCTGTCGCTAGCATGACTGTGTTCCTTGTTGTGCCTCGGGTTTACCCTACCCTTTGAGATCATCATGCCCACTCCCGCCGAGTTTTTAGAAGCCACTAAATATTTTGGGATTGCCACCCTCACCATGGCTGGCATCACCTTACTAGCCTTTGTCTTGGGCTGGGGATTCCGGTTTCGCCTCGTGGGGATCACCAGCTTTATGGGAGTGTTGACCGGGGGCATGTTGGGGTTGAGTTTTGAACCCTTTACGCCCACCGTGGTGCCGGGTTCCGTGCCCTACAAAACAGTGTATGACTCTGGCGCGGCCCAAATTGTCATCAAAGTGCCCGACACCATTACCCCCACGGAACTAGAAGCAACGCTGCAACAGGCCGCCGCTAATCTGTTAAAGCCCAGTCGCTTGGGAAGCATGGGGGTAGCTCCCACCATTCGCGCCCGCTCGATCATCCACGAGCCTGGGGGCGTCTCCAACTTGGTTTACTTGGGTCAAGCGCAGCCAATTCGTGAGCCCAATGCTGACCCCGCTTTGGATATTCAGATTTTTGACGAGGCTTTTGACACGCTGGCTCAAGCCCACTCAGAGCTGGCTAACGACAACGCTTAACGACACGTTTACTGTACGCAAACCCTATGAACCCAACTACTTTGCCGCCGTTGATGATTGCTCCGGCTCAAGTGAGCCGTGGCCCTGGTATTTTGCCGACGATGGGGGGAGCGATCGCCACCCTCGGCAGTCGTCCGCTCGTGATTGGGGGGGAGCGATCGCTCGCCACCGCTGACCCTTGGCTTACCCCCGCCTTACAAGACCTCGCGACCGCGACCGCAACCTACGGCGCGGACTGTAGCGAAGTAACTTTGGCGAAATTAGCAGCGGCGATCGCAGCCCATAACGCCGATCTCATCATCGGGGTCGGCGGTGGCAAAGCCCTGGACACCGCAAAGCTGGTGGCCCATCAAGCGCAGTTACCCGTGGTGACGATTCCCACCTCGGCGGCGACTTGTGCCGCTTGGACGGCCCTGTCCAACGTCTATTCAGAGGAAGGAGCCTTTCTCTACGATGTGGCCTTGGCCCGGTGTCCCGACCTCTTGATTTTGGATTATGACCTGATCGCCACCGCCCCCCAGCGCACCCTGGTTGCGGGAATTGGTGACGCTCTCGCCAAGTGGTACGAAGGCTCCGTCAGCAGCGGTAACTCGGACCAGACGCTGATCATTGCCGCCGTACAGCAGGCGCGAGTATTGCGAGACCTGCTGTTGCAAAAAACGCCCGCCGCGTTGGCCGAGCCCGGTGGCGCCGAGTGGCGAGAAGTCGTGGATGCCTGCGTGTTGCTCGCCGGAGTGATGGGCGGTCTCGGCGGGGCGCAATGTCGCACAGTGGCAGCCCACGCCGTTCACAATGGCTTGACTCATTTGCCCGAAAGCCACGGCATCCTGCATGGCGAAAAAGTCGCTTACGGCATTCTCGTGCAGCTGCGGCTGGAAGAAATTGCCCAGCAATCTTCCCTGGCCTACACGTCGCGTCAACAACTCATGCAGTTTTATCAGGCGATCGGCTTGCCCCAAACCCTGGCCGATATGGGGATGGGCGAGGTGCGGGTGAGCGATTTGCAACGCGCCGCCGAAATCACCTGTCGCCCCCAGTCCGACATTCACCACTTGCCGTTTAATGTAACCCCAGAGGCTCTGATGGGGGCATTAGTTACCACCACTGCCGAAGAGATGAAACTGAAAAAATCGCCAGCTTCCACTGCGGCGGCAACGCCAACCCGGAAGTCAGCGACGCGATCGCGATAACACCTCCCCTGTGAGGGCATCCCCAATGGCCCAACGGCTTTGTCGTCGCGGGCAAATATTGAGCCTACGAGAGAAATTCGTGAGACCAAAATGGGGTGCCCTTCGGGTTGTAAGCTAGAAAACCTAAAGACTTTTGCACAGTGAGCGCCACTACGCGCTCCGATATTTACGAGAGGATCGCAGGCATGAATCTGGATTGGCTGCAACCAGCAGAGCGGGTGCGGCGTTTGCCCCCCTATGTGTTTGCGCGGTTAGATGAACTGAAGGCCAGCGCAAGAGAGCGGGGCCTTGACCTGATTGATTTGGGCATGGGCAACCCCGATGGCCCCACTCCTCAGCCGGTGGTCGATGCCGCTCACGCAGCGATTCAAGACAGTGCCAACCACGGCTATCCCCCGTTTGAAGGCACGGGCAGCTTTCGCGAAGCCATTACCCGCTGGTATCACCGGCGCTATGGCGTCAGTCTCGATTCGAATGGAGAGGCGCTGCCGCTGCTGGGCTCGAAAGAAGGGCTGGCCCATTTGGCGATGGCTTACATCAACCCTGGCGACACGGTGCTGGTGCCCACTCCCGCCTATCCGGCGCATTTTCGCGGCCCGGCGATCGCCAACGGCCAGATTTACGATCTGCCCTTGACGGTCAAAAACGACTGGCTGATTGACGTTTCCGCGATTCCCGAAGACGTGGCTCGCCGCGCCAAAGTGCTCTTGTTCAACTATCCCAACAACCCCACAGCGGCAACGGCTCCCCGTGAGTTTTTTGAAGAGATTGTCGCGTTTGCCCGACACTACGAAATCATGCTGGTGCATGATCTCTGCTACGCCGAACTCGCCTTTGACAACTATCAGCCCACCAGCCTGCTAGAAATTCCCGGGGCCAAAGAGATCGGCGTCGAGTTTCACACCCTTTCAAAGACTTACAACATGGCGGGTTGGCGCGTGGGCTTTGTCGTCGGCAACCGCCACATTATTCAAGGACTCCGCACCCTGAAAACCAATCTCGACTACGGCATCTTTTCGGCCCTGCAAAAAGCGGCTGAAACCGCCCTGCAACTGCCCGATAAGTATTTAGACGAGGTCCAAATCCGCTATCGCACTCGCCGCGATTTTCTGATCAAAGAATTTGCATCCCTCGGTTGGGAAGTGGCCAAAACCCGCGCCACGATGTATCTGTGGGTGGCTTGTCCGCCCGGCATTTCTTCCACCGACTTTGCCCTCTCAGTGATGGAGCAAACGGGCGTGGTCTTCACGCCGGGGAATGCTTTTGGGAGCGGCGGCGAGGGCTACTTCCGGGTGAGTTTGATTGCGGATTGCGATCGCCTCGGTGAAGCCATGAACCGTCTGCGTCAAGCCAATATCCGCTTTGAACCTGCGACCGCTCAAGTGTGAGTTTGTAGTCGGCCTTCCTGTACGCCGGATTTCCGCTGTCGTTGGTCCGACTACCCTACAATTTCTTACTAGTGATGACACCCAGTGGAGTAGCACCCCATGTTTAATATCGGCTGGACGGAAGTGATTTTAGTTCTCGGAGTCGGGCTACTCATCTTTGGCCCCAAAAAGATTCCCGAACTGGGCCAAGCCTTGGGCAAAACTTTGCGGATCGTCAAAGACGAGTTGAACACAACCGATGTGGAAGAGACCACTTACATCGAAGAGGAAACCGAAGAGCGCTCTTAACCGCAGGCGTTGTGAGTCGCTTCAGTCTTGAGAGGGAGCAGGGCGCTAAATTTACACAACTTGCAATGTGGCAGGCAAGCGCTGTGGGCTGAAATCACCGCCCCAGAACAGCCAAAGCTCTGTACGGGTTAGGCAGTGCCCAACCCCACGATTTCGGAGGCATTTGGCAAGCAGCTCCCTTGTGTATCAGAGTTAGCGGTGATGGCTTAAACGAAAGTCAATGGCTCATATCTTCTGTGCTTCACGCGGGTTATCGCAGAGCATACTTACGCACAGCCACCAGACTGCCTAGCAGGCCGATAATGCAGCCTAAGCTCAGCAGAGAAGTCGGCAGCAGGATGGTTTGCTGAGGAGTGAGTTGGAGCCCATTGACCACAAATTTGATAAAGTCGGGCTGCTGGTTCACCAGCTCAAACAGAAACTGGTGAATGCCCGCGAGGAGTCCCCAAGCCACGCCCGCCCCGACGAGGCCAAAGAAGGCTCCTTGGAGAATGAAGGGTAAGTAAATCCAGGCATTGGTTGCACCGACTAGCTGCATGACTTCAATTTCTTGACGACGGGCCATCACAATGAGGCGAATGGTGGTGGTGATGACGGCGATCGCGGTCAAACTCAAAATGCCAATCACAAAAAAGCTCGACCAGCGTAGACCTTGATTGAGCTGTTCGATGCGCTGCACCGCTTCATCGATATACAGCACATCACTGACGCCCTGAATGGTTTGGAGCTGCGCTGCCAGTTGGGGCACATCTTCCGAGCGATTTGCCTTGACCCTCAGCGCATCCACCAGGGGATTGCCCTTAAGCTGCTCCGTCGCCCCGGCAATGTCCGAGATGCCCAAGTCAGCCACTAGCTGTTCCCAAGCCACTTCTTTGGAGATGGGCTCGACATTGGTGACCGTGGGCAAGGCCGCCACCGCATCTTGCAGCGAGTCGGCGGGCACGCCACTGTCAAGATAAACCGAGACTTCGAGCTGACTGCCAAATTGATTGAGCAACCCTTCGAGCTGCCAACTGGCCTGCAGGCTAATGCCAAAGAGAAATAGCAGCACGGTCATGGTGCTAATGGCAGCCCAGTTCATCCAGCCGCCACGGCGCAACCCTAACAACGTTTCGCGAATAAGATAGTCAGCTTTAGCAAAAGCCTTAAACATCAGAATTAACCAGGGATAGCAGGAAAATTTTAGATCGCGCGATCGCCGCTCTTCGACGCTCAAGCGGCTATTGTCGTCTCATGATTTTAGAAGGTCAATGCGACCACGTGAGCGATTTTGTAAACCCTCTGCAATGTAAACACCCTGGACACCGCGTGGCCTCGCAAAGAGGCTGATTCCCACATGTTTGCGAGAGTGTGGCTTAAATTAAGCGGGACGACCAGCCTTTGTCAAGCGGTCGCAGCGAAGGTTTACAGGGCGATCGCCCCTACAGATCAACAGATGGCGCTCATTCGACTAACAGCCGTTGGAGCAAGAGCAATTTGCGGCATAATTCAACCGAGCGGACGGTGGCGCGGCGCGGCGAGAACGGCTCATCACCGCGCCGAGACAATACATGGCATGGGGAGAGAACACCCTTGAGAAAACTGATTGGGCTGACCGCGATCGTCGTCATCTGTTTCTTTCTCGGCAACTGCGTCCAGCGTTTCGTGGCCGCTAGCCAAATGGTGCCGCAACTTGCGTTTCCCCTCAGTGCGGCTGCCCATGAGTTTGCGGCCATGCTCCAGCCCCGCTTTCCACAAGTGCCGATCAGAGCACAACCGCCGGTGTTCAACGGCACCGACATCAACATTGACCTGATTAATCAGTGGCTCGGCGACAGCTCTCCCGAAGTTTTTCTCACCTTTGATGATGGTCCGAGCGCCGAGGCGACGGTGCAAATTTTAGATGTGTTGCAGCGGCATGACATCAAGGCCACTTTTTTCGTGCTGGGCAGCAACGTTAGCCGTTTACCGGATGTGGTGCAGCGCATTGTCGCCGAGGGGCACGAACTCGCCCTGCATTCCCACACTCATCCCAATTTTTTGACCCTGACCCGCGAGCAAAAAGAGGCCGAAATCGCCCAAAGTCTGTCACTCTTGCACTGGTACTTTCCCGAGGTGCGGATTCGCTGGTTTCGCCCACCCTATGGGAAATATGACCAGGAGGTCGTGGATATTGCCCATGACTACGGCATGTGCATCGCCATGTTCAACGAAATTTCCACCGACAACAATTCCTCAGCGGGGGAAATTGCGCGGGTGGTGCTCAACAGTCGGGGCAAGATTATGGTGTTCCACGATGGGCAATGGCCGCCACTGGGGCGATTGAGCGAGGCGGAAGCACAGCTGGTAGCCGGGCTCAATCGTTCTGTGGGGATCGCCAAGGGACGTGGAGCCAAATTTATGACGCTGAGCGATTATTTTGGCGGCTTTTGTCCGTGATGGTCAGCTCCCGTCAAGTGCTGAGCTTTTTATGTACCTATCGGGTAGGCTTCCAGCCTGTCGCCCTCACGATTCAGTAAACAGGAGCCGTCCAGCGATCGCAGACAGCCAGTATGGCTATCCAACAAGACAGCGAGGACTCGCGGCGATCGCCTCTCCTCTGAAAAAGGCCGCCTTGCTCAACCAGACGGCCCCAGTCATCAGACGATCAGCTGCATTACGTTAAGCGACCAACTGCTTGCCTTTAAATGCCGCAAGTCCGGCGTAACGGGCTTGGTCCCCCAAGGCTTCCTCAATGCGGAGCAGCTGGTTGTACTTCGCCAACCGCTCGCCGCGACAGGGCGCCCCGGACTTGATTTGCCCCGTTTCCATGGCGACGACGAGATCGGCGATAAAGTCGTCGGGGGTTTCGCCCGAGCGGTGGCTGACCATGCAGGTGTAGCCGTTGTCGTGGGATAGCTTGATGGCTTCCAGGGTTTCGGTGATGGAGCCAATCTGGTTCACCTTGATCAGGGTGGAGTTGCCGACCCCATCCGCGATCGCCTGCTGGATAATCTTCGGATTCGTGACAAAGGCATCGTCGCCCACCAGTTGGAGGCGATCGCCCAACCGCTGAGTCAGCAACTGCCAACCCTCCCAATCTTGCTCGCCCAAGCCATCTTCCAAAGAAATGATGGGGTACTGATTGAGCCAGCTTTCCCACAGATCGACCATCTCGGCAGCGGTCTTTTTGCTCTGATCCGACTTGTAGAACAGATAGGTGCCGTCGTCCTGGTACAGTTCGCTGGTGGCGGGGTCGAGGGAAATCGCCACCTGATCCCCGGCTTTCAGACCCGCCGCTTCAATGCCTTCGAGAATCACCTCGATCGCTTCCACATTGGACTTCAAGTTCGGCGCAAAGCCGCCCTCATCACCGACCCCGGTGCTGTAGCCTTTCTTTTTCAACGTGGACTTGAGGGCGTGATACACCTCCGCCCCCATGCGCAGCGCTTCGGAAAAGGTGGCGGCTCCCACCGGGGAAATCATGAATTCTTGGAAATCCACCGTGCTGTCGGCGTGCGCCCCACCATTGATGATGTTGAAGCAGGGCACGGGCAGCAACGTCGCGTCTGGATTGAGGTAGGCGTAAAGGGGATGCTGTTTGGATAATGCAGCCGCGCGAGCCACCGCCATCGACACACCCAAGATCGCATTCGCGCCAAACTTCGATTTGTTTTCCGTGCCGTCTAGCTGCAGCATTTTGCCATCGATGGTCGCGAGATCGGTGGCGTCCATATCGGTGAGGGCAGCGGCGATCGCGCCATTCACATTCGCCACCGCCTGCAAAACGCCCTTGCCGAGATAGCGAGACTTATCGCCATCCCGCAATTCGTTAGCCTCGCGGATGCCCGTAGACGCACCTGACGGCACAGCAGCCCGGCCCAGGCTGCCGTCGGCCAGCGTCACATCCACTTCCACCGTCGGATTCCCCCGGGAATCGAGAATTTCTCTCGCGTGAATCGTCTTAATTGCGGTGCTCATGTAGTCTGCTCCTATGTAAAAGAAGAGGGGCGAATACAGTCCCTCTCCCAAAACTGGGAGAGGGATTTAGAGTGAGGCTGCTAACTTTACTGGCAGAAGTCTTCACCCTTGTAAGGCCACTTCCAGTTCACGACTTCATCGATATCCTTGCCTTCCTCAAAGGCGTAGGTGAGGCACTCGATGATCTTGTTCTTCATGCGCTCCTTGACGTGAGCGGCCGCGGACCCGAGCTTGGGCACGCGATCAATCACATCAATCACCAGGTTGAAGCGATCGATCTGATTGCGAATCGCCAGTTCCAGCGGTGTGTTGATGTTGCCTTCCTCCTTATAGCCCCGCACATGAATGCGCTCTTGGTGCGATCGCCGATACACCAACTTATGAATCAACCAGGGATAACCGTGGAAGTTGAAAATCACCGGCTTGTCGGGGGTGAACAGGGAGTTGAAATCCCAATCGTTCAAACCGTGGGGATGCTCCCCTTCTGACACCAGTTTGAACAGGTCCACCACGTTGACAAACCGCACCTTGAGGTAGGGGAACTCTTCCCGCAGAATCGCCGTTGCCGCCAGTGACTCCATGGTGGGAATATCGCCACAGGAAGCCATCACCACATCAGGAATGTCCGGCTCGGTGCCGCAGTCATCATTACTGGCCCAGTCCCAAATGCCGATGCCCTTGGTACAGTGCTCCACCGCCTTATCCATCGGCAAAAACTGCAGGTGCTTCTGCTTATCGGACACGATGACGTTGATGTAGTCCACACTGCGGAAACAGTGATCCGCCACCGAGAGCAGACAGTTCGCATCGGGCGGGAAGTAGACCCGCACCACATCGGGACTCTTGTTCGTCACCAAATCCACATAGCCGGGGTCTTGGTGGCTGAAGCCGTTGTGATCTTGCCGCCATACCAGCGACGACAGCAGAATGTTGAGAGACGAGACCGATCGCCGCCAGGGCACATGGTTCTTGCAAATATCCAGCCACTTGGCGTGCTGGTTAAACATAGAGTCCACAACGTGGGCAAACGCCTCGTAGGTGTGGAAGAGACCGTGGCGACCCGTGAGCAAATAGCCTTCCAGCCAGCCCTGCAGGGTATGTTCCGACAGCATTTCCATCACGCGCCCATCCGGCGATAGCTCCGAACCGTCCAAATCTTCTTCGTAGAAGTCCGCCATCCAGGCTTTCTTAGTGACTTCGTACACCGCTTGCAGTCGGTTGGAGGCCGTCTCGTCCGGCCCCATCAGCCGGAAGTTGTTGGGATTGTCGCGCATGATGTCGCGCATCAAGAATCCCAGCACCTTCGTATTCTCAAATTCCACCGTGCCCGGTTCAGGAATATCAATGGCATACTGCTTGAAGTCAGGCATCGTCAGTTCGCGGCGCAGCAAACCGCCATTGGCCTGCGGGTTCGCACTCATGCGACGATTCCCCACTGGCGACAATTCCTGTAACTCGGGGATCAACGTGCCGTTCTCATCGAACAGCTCTTCGGGACGGTAGCTCTTCATCCACTCTTCGAGGCGACGCAAGTGCTCGGGGTTGCTGTGCATGCCCCCCATCGGTACCTGGTGCGCCCGCCAAAAGCCTTCCACTTTATGGCCATCGACCTCTTGTGGCCCCGTCCAACCTTTGGGCGTGCGGAGGATAATCATGGGCCAGCGCGGTCGCACCGGATTCCCACTGTTGCGACACTCTTGCTGAATACCGCGAATCTCGTTGATGCACAGCTCCATCGTGGCGGCCATCTTTTGGTGCATCTCAGCGGGATCACTACCCTCGACGATGTAAGGCGTGTAGCCGTAACCCCGGAATAGCGCTTCCAGTTCTTCATGGGAAATCCGCGCCAAAATCGTGGGGTTGGCAATCTTGTAACCGTTCAGGTTCAGCACAGGGAGCACGGCCCCATCACGAATCGGGTTAATGAACTTATTGGAATGCCAGGCCGTCGCTAGCGGTCCCGTCTCGGCTTCGCCATCGCCCACCACGCAGCAGGTGATGAGATCGGGATTGTCCAAAATGCTGCCATAGGCGTGAGACAGGCTGTAGCCCAACTCGCCACCTTCGTGGATGGAGCCCGGCGTCTCGGGGGTGACATGGCTGCCAATGTGACCCGGGAAGGAGAACTGCTTGAAAAACTTCTCCATCCCCCGTTCATCCAGACTCTTATCGGGATAAATCTCGGAGTAGGTACCTTCCAAATAAACGGGACCCAGCACTCCCGGTGCCCCATGACCTGGCCCAGCCATAAAGATCATGTCGAGGTCATACTGCTTGATCAGCCGATTGCAGTGGATGTAGGTGAAGCTGAGGGCAGGAGATGCGCCCCAGTGCCCCAGCAAGCGGTGCTTCACATGCTCCGGCTTTAAAGGCTCTTTCAGCAGCGGATTTTCGCGGAGATAAATCATGCCCACGGCGAGATAGTGGCAGGCTCGCCAATAGGCATCCATTTTCCTCAATTGTTCATCTGAAAGGGGCTTCGTCTGAGGAGAAGACGCAATGACCATATTATTTAGCTCCAACGGTTTGTTCAGTCGTCAATCAGGGGAAGTTTCGACGTTATCGCTTGCGGGCAGCTCTCATGCGATCGAGCGTAAACCCGTAATTTTAAAATGTGGTTATGAGCGTTACATTTGACCGCAACATTCTTTGAATCTACAGGCACCAAGCGCATAAGCCATCCCTGGCACGCGCAGTCCCATCAGGGTAACAGTTTGGTGAAACCTTAATTTTTCCTAAACAAATGATTGCTTGACTGCTTGTCTTTGGTGATGCTTTTTACCAAACTCGGCGATGCATCTATCCGAATTAAGATTTAGCATAAGCATTCACTATGAATGTCTCCTAATATTTTTCTTTCCCTGTATTTGTGAAGCCTAAATCGGATAATTTTGGTGACGAATTTATTTATTTTGAAGACGGATTTTTAGCTTATTTCAAGATTTTGATGGACTTGGGGAGTCGGGGAGCAGGGAAGCGGGGAAGCGGGGAAGCGGGGAAGCGGAGACATTGGGGGATGAGGCATGAATCAGTTGGGGCCGTCGAGCGAGCTATCTACTGACGGGAAATGGCTAGCGTCCTGGCTGCCGTGCTCCCCAATCACTTTGGCCTGGCGCAATCCTAAGTGCGATCGCCCGATCGCGCTTAGGATTGCGGCTTGATCTGATTGATGCACTCGCGGCCCGCTTCAATATCGTCAATGTTGCTCAGGGTGGTATCGGCAATATTTGCCAATGCCTCGCGGGTAAAAAACGCTTGGTGAGCGGTGATCACCACGTTGGGAAAAGACTGCAACAGTTGAAAGGTCTCGTCTTGGATGACGCGATCGGAGTGGTCTTGAAAGAACAGCTTTTCTTCTTCCTCATAGACATCTGCGCCCAAATAGCCCAATTGACCACTTTTCAACGCATCAATCACCGCCCGCGTGTCGACCAAGCCACCGCGACTGGTGTTGATCAGCATCGCCCCCGGTTTAGCACTCTGTAAGGATTCCGCGTTGATCAGGTGATACGTCGCTGGCAGCAGCGGGCAGTGCAGTGAAATGATATCGGACTGCGCCAGCAAGTCGTGGAGGGGCACGTAGGTTGCGCCTAAGGCTAGGCAGTCGGGATTTTCGTACACGTCGTAGGCCAGCAGCTTGGCCCCAAACCCTTTCATAATCTGGGCAAAGCACAGGCCAATTTTGCCCGTACCGACAACACCGACCGTTTTGCCGTGAATGTCGAACCCGAGCAGTCCGTTTAGTTCAAAGTTGTCATCGCGCACGCGGTTGTAAGCACGGTACAGCTTACGGTTGAGGGAGAGAATCAAGCCCACGGCGTGTTCGGCGACAGCATAGGGCGAGTACGCGGGCACCCGGACGACGGCTAGCCCCAGTTCAGCGGCCACTTGCAGATCGACGTTGTTGAAGCCCGCGCAGCGCAGGGCGATCGCTTTCGTTCCGGTACTCGCGATCGCCCGCAACGTTTCCTCATTCAGCTCATCATTAATAAAGACACACACCACCGGAAAGCCTTCCGCCAGGGCTACGGTCGTCGGATCTAACCGGGGCTCAAAAAACACCAGTTCGTGAGGGTGATGTTGATTCGCCGCCGTGAATGAAATCTGGTCGTAGGGCTTAGTGCTGAAGAAGGCAATTTTCATATGGACTGGGGAGTATAGAGTTGCTCAGGCGGTCAGGCATCGTTAGGCTATCATCCGCGTCCCCGGTGCGTCTTCAGAACTTGGGGTCACTGCATCTCTACGTCTTGGGAGATAGCAAGCGATCGCAGCACTAGCAGATAATGGTGCTCGTATTGTTTCTTTAGCCTTGGCCTTCACCTTATGGCTCCGCCCTTTAGCAACTCAGTGCAGCAGCTGACCTATCAAAAAGTCGCTGATTATCTGAGCGGTTCCGATCTCTTTCAAGCCTCGTTGCGTACTTATCGCGATCGCCCCAAGTTCGACATCCTCTACGGTTCGGCCCTGATCGAAATTGAGGTGCTGCCGTGGGAGGTACATCCCTGGGAAGCGGGCGACCTGGCCACCGTGCGGGCCACCAGTTGCGTCACCGTGGGCAGCACGCTGGAGTGCGAACTCTTACAGTTCTTGCTGACAGAAAATCGGCGGATGCGCTTTGGCGCTTTTCATCTGGACGATGCGGGCCAGGTGGTCTTTTCAGAAAGTGTGCTCGGCGGCGAAGAGATGTCAATCATTGAGTTGCAGACTTGCATTCTTTCCGTGGTGACGATCGCCGATACCTACGACGACATCATTGCCGAGCGGTTTGGGGGGCAGCGGGCCAGCGATCGCTTACCCCAAAGTTTCCCCCAACCCTTGGCGTAACTCGCGCGGCTGGAGAGGTTACCGTCATCTGCTAGAACCGCACACTTGGGAACAAAGAAGACAATACCCCAAAGTACGAGCATGCAAAGCACAGCAAATTTAAGAGGATGTTTGAGAATTCATCCGAGGTATCAAATTAGGCTAAGCGTCGCACCATAATCCGAATCATAGCGAGGTAGATGAATGCCTNNNAAGGGCTGATGGTTCGTATCTTCAGCTTATGGCGAGTGAGCTTTTTTACTGACTGAGCGATTTATCAAACATCCTCTAAGGATTTATTCAATATTCGGCTGGCTATATTCTTTCGTGAAAAACAGCTTTTTCTTTAGGTTTAATTCGTCAGTTTTGTGACTTCAGTGTCTGGTTAACACCCATCAAAAACGTTCACTTTTCTCAATATCGGCTTACGCTTCTTAGCTCAGTGAATTTTTTTGTGGAAGAGAATCCCACCGTTTATGAGAGCGTTAATGTGAAACTAAGCCAGTAGATTAACTGGTCATTGATTCACCCAACTTCCCAGGCGCTACGGGTGGTTAGGTGAAGCCGTTTCACCTCAATGGAAGGGGTAATTATGACCCAGAAAGTATTAGCGGGGCCTCGCAATGTTGCCATTGTTGGCCCCTACTCTAGTGGTAAGACCACCCTGTTAGAAAGTTTGCTGTACATCGGGAAAGCCATTACCCGCAAAGGCAAAATTGAAGAGGGAACCACGCTGGGAGACGCCACACCAGAAGCCCGAGATCGCACCATGACCGTTGAATTAAACGCCGCCAGCGCTGAGTATGGCGGCGTTCGTTTTAATTTTTTAGATTGTCCGGGTTCCGTCGAGCTACAACAGGAAACGGACAACGCTTTGATCGGTGCCGATGCCGCCATCATTGTGTGTGAAGCAGACCCAAGCCGGGTATTGACCCTGGCTCCTCTGTTCCAGTTTTTAGACAGTTGGGAAATTCCCCATCTGATCTGGATCAACAAAATGGATCGGGCCACCGCGCCGTTTCAAGAAGTGCTAGAAGCGCTAAAAACGGTTTCCAGTCGGCCCATTTTGCCGCAGCAATATCCCATTCGCGAAGACCAAAGGCTGGTAGGCTTTATCGACCTCATCACCGAGCAGGCTTACCACTATCACGCCAATGCACCCGCTGATCCCGTGCCCCTGCCAGCCACGTTGAAAGCGCAAGAGCACGCCGCCCGCGACGAAATGCTAGAAGCTTTGGCCGATTTTGATGACCATCTGCTCGAAGAACTGTTAGAAGAAATCGAGCCCCCCCAAGAGGAAATTATTAAAGACCTCAAGCAAGATTTGGGCGCTGACCTGATTGTGCCTGTCTTTTTCGGTATCGCGTCCGATGACTACGGCACCCGTCCCCTCTGGGATGCCCTCGTCAAAGAAGCGCCCGAAGCCAACGCCACCGCAGCGAACCGTGGGCTGGAAGCCGACGGCGACGAAACGTTGGCCCAAGTCCTCAAAACCTTCTACACCCCCCAGGGCGGCAAGCTGTCGCTAGTGCGACTTTGGCAGGGTAGCCTCAGCGATGGTGATAGTTTGAACGGCGATCGCATGGGCGGCATTTATCAGCTCATGGGCCAGCAGCAAAACAGCGTCACCCAGGCTCAAGCCGGGGATATTGTGGCGATCGCTCGCCTCGACAGCGCCCTGACCGGAGCGACTTTGACCACCCATGGCGAGCCCAGCGTCGAACTGCCGACCGCTGAAGTGCTGGCGCCCGTCTATGCCCTCGCCATCACCCCCGAAAAGCGCAGCGACGAAGTGAAGCTGACCGATGCCCTCACCAAACTGATGGAAGAAGATCCATCCCTGCGATGGGAGCAGCACGGCGACACCCACGAGGTGATTTTGTGGGGCCAAGGCGAAGTGCACCTGAATATCACGCTGGATCGCCTGCGTCGCAAATACAACCTGCCCATGACCACGCACCTGCCGCGCGTGCCTTATAAAGAGACGATTCGCAAAGCGGGCAAAGAAATTCGCGGTCGCTATAAGCACCAAACCGGCGGCCACGGGCAATTTGGCGATGTCTATCTCGACATTCAGCCGCTCGATCGCGGCGCTGGCTTCAGTTTTGACCAAAAAATTGTCGGTGGCGTCGTGCCCCGCCAATACATTCCCAGCGTAGAAACGGGCGTGCGGGAATATCTCAGCCAGGGGCCGTTGGGCTTCCCGGTGGTCGATGTCGCGGTCACCCTGACTAATGGCTCCTATCACAATGTGGATAGCTCGGACCAAGCCTTCAAACAGGCGGCCCGCATCGCCATGCAAGAGGGTTTGCCCAAGTGCGAACCCGTGCTGCTAGAGCCTGTGGACGCCGTGGAAATTTCGGTGCCGACCAGCTTTACCTCTAATGTGTTGAAACTGATCAGCACCCACCGAGGACAAATTCTCGGCTACGAGGGCAAGGCGGGCTGGCAAGGTTGGGATGTCGTTTCTGCCTATATTCCCGAAGCGGAAATGCAAAAGCTGATTCTGGAACTGCGATCGCTCTCCATGGGGGTCGGCACCTTTAACTGGAAGTACGACCACCTGAACCCAGTGCCAGATGAGTTGCGCGATCGCATTCTTGCGGAAACCAGCTCGTAATCCCGCTGCTCTCCTCTCAACCCAGTTGCCAGACTGAATAAACGTCAAACCGATCTCCCTGTAGGCACTACTTAGCCCCAGGGAGATTTTTTAGGGTTTCAGTGAGATGCTAACCACTGACATCAAGTGTGCCGTTGCTAGAGAGGGACAGTAAGAGCCGCACAAACAGCCAGCAATGTGCGGGGTCGGACAACTAACCGATTCACCTGAGCGGTATCGGGGAGAGCAACTCAGCCATCCTGAGAATTGCCGCAAAGCCGCGATCGCACTTCCGTTGGCGAAGGATTTCGCCTATGATAATTATTTGTGAATAAAACTGACCGTTTTGGAGAAGCTGATGGCTCGTCATTGTGATCTCACTGGCAAAAAGGCCAACAACGCCTTTGCAATTTCTCACTCCCACCGTCGCACCAAGCGCCTGCAAGAAGCCAATCTGCAGTCCAAGAAAGTTTGGTGGCCCCAAGGCAATCGTTATGTAAAACTTCGCCTCTCGACGAAAGCGATCAAAACGCTTGAGAAGAAAGGTATCAGTGCCATGGCTCGCGAAGCTGGCATTGATTTATCTAAGTATTAATCGTTTCACACCGACGGTCGGTTAGTGATTGCCACCAAAGTTCCCTGAAGGTCAGACACCTTGAGGGAATTTTGTTTTGTCCAGCTACATAGAATATTGTGGCGATCGCCTCATCTGTTCCGGCACTTACGTGCGCGGATACTGAAACACCTGCCAACTCCCGGCTGCGGCTAACCACAGCCACTTTCAGCCCATCAGCTTTCGCCTCGCCCTACTCGCGATAGTGTTCCGATCAGTGATGCCATCATTCCAAAAATTGGGAGAAAATCGAGTCCTCTGCTACCAGGCATTGACCGACCGTTTACCTCAGCGCCAACATCAACATGTCTGATGCTCCAGTCGGCGAAACGCAACTCTCAGTCTTGCTCAGCACATTACAACCTGAGCTGCATCCCGATACCTTCGTGTTTGTGACTCTGCCCACATCGCATGTTCCCGACGATCTAGAACCTGTGTGTCAGTTTCGCGAGGCAGAAGGGTTGACATTGATCGTGCCTCAAGCTCAAGCGGCCCAAGCTCAACTGTCGTATCAATATCCCTGTCGCATGATCACGCTGACCGTTCACTCTAGCTTGGCTGCCGTGGGCATGTTAGCCGCCATTACCCAAGCGCTAGCAACAGAAGGCATCAGCACTAATGTGGTGTCAGCCTACTTTCACGACCATCTTTTTGTCGCCTGCAATCGCGTCGAGGCAACGCTTGACTGCTTGGCCCGACTGGCAGCGACCGCATTAGACCCCTGATCTCAACCTATTGCGCTCAAGCCACCTATGGCGACTGAAAATCCTGTTTAAAGACCAAAACTCCCTGCAACCCAGCTGACTCCATTGAGAGTTAGCGCGATCGCAGAGAGCTTATGAATATTTGCACTAGGCATTGCCAATCGCTGCGCACAATTATGTAAATCGCGACTGAACAAGGCTCGGTCAATTAACGCAGCACCAAAAAGAAATTGAGCGCCAGTAAAGCCGCCGAAACGCCCAGGAATAAGTTGCTCATAGATAACGAAGCATGATTGTCGGCTCGCATTTGGTCGGCAAGCACAGCGACCTTAACCTCGTCTCCACCGTTTTGGTAGCGATTTGAATAGCGCATGTCTAAGTGACCTTGTTTGATCGATATATCCATAATGTAACAAAAACGTTACAAGATTGCATACACTCTCAGACTGGCGGTATTCATCATGATGACGGCCCTGTGTAATCGCTAACGCTTAGAGCAGACTCACCTGAGAAGTCGGCCTGTGAGAATTAGGGGGATCCTGAGAGGCGTCATGGATTTAGAACATAAAACGGGATCGCTGTGCAAGTAATTCAAAGTTTTGTTAACTTGCAGATAGTTAGAAGACTTAGACTCAGTTATTAGGTATCTGAAATGGCTAACCGATTACTTGGTATTTTTCCGAAACCTGCGGCCATGCAGGACATGTCTCGCGTTTATGATCTGAAGTCGCGTTTGGATTGGGGCGAGCCCGCACTGACCATTATCGATATTCGCGATCGCGCGCTCTTCAACGAGAGCCACATCATGGGGGCAATTTCTATGCCCATGGCTGAGTTACTTGGCCGGGTGCAAGCCGCTTTGGAATACGATCGCGATATTTACCTCTACAGCCACACCGATGAAGAGGCTGTGCAAGCGGCTCAACAGCTACGCGATGCTGGTTATCAGAAAGTCTCTGTGGTACGTGGCGGAGTCGCAGCCTGGAAAGCCGCTGACTTCCAAGTCGAAACTGGTATGGCAACAGTATAAGCGTTAAGACTGAAGAGCAGTTATCGCTCGGTAACTGCTCATCAATTAATGCTCAAAGATATTGGTATATTGCAGCAGGTCGAGGGTGACTAGAGTAGGAATGCAGCTAAAGCATTCTGAAGCTAGTTGTCTTCGACCTTCTCTTTGCAGCATATGGGTCAGCGATTGGCGAATCTCATGCAAAAATCGCACATCGTTGGCGGCATACCGGAGCTGCTCATCAGAGAGATGCATCGCGTTGCCCCAGTCAGAACTTTGCTGGGTTTTGTCCAGTTCGACGCCAGTCATTTCTCTCACCAGCTCTTTCAGTCCGTGTCTAGGACTGTAGGTGCGAATCAGCTTGCTGGCGACCTTCGTGCAAAAGATCGGCTTCACATCAATTTCCAGGTGATATCGCATCGTTGCCAGGTCAAACCGGGCAAAGTGAAAAATCTTGGTGATGTTTTGGGCTTCCATCAGGCGCTTGAGATTGGGCGCCGCTTGTTGGCCGAGCTCGATGCGTACAACACTCACATACCCGGCTTCGTCACAAAGCTGCACTAAACAGAGGCGATCGCGCCACGGCAGCAAGCCCATCGTTTCAGTATCGACAGCGATCGCCTCTGCCTCTAAATACCGCTCTAACAACTCGTCAGAGAGATCGCGATCGCAGACCTCAAACATCTCTGGGGCTAACCCTTCACTCACGACAGATTCCCCAATGCTTTGGCTACCGTTTGCACATCCTTATCCCCACGACCAGAGCAGTTGATCACAATCCGCGGATCGTCCGACAACTGCGGACACAAGGTTTCCAAATATGCAAAGGCATGGGCCGTTTCCAGGGCGGGAATGATCCCCTCCAGCTGTGACACGAGCTGTAGCGCATCCAGGGCTTGCTGGTCAGTAACGCTGTAGTATTCGGCCCGACCAATTTCTTTCAAATAGCTGTGTTCTGGCCCGACACCGGGATAATCTAACCCCGCACTGATCGAGTGGGCTTCTTGAACCTGGCCGTTGCTGTCTTGCAGCAGGTAACTCATGGCACCGTGCAGCACCCCCACTCGTCCCTGGGTCAGGGTGGCGGCGTGCTTGCCCGAGAGAACGCCTTCGCCCTCCGCTTCGACCCCAATCATCCGCACCGAGGTGTCGCCAATGAAATCGTGAAAGAGGCCCATTGCGTTGGAGCCGCCGCCCACACAGGCCATCAAAATGTCGGGTAAACCGTTCCACTTCTCCACACATTGAGATCGCGTCTCTTGACCAATCACCGCGTGAAAGTCCCGCACAATCATCGGATAGGGATGCGGCCCGGCCACTGACCCCAAAATATAGTGAGTCGTTTCGACATTGGTGACCCAGTCACGAATCGCTTCTGAAGTAGCGTCTTTCAAGGTGCCGGTGCCAGCCGTGACAGGGCTCACCTCGGCCCCCATTAAGCGCATCCGAAAGACATTGAGGGCTTGCCGCTCCATATCTTGCACGCCCATGTAGATGACGCACTTAATGCCAAACCGGGCGCAAACGGTCGCGGTCGCGACGCCATGCTGTCCGGCTCCCGTTTCCGCGATGACGCGCTCTTTGCCCATGCGCTTAGCCAACAGCACCTGTCCCAGCGCATTGTTAATCTTGTGAGCACCCGTGTGATTCAGATCTTCCCGCTTTAAGTAAATTTGTGGGCCGCTGCCGTCGGGACGGACGTAATGAGCCGTCAGACGCTCAGCGAAGTAAAGCGGGGTAGCGCGGCCAACATAATCACGAAGTAAGCCATCTAGCTCGGCTTTGAAATCTTCGGTGTCGCGGTAACGGTAATAAGCTTCTTCCAGTTCAGCCAGGGCGGGCATCAGCGTTTCGGGCACGTACTTGCCCCCAAATTGCCCAAACCGACCGAGCGGATCAGGCCGCGCAGACAGGGCTAGTGCATCAGCGGATAGCTGGCTCAGAGGAGTGGACTCGAGGTTAGAAGGAGAAAGCGGCGTCTGGGTCACGGGTTTTAAGGCGATAGAACAGCGGCAGTGGCAATCATTATAAAGAATTGCGTGAGCCCCTTTCAGGCGATGTGGGCTTAAGAAAGCTGAAAGAAAGCCGAAACCGGTCATCAAGCCATCAAGTTGTTGACATACTTGAGGTGAGGCCGCGCTAGGAAAACTGGCGACTGTCGCGGCATCAACGCCGCCGCCCCAGACAGGTGGCTTAATGGATGAACCTAAGGAGAAGTGCCCATGATCACTGTTGCCCAAGCGCTGCCGAGCGATCGCGCCGCCTTTATTCGCCGCACCTACACCCATTTGGCGGGGGCCGTGCTCGCATTTATCGCGGTGGAATGTGTCTTGTTTATCACCGGCATCGCGGGAGCCATCACGAATCTCCTGGCAGGCAGTCGGTTCATCTGGCTCGCTATCTTAGGCGGCTTTGCCATTTTGGGCTGGTTTGCTCGCAGCATGATTGCGCGGGCCAAGTCTGGCGAACAAGCCTATCTGGGCTTGGGAATATACGTGGTCGCCGAGGCACTGATTTTTGCCCCCATTCTCTACATTGCGGCGGTTTACGCTGGGGATGATGTGATTCCCATTGCGGCGGGGCTGACGCTGTTACTCTTTGGGGGCTTGACCGCGATCGCCTTCACCACCCGTCAAGATTTTTCCTTCCTTCGGGGATTCCTCACCATCGGCGGCTTTGTGGCATTGGGGTTAATTCTCTTTAGTGTGCTGTTCGGCTTTACCTTGGGCCTGATCTTTTCTGGCGCGATGGTCATTTTCGCGTCAGCGGCCATTTTGTATGACACCTCCAAAGTCATGCACCACTATTCCACCGACCAGCATGTCGCCGCGTCGTTAGAGCTGTTCGCCTCGGTGGCGCTGCTGTTTTGGTACGTGTTGCAGATTGTGATGTCCCTACGCCGTTAAGGCAGGCATCACCGGAGCTGACAAAACTTGCGCGAGTTATCGAACTCTGGATCTTGCCACGAGTAGGCAAAATGGCTCACCGAATTGATCTGAGGCATGGCCTGACGAATCGCCTGCATCTGCGCTTCTAACGACGGGCGATTGCGCATCGACTGCCCCCAGGCCCCGGCAAGGGCCGGTTTTACGGACTGGGCACCCTGCGGCCCAGCCGCTGCCATCACTCGGCGAATCTCATCCAAAATGCAGCCGGTATGGCCACACACGCCATAGGCCATCGGATGCCAAGACATCCAGGTGGGAAAGCGATCCCAATACTGTAAGCGCGAGTCAAAGCCATTCCCCACCGTTTGGTTACCGAGGGGAAAAAAGACGGCTCCGGTGCGCAAGCCCCTTTGCTGAGCTAACTGCCCCGCCTCAGTCAGATAGTCCACCACGCCCTGCACGGCATGAGCGACGGTCAATTGCCATAGCTCCCGCTGCAAAGTAGATAACGCAGCAGGAGCGACGTTACCTTTTTGATCGGAGGGTACACGACTCTGCCACAGGGGCTCTGAGTCGTTGGGATAAGCCTGTCTGACAGCTTCCAAATCAGTGGGTGATAACTGCCCCTGCTCAAGATAGCGCTGGATTAACGCCAAGCCTTGGGCGTTGGTGGCGCGGCGCAGTAGAGCATTACGGGATGCCTCGCCATAAATCCACAGGTCGGCAACATCATCAGTGACTGAGTAGCCGCCAGTCCCTCGGGGATACCGGATGTAGTCGAACAAAATGCCTTGGGGACGGCGCTCGGCCACCTCTGACAGGACCGTTTGAAAGTGTTGTCGCGCTTCCAGACTGTAGGGATCGACAAAGACCTCTTGGGCATTGCTGCTCAAGCCGTTTTGGGCAAAGGTGTAGGTATCTTGACCACGCCCGTTCATGGCGAGGGTGCGGCGCTGTTGCGGATTCAGGGTGTACGTATAACCGAAGTTCAACGAAAACACCCAGGCATAGGTTTGCAGTCCGCGTGGTGTGGCTTTGGCGATCGCCTCTGCCAGCAAATCGCGCTGCTCATAACCAGGTGTCTGCACCACCGACGGCCACACTGTCGGGTTATCGGCCTTTGGCAGCAACACCATGCCGCTATAAAACGCTTCCGCATAGACCTGGTTGTAACCCAAGTTGGCAATGCGATCGAGCACCGCTTCGAGGATGCCAGGTTGCAAATCACAGGGATAGAGCCGCAGCCAAACAGCTTGTTCACGGGGCCAATTGGCGGCTCGACATCGAGCCAGCGCCTGGGCATGTTCCGACACCAAAGCTTCGTACTGTGCTTTGGCTTGCCCATCATTATTTTCAAAGGCAGCACGGCGCAGGGCTTCTTTGCGAGAGGCGTCGGCTTGGGAGATTTGACAATAGCTGTTGAGCTGGACGGCACTAGCGCGCTTCGGCAATGCCGCCTCTAAGGTCATGGCACTGCCTAAACCGATCGCGATCGCCGATATCACTGACCCCAGCACAGACCGTAGCCATGTACGTTGCAAATGTTTCATGCCCATCCCGTGTCGTGTTGATCCTGTCCCGGTAGACGCGCTTAATGCCCCTAACGTTTCCCATCATTTGGCCGTGAACAATACAACGGTTAGGCGGGCGATCGCCATGGCAATATCGATTGCTCAAGCAGACCAAATGGAGTCAGCCAGCACGACAAAACAACCCCATCACCACTGACTTGGTTCACCCCAGCCAAAATCGATGCTTCATTCTAATTCGGTTGCTCAAAAATCTACTCAGTGGCCGAAAAATTGCCTTCCGCATCATCCATATCGTCAGATATTTCGGCTTCAGCCAGTTCTAATTGCTCTAACAGCGCATGGAGCCGCATCCGTTGAATATAGGGCCAGCCACCACTGATTTCGATATCGCGGAGTAGGGCATATAGCCGCTGACGGTTGGTCGGCAAAGAATCTTGAAACCAAGCATCACGAATCTGGCTATGCAGTTCTTCTAACAAACGCAGCAGTCCTAACAAGGCGATTTCGTCACCAATGCGGGCGATCGCCGCTTGTTCCGACGCCTTGGCAAGCTGCTTGAGATCGTCTGGCAACTGGTCAAAGTCAATATCAATGCGATCGCCCATCGTACTTACTTCCCATTAGAACCTAGCAGTCAAATCTCACCTACTCTATCGGTTTCTCTCCCGACATCCAGAAATTAATATCATTTACACTTCTTAACTTTAGAGTCTGAATCTGAGAACTCTACCGTGCTCCGTCGCTGAGCCATGTAGAATGCTAACTTGAGGCTTTGAATCGCCCCCCAAGACAGCTCCAAATCATCCCCAGGTATCCCCCTCCGGGACTCTTTATGAGGACACTATCATCATGTATTCCTGGCATGGTTCATAGCTGCACTTAGTTAGAGTGGCGATAAATTCACAAAACTGCGTCAGCAGTTTGCCAAAGCTGAGATTAATATTCTGCTCCGACAGAACTCCATTTCATACAGAGACTCTATTGCTTTTGAGGTTGACCATGAGGTATCGCGCGCTCATTGTGGCTTTCCTGGCTGTTTGCCTGGGCTTTTTAACCGCTTGCAGTGATGGCCCCGTCGCCACCGCTGACGTTCCCCTAACCTATGACGAGATTCGCAACACTGGGTTGGCAAACAAGTGCCCTCAGCTCTCTGAGACCGCGAGAGGTACCATCCCAGTTAGCGCTAGCCAGTCTTACCAAATTGCTGGTCTATGCCTAGAACCGACTAGCTTTTTCATTAAAGAAGAGCCCACCAATAGCCGCCGCGAAGCGGAATTCATTCCGGGTAAATCCCTAACTCGTTACACCTCGTCCCTTGACCAAGTCCGTGGCGATCTGGTGCTAGAAGATGATGGCAGCCTAACGTTTTTAGAAAAAGACGGTATCGACTTCCAGGCCATCACAGTACAACTCCCCGGTGGTGAGCAAGAGCCCTTCTTATTCACCGTCAAAGGATTAGTCGCTCGCTCTCAAAGCGATCTCAATGCAGTCACTACCTACACTGACTTCGAAGGTGATTACCGGGTGCCTTCTTATCGGACATCTAACTTCCTCGACCCCAAAGGACGCGGTTTGGCAACAGGCTATGACACCGCTGTCGCACTGCCAGCCCGTGGCGATGAAGACTTAATTCGGGAAAATACGAAAGCTTTTGACGTGTTGGAAGGTCACATTTCGCTAATGGTTTCTAAAGTTGATCCAGAAACCGGCGAAATTGGGGGCACGTTTGAAGCGATCCAACCTTCTGACACTGATATGGGCACCGCAGAGCCCGTAGACGTCAAAATTCAAGGCATTTTCTACGGCTATTTAGAAGAAACCACGGAAGAAGCCTAACGGCCTCCAACGACTGACCACTCCAATAGGCTGACTTGACAGCTCAGCTTGACTCAACGAGGAGAGATTGAAATCAATCTCTCCTCGTCGTTTATGGTCTGTTTACTTGTCTTGGCCGGTTGTGAACTTCACCAAACGCGGCTCTTTGCCAGATCATCATTCAAAGATCACATTTCAACCGTGCATCCTTTGCCAGATCAGGCGATAAGCCTTGTCAGACAGGCCAATCAACCGCCATCTTATAGATTTTGAGAGTGCACCCCATGCTCGCTGAATATTAGTGCAGATCAATAATTGCCCTGGACATTTCCGGTATTTATGCAGAAATGTCCAGGGCAAATTTGTATCCAAGCTAGTTCACAGGTAAATCGTGATTAAACCAGGGTGCCGCCATCGATTTTGCGGACAGCGACCACAGCCGGACGCGGTGCCGCGTTGACCTGCTGACTGGGCCAATTAGAGCCCAGGGGCACGTCGCGCTCTTGGGTAAAGAGCTGACCATCGGTCGTTTTCATCGCAAACTTGCGCGTCTCAAAGGCTCCCTCTTTGCGAGTGCCATAAGTTTCACCTGGGTGCTGAGCCGCCAAAAAAAGAGTCGACTGGTCTTGGGTGATAAACGGGCCACACATCTCACATTCCATCGGGCCATAGGCAAACATCAACGCTTCCCCAGCATGTGGCCCCGAGGTGGGAATGTACCAGACTGAATTGTTGCCAAACAATCCGCGCAGATTCGACTGGCTGACGGCGTTACCTTCTTCATCAATTCGGCTGGCGACTTCGAGATTATGCTTACTGGTGGACATATCCGTCACCATCCACAGGTTGCCGCTGCCATCGATTTCCAAATTATCCGGGTTCGAGAAGCCAAAGCCACCCTCGGCAGGTTCACCGCCCAAAGCCATCATTTCCCAGGTAAAGGTCATGGCGGCAGGGTCCGTTCCCGTCTCTTGCAACTTCATGATCCAGCCGTGTTCATAAGGCGTTTCGCCATTCGGGCCTTGAAAGATAGTGTTATCGGGGCCGCCGTCGCCACCGGGGCCACCTGACGTAAAGGCGATGAACAATGTGCCATCAGCCGCCACATCGGTGTCTTCGGGGCGGGCGGTGCAGATCGCGCCTGCCGCATTGGCGGCAAAATGCGCGTCGATCAAAATCGCCCCCTGCTTTTCCTCAGCAGAGCCTTCGTACAGATCGCCTAAGGTGCGATATCGCTGGGCAAAGGCCCGCATCTCAGCATCGGACTCAACTTTGACCACGCCGCCTGCGGGCCGTTGCGGCAAGGTAATCATGCCGCCTGCCACTTGGCTGGGCATATCGGGGTTCACCGCTGTATCGGCTTGGAGGGCAATCCACTGGCCGGTGCCATCCGCATTGAATTTGGCCGCGTAGAGCATGCCGTCGGTCATGAGTTGGGAGTTAGTTTTGCTGGTGGGATTCATCACCGTACCAGCACTCACAAATTTGTAGAGGTGGCCGCCCCGGCGATCGCACCCCGAGTAAACCGCCAGCTTTTGATTAGCGACGGCGCGTACTGCCACGGCTTCATGGCGAAACCGACCGAGCCAGGTGTGCTTGACCCCGTAGTCGTCAGCGTTGGCGGGATCCACCTCTACCATCCAGCCATACTTATTGCCCGCGTAGCCAAAGACGCCACCCAGGCCATCAAAGTCATTGGCCTCGACGATAAATGGCTTTTCGGAGGTTGGCAGGGAAGTGCCATCGGCAAAGACGGGTTCGGGTACGTAGTTCTGAAAGTTTTCTTCAGCACTGAGCACCGTGCCCCAGGGGGTAGTGCCGCCCGCGCAGTTATTGAAGGTGCCGATAATTTTTTCGCCCAAGTCGTCTACATAGCCCCGACCTGAGGTTTTATTAAAGACAGCCACAGCCGGCCCTGTGCTGGCTAGGTAACGGCCATCTTCCAGACCTGAGAGGCCCGTGATGCGGCGATCGGCAGGGGAGAAGGTACGCTCCCAGGCACCAGCGGCATTACGGCGCACTGAGATGACGCCAATCCCCACGTCGGTCAGGGCTTCTTTCCCCAATTCACGCAGCTGCGCCTTGAGCACACTGTTATCGGGCACGTCGTCAAAATTAATGCCCGCGTCGCCCGCAGCGATCGCAGCAGTCTTGATTTCATCCAAAGGCAGTGACTGACCAATGACATCAGGATACGTTTCTAGCCAGGTGCTGCCGCTGATGTATTCAAAGTTGATCGTCAAATAGCCTTCGTTGGGTGCAGTTTCGACCAGGGACAGGTAGTCGTTGTTGTAGCCAAAGCGCGAGTCACCAATTTGATCGCCCCAGGCTCCAATGACGTCGTAGGTGTAGCCCTCAGGCACCACCAACTCATCTTGCACAATGTACCGACTAAATTTCGTCGATTCGTTAGCGGAGGACAAGCCCATGTAGGGCATGGGCATCGGGCCTTCGACGGGGGTGAACGGTAGCGAAGTGTTGGCCAGGGCTGGCGCACCTTGCAAAGGGGCTGCCAGTTCTTTACCCGTACGCCCCCAAGGGACTAAAGCGGTCGCCCCAGCAGTGGCGCCTATAAACATCAAAAACTGTCTGCGCTTAAGGCTCATAATGACCTGTGTTCTCTGCTCAACATCAGATGGACTGGTGTCATCAGCTGCTGAGCCGGAGCAGCCATTTATGGCATTGACCGATGTGCCAACCTTCACCATTTACGGCGGGGCAGCGATCGCTCCCTGATACGACAACCCTGACAACACCTGCCTTCCAGTGCCAAATCCTAGGGCGGCCAGATTAATGACAGGTAATGTGAACGTTATGGGTCGGCAAATTTTTCAGATTCCTATTGGAGCTTTAGGGCACGGGGACGGAATCCAGAAGGGAAGCAATGAGCGGAGCCCCTTGATGGCCCCCCGCAGGAATCAAGCGGTGAGCCAACACATAGGGGGCTAACTGTTTCACATCGTCGGGCAAGGCGTAGTCGCGATCGCTCAAAAATGCAAATGCCTGCACCGCCCGATAAAACGCCACGCTGCCCCGAGGACTCACCCCCAAGGTGATATCGATATGGTCTCGCGTGGCTCGCACCAGCGACAAAATATACTGCTTGACGGATGCCTCAACCCGCACTGTCGCACAAGCAGCCTGAATGCCCGCCACTTCTTCGGGTGTGATACAGGGCTGCAAATCCTGGGGACGAGTAGGGGTCGTCAAGCGATCTAGCATGTTGCTTTCTTCGGCCTCAGCGGGATACCCCAGAGAAAACGATAGCGCGAAGCGATCCATCTGGGCTTCTGGCAGCGGAAAGGTACCCTGATATTCCACTGGATTCTGAGTCGCAATGACGAAAAACGGGGTAGGCACAGGGCGGGAGACGCCATCCAGCGTCACCTGATGTTCTTCCATCACTTCTAATAAAGCTGACTGGGTGCGCGGTGTCGCCCGATTAATTTCGTCCGCCAGCAGCACGTGGGCAAAGACGGGGCCCGGCATAAATTGAAACTGACCGCTGCTGGGGTTCCAAATGTTGGTGCCGGTAATGTCAGCGGGCAGCAGATCAGGCGTACATTGCACTCGCTGAAACGACCCATCAATGCAGCGTGCCAATGACTTGGCTAAGAGCGTTTTGCCCACACCAGGCACATCCTCTAGCAAGGCGTGGCCGCCAGAAAATAGCGCTACCAGCACCAGACGAATCGCCGCTTCTTTGCCGACGATAGTTTTGCTGAGGTTGTCAAATAACTGCTGGACGCGATCGCTCATACCCAATTCCTAACGGTAATGCTGGCTTTATGATGCCCTGCTGCCCGGTAAATTGCCCATTACAGCACCGCTAACGCCGCCTCACAATCCGCTTGGATTTGGGCTTTAAGATGCTCTAACGAGTCAAATCGCTGTTCCGGTCGGAGGAATCCTTTGAGGGCCACCGTCAAGGTCTGGCCGTATAGATCGCCTTGCCAATTCAGCAAATGTACTTCGATCGATTGGTTTTGCCCGTCTACAGTTGGGCGCACTCCCAGATTCATCACCGCCGGTAGCGCCTTATCGTCGGCATACCCCGGCACCCCGTAGACCCAAGCGCTATAAACACCGGTGCGGGGCAAAAACTTTTCGGGGGGTACTTGCAAATTGGCGGTCGGAAAGCCTAATTGACGACCGAGTTGTTGTCCCTTAACCACGCGCCCCAGGAGGCGATAAGGTCGCCCCATGAGTTGCTGCACCTGGTCAATATCCCCGGCGCACAGCGCTTGGCGAATGCGGGAACTGCTAATGCGATCGCCCCCCTCATGGGCTAACTCAACCACTGTGACGCGCGTGCCTTGTTGTTCAGCCAACTGCTTCAGCAAGGTGACATCACCCTGTCGCTGACGACCGAAGCGAAAATCGGCCCCCACACTAATATGCCGAGCCTGCAAGCGTTGCAAGAGCACTTGTTCGACAAATACCGCTGGCGGCAAATTTGATAACTCCGCATTAAACGGTAACAACACCAGTTGCCGTACGCCTAAGAGCTTCATCAAAGCGGCTTTTTCGGCTAGAGGGGTCAGCCAAGGCCGCGACTGCCCCGAGAAAAATTCCTGAGGATGGGGATAAAAGGTCACCACGGTTGGAATCGGGGAGGGTGCGCCGGGCGGCAGATACGCTGGAGGGGCCGCTGGCTGAAAATCACACTCATCTAGCAATAGCGGGCAGCGATCGCTATATCCCTGTAGGTTGGCAAAATCGGTGGGCGGCGTGAGGTGCTGAGCAGCTAGCACTTGAGACGCACTAGGCGCGATCGGCAAAATGGGCCGAATCACCGTTTGATGCCCTAAATGAACACCGTCAAAGTTCCCCAGGGCAATATCCGATGGGGTGTGAGCCGTTGACAGTGACGAAGTAATCCACACGTTTACATTCTGACATAATCCGCCTCCATGCAGGACGCCAGCACCTACAAGACCTTCGGGCGCATCTCATGTATTCAGGCGCATCCCATGTATAGGCAAATTCTGCATTATGAGGAGGACGGCTATTTGGCCCGCGATCGCAATCCAGCTATCCGCTTGCAACGCCCGGCTACCCCTGCAGCCAGTCGATGATTTCTACGGTTAGCGCTCAAATCACCTAGCCACCACCCTGAGAAAGTGACCGTTATCTGCCGTTGCGCATGAGCCACTGAGGACTAGGCGAGCACGGCAGACTCTGGAGCCGACATCAGATCAATGACCATTCCCTCTTTGGCCACAACGCTGTTGGGATACTGCTCTGCGGTGTCTTGAGCAATTTCATCCATAAACTCATCGTTGTGCAACGGATCGTGATGGAAAATCACGAGTTGCTTGACGTTGGCCGCCTTGGCAACTTTTACGGCTTCTTGCCAGGTGGAGTGCCCCCAACCCACTTTGCTGGATTTTTCGTTGTGGTACTCGCTGTCGGTATAAGTCGCGTCGTAAATCATGACATCAGCATCACGCGCGAGCCATAAAACATTTTCATCCAGCCGATCGGGAAAATGTTCAGTATCAGAAATGTAGGCAGCAGCTCGGCCATTCCAACTGACTCGATAGCCGACAGCTTCACCAGGATGATTGAGCAGCGTGTTCTCAACTTTGACGTCACCGAGCTGCACGGCTTCGCCAACATCAATATCGCAGAATTTCATATCCGCACCCATAATCTGCAGCGGTACGGGGAAATTGGGATGCAGCATTTGGTCATTCAAACGCTGCTCGATTGTGCTGCCATTGGGCGCGATCGCGCCATAAATGTCAATTTTGTTGCCCGGTACAAAAGCCGGAACAAAAAAGGGAAAGCCTTGAATGTGATCCCAGTGTGAGTGGGTAAAAAACATCGTCACGTCCAGGGGCATTTCGGATAAAAGTTTTAAGCCCAGTTCTCTTAAGCCAGTACCGCCGTCAAAAATGAGCAGCTGGCCACCCACCCGCATCTCAATACAGGAGGTGTTGCCGCCGTAGCGCACAGTGTGAGATCCAGGGCAAGCAATGCTGCCACGGACTCCCCAAAAACGGACCAAGAACTGGTTTTCTGTATCAGACATGAGTGTGTTGCTTCAAGAGTTGGCAAGTCGCTGCGAAAGCTGCTCCGACACTGACCATTAATATGCCCTAATGGTATTGAAAATCTCGAAAGTCTGCTTGATCAAAGTTTTGCCTAAGATAATTCTATCGAATCGGTTTGTGGCGAATCTTTACAAACCTCAAGAGCCATCTAGCCACCTGCACTAATTTATGATTTCACCGCTCCGTCTGAAGCATCAGGACGAAGTGACGAGCACTCGCACTGAGCCTGCCAAGCCTGTAGCTGCATCATGCCCGCATGGGAGGTGAGATTATATTGCAGTGGCGTCATCGTGATCCAATTTTCTTGAATTGCCAAAACGTCTGTTGGCATCTGCGCTAAAGCTTGAAACTGCGGCAGTTGCTCTAATTGTTCAGCGAGTAGCTGATAGCTGTCTTCATCATGGGCCACGGGTTCCAGCACTTCGCCTGCTAACCAGTAATAGGTTTTACCGCGCGGATCAACCCGCTTTTCAAACATATCGATATACCGCCGCACGCCCTGACGCGCAATCACACATCCGGGGATATCCGCCGCTGCGACGGGCGGGATGTTGACATTGAGCAGCATCGGTTCAGGCAGTGGCTGCGCTGCCAAGGTCTCGAGCAGTTGTCGCGCAAACTGAGCAGCAGGCTCAAAGTCACGGGACGTAAAACTGGTGAGGCTGAAAGCGATCGCGGGAATCCCTTCAATCACGCCTTCCATCGCTGCCGAGACTGTGCCGGAATACAGCACATCCGTCCCCAAGTTGGCACCCTGATTAATTCCTGAGAGCACCATATCCGGCGGGCTGTCGAGAATTGCCCCCAGGGCGAGTTTCACGCAGTCAGAGGGGGTACCTGAGCAGGCCCACGCTTGAATCTCGGGATGAAACACGCCTTCCACCGACTCAGCCCGAATAGGGTCATGTAGGGTCAAACCATGCCCAGTGGCCGAGCGTTCGCGATCGGGACAAACCACCACTACCTGGTGTCCGGCAGTCGCGAGGGTGTCTGCCAGTGCCCGAATGCCCATGGCAAATACACCGTCGTCATTGCTAATGAGTAGTTTCATACCGTCTCAATCTGACCTTCTCACGTCAACCAGTTAGCTCGTGCCAAAGCCCTAATTGTAGAAGGAGCCGGGCGGACGTTGAGGATAACGGACCCACAAGGGCGAATGGGACAGACCGAACTGATTACCGTTGGGCTGACCCAGGCGATCGCGCCCTCAATACAATAGAGTGGTTAAAGTATTCCCGCTGAGGCGCGATGGCTCGTCAGCATAACCCATGGTTCATGGGGGTATCGCCGCTGGGGCAGAACGCTCTTAGCCGCGATCGCGCCCATTGTCACCAGCCACCGCGTTTTAGTGTGAGCTGCCTCTAGCTGTCGTCGATTCTGTTTAGTACCTGGCATGACCCCACCTTCTGCAAGTTTAGAAGCCGATTTGCAAACCCTACAGACGGCTGGCGAGGCGGCGATCGCTGCTGCCGACAGCCTCGACGCATTGGAAAAGATTCGCTTAGATTATTTGGGCAAAAAGGGTAAAGTCTCCAAGGTCTTAGGGGGCATGGGCAAACTGCCACCAGAAGATCGCCCTCGCATTGGCTCCTTAGCTAACCAAGTCAAAACGGCCATTCAAACTCAGTTGGATGAGCAGAAAACCCAGCTGCAAGATGCCGCAATTCAAGCCCAGCTAGCGGCCGAAACGCTGGATGTCACCATGCCCGGCGTGTATCAGCCTCAGGGGCGCGTGCATCCCATCAACAGCATTATTGACCAAATCACCGAAATCTTCGTCGGCTTAGGCTACACCGTCGCTAGCGGCCCTGAAGTCGAGTCTGACTATTACAACTTCGAAGCGCTCAACTTTTTGCCTGATCACCCAGCGCGGGACATGCAAGATACGTTGTATCTGCCCAATGGCGACCTCCTGCGCACCCATACGTCAAATGTGCAGATTCGCTATATGAAAGAGCATGAGCCGCCTTGCCGGGTCTTGGCGACCGGTCGCTGCTATCGTCGCGATACCGTCGATGCGACCCATGCCGCCGTTTTCCACCAAATCGAATTTTTTGCGATCGACAAAGGTATTACGTTTACTGACCTGCGGGGCACCATTCGCGCCTTTATCGATGCCCTATTTGGCGATATTCCCATTCGCTTTCGGCCCAGCTACTTTCCCTTTACCGAGCCCTCCGCTGAGGTGGATGTGGAATGGAATGGCCAATGGCTGGAAGTCTTAGGTTGCGGCATGATCGACCCCAACGTCTTAACAGCCGTGGGATACGATCCGGAAATCTACACTGGGTTTGCCGCTGGTCTCGGGGTTGAACGCTTGGCGATGGTGCAGCATGAAATCGACGATATTCGTCGCCTTTACGGGAGTGATCTCAGGTTCTTGCAGCAGTTTTAGAGGCTTCAGCCGTAAATCAGGAAAAGCCCTGCACAGTTTTGCGGCTATGCAGCGTCTTGTGGTTGCTTCATAGCACCCGATTATCGCTCTGGATCTGTCGCCATGGGATGAATTTTAAGTGTTGAACTGCATTAAGTGCAGCACTATCGAAAGTGGCAAAATCACGAGGGCGTATAGAGTGCTCACTTTTGTATTGCTAACCTTCCAGAGATCAGAGACACACTAAATCCCATCAGCTCTCAAGCCAAGGTACTCCGCCGGTTGGGGAGGCAAGGGGTGATCGCTCTGTACAGCAGTTTCTACTTCTGTGAGGTATGGCACAGGCCCTAAAGCCCTGGTTGAACCTTTTCAGATCTGGATTTGCACTTTACTCAGCTGGGAAACGCAGTAAATGATCCCCTGACCTTTGTAAAAGTTCGAGCAGCCAGATTTAGAGGGATCACGCTGGACAGTACACTGAAGAGTGGTGTCCCCAGGGAGAAATCATCATGGCTTGGCTAGTTGGAGTACTGACGCTGTTGGCAGCTTACTTGCTCGGCTCAATTCCCACGGGATATATCATCGCCAAAGCTGTGCAAGGAATCGATATCCGCGAACACGGCTCAGGCAATACGGGCGCAACCAACGTCATGCGCGTTGTTGGCAAGAAAGCGGGGATCGCTGTATTGGTGGTGGATCTCTGTAAAGGGTTGTTGGCCGTGCTAATGGTGCAAGGACTATTGACGGCCAGCTATGCCAACTTGCCAGTTTGGCTGGAGACGCTGCCGTGGTGGATGACTGGAGCAGGCTTGCTGGCAATTTTGGGCCACAGTCGGTCGGTTTGGCTGAACTGGACTGGGGGCAAATCGGCAGCAACGGGGCTTGGGGTGTTGTTGGCATTGTGCTGGCCCGCGGGACTCGGGGCGGCAGCAGTATTCGGAGTGACGCTCGGCCTCTCAAGAATTGTCTCTCTGGGATCGATTACTGCCGCTTTAGCATCCGTGGTGTTTATGGTGGTGTTTCAACAACCGTTGCCTTACATCTTGCTGGCGATCGCAGGCAGTCTCTACGTCATTCTGCGCCATCGCACCAATATCCAACGATTGCTAGAGGGAACAGAGCCACGCTTAGGCAGCCGAACGCCCACCAGCTAATCTCCATCTAAGCAATCCTGCCTTTTCATCAGCGCTGGTAGCGTCCCCAAGAGAGAAAAGCAGTCACTACAAACAGAATGACGGCTGAACCCAGGACGGCAGGCAAGATCGGTACGCCTTGAATATCCCAAGTGACAAAATCGGGAATGGGTAGCGAATAAGTTGTCTCTAAATACTTGATAACCCATTCTCCCAACCAGACACCCGCAAAGCCAATCACAATCAGGCCAAAGATTTTGCCGGGTATGCGACGGGGAATTAAAACAGTCGCTAAACCGGCACAGCCCAGGGCAATTAAAATTTGAACGACTAAGCGAGTCCAATCCATGGCTAGTCTCCAATCGGGGGGTTAAGTCCCGAGCTCATCAGCGCGATCGCAGGCAGCCTTGACCGCACGAATCAACGCAGTGCGAATGCCACCCGCTTCTAGTGCGGCAATGCCAGCAATGGTGGTGCCCCCTGGACTTGTTACCCGATCTTTGAGAATTGCCGGGTGCAGGTCGGTATCTTGCACAAGGGTAGCGGTGCCCCGTACGGTTTGAATGGCAAGTTGTAGAGCGATCGCCCGCGGCAGACCAGCAGCAACGCCACCATCTGCCAGGGCTTCGATCATGATGGCCACGTAGCCAGGGCCAGAGCCAGACAAGCCTGTTACGGCGTTAATCAGATTTTCGGGTACTTCGACCACATCACCGACAGCGGCAAAAATTGTCCTGGCCTGGGCGAGATGGTCGGCGGTGGCGTGTTGACCGGGAGCGATCGCGGTCATCCCCGCGCCTACGGTAGCGGGAGTGTTCGGCATTGCCCGTACGACCGGCCAGCCAGGAACTGCCGCTTCGAGCGTCACGAGCGGCGTACCAGCCATGATCGAGAGCAATAGCGAAGTCTGTTGACTGGCAGCAGCCTGCAAGTCTGGCACCAGCTTGCTAAAAATCTGCGGTTTGATCGCTGCCATTACCACTGCAGCATTGGCAATCACCGCACGATTATCACCCGTAGCTTGCACACCATAGGTGTCAACCAAAAACTGCCGACGCGATGCCGACGGATCCCCGACAGCGATCGCCTCAGCGGCAAAAATTTTCAGAGAAATAAGGCGAGAGATGAGTGCTTCACCCATCACCCCGCCTCCCAAAACGCCTAGCTGTGTTGGCAACGAGCTAACGTCCTTTTTCAACGAACAGTAGAGTTGACGATGTCGCCATCGTCGCTATCAATCACGCTCTCAGCAGTGCTGATGGAGTGAGGCAACTACCCCATACCCACAGCGCGGTCAGTTCCCCAAACGGGCGTAGGAGGAACGCTGCGAGGGTCAACCATCGGCGTTTGAGGCGCCATGGGCATGTCTTCCTCAACATCGGTCGGCGTGCTCACATGCACACAGTTGGGCGTAAACAGGAAGATGCTTTCACCAATGCGCTCTTGATGGCCATCGATGGCATAGGTGCCGCCCGCGACGAAGTCAACTGCCCGCTGAGCCTGATCCGGATCCATCGTGGTCAAGTTCAGTACGACCGACTTGCGTTCCCGCAGGGCTTGAATCGCTTGTGGCATCTCCTCAAACGAGCGTGGCTCCATCACCACAACTTCGGAGGCACCATTAATTGCTCCAGGCATACCAATCACATTACTTCCCATGGTGTTCATTCCAGCTTCATTGGACAACATCCGCTCGCGGACTCGACGGCGCGCGCGCACGTCTTCTTGCACAGGTTGCGGCTGGGGCTGCGGAGCCGCCATTACCGGTTGTTGTGGTGAGTTTTCTTCTTGATAGAGGGTCTGGTAATCATCCCCAGCCTCGATCTCGTCATACTCATAGTCGTAGTCGGCAGGGTCGTTGAGGCCGACAAAGTCTCTTAGTTTATTGAACAAGTTGCTCACAGCTACACTCCATGACAATCAGCAGTTTGCAGGCCAAAGACCCGCTCAGCATGAGAGATGATGCCAACGACCTCGTTTAGCAGCTTCCTACTGCGTGAGTGAAGAAACAAACTAATTGAGGCAAGAGGCGTCGTTTTCTAGCCGAATCAAAGATTGAATCAGTCACAAAACGAGTCGTTCGTTGAACCGCTTATACTCTAATCGAGTTTGCGGAATTTGAGTCCACAGTATACACGAAATCCCTAAATGGACACCCCAATTAATAATTAGTTAAAAACTTTAGGATCTTTACCAGCGCTTGATTTCATCCTTTGGATTGAATTGATCCGATCGCACCGATCAAGTTTTTTGATCGTGGCCAGGGTTGCAGGATCAAACTAACTCGAAGCAAACTTGCAAATGACCGATCGCTGAAACCTAAGCAGGGCGATCGCCAAAGAGAGTTGTGCCTAGTCGAATCATCGTTGAACCAGCAGCGATCGCAACTGGATAATCGCCCGACATCCCCATCGAAAGTTCTGATAAGTGCAGCTGATCAAACCCTTGCTGATTGATTTGATTGGCCAAAATTTTCGCCCGCTCAAAGATGGCTTCCACCTCGGCCATTGAGCTTTCTAAAGGGGGAATGGTCATTACCCCCACAATGTTTAAATGCCTCAGTTGGTTCAATTCCGGTAGAGCGGCCCACAGTTCTTCTAATGAAAAGCCGAACTTGGCCGGATCGGGCACCATTTTGACTTGCAGACAACAGTAAGGCGATCGCCCGATTTCGCCTGCAATCTTGTCCAGCCGCGTCGCAATTTTGAGACTATCGATGGAATGAATCCAGTCAAAGTGCTCTAATGCCTTGCGGGCCTTGTTGCTTTGCAGATGACCGATCAGATGCCAAGTAATGTCATCGAGGTCAGTCAGTTCAGCTTGTTTGGCGATCGCCTCTTGCACCATGCTTTCGCCAAAATCGCGGAGATTGGCCTGGTAGGCAGCTCGTACTGCACTCGCCGGTTGTCGCTTAGAAACACCAATCAACCTCACCTGGGGGGGGAGGTCGCGGGTAATTATCGTGATGCGATCAGCAATGGAATTGGTGGACGGAGACGCGGTCATTGAAAGGTTTGCTTGTAGATCTTCTGCAAGCGATCGTACTCCGAATAGTTGCCCTGTCGCCGCACAGCACGCATCCTTTCTTCAAACCGTTGTCGCGCATCGCTGCGACTGACCGAATCAAAGGTGAAGCCTCGAGGGATGGTTGCAGTCACCACAAAGAACAATCTCTGGGCATACAAGGTCGCGAATAACTCTTGCCCTTCGGCCACCATACACAGCCGGAAGAGTAGACCAAACGTTGGGTGATTAATGTAATTTTCTGTACTCATCCAGGTGGGAAAACTTGAGTCATGGTACCGCTAGCCACCCAAACACTTTAGGTCATCACGGGATGTAACACTAGAGTGTATATCAGGGTGGCACTTTGATTACAAAAACCGTTGAATACGCCGCAATTTTCCGGCAGTGGATAGTAAAACGATCTCCACGACTCACCGACCATGACCTATCCCAGTGCGATCGCATCGGGCACCATAGCTTGGCAATTATCGTGTCAGGGGACGGGTCCCTTGGCCAATTCCTGCACATCTCGGCGGAGCCGACAAGGGACCCGTCCCCCTAAGACCGTCGCCGATCGCTCCCCTTTATGCTCAGGAGTATCGCGCGAGCGCCCCTGACCATGACTCGCTGCAAGTCCCGACAAGTTTTACAGAGCGGTCATGGTTTCGTCCGTGAGGCCGATCGCGAGCAACTGGGCTTGCGCTTTTTGCAGCGACTCACGCCACTCTCGGGTCGGTTCACTATCGGCCACAATGCCTGCCCCCACTTGGCCCCACACAGTCTGTGAGTCATCCTGAGCCTGAGGAGCCATCAGCAAGGTCCGAATCAAGATATTCAAGTCCAGCTGGCCGCGCCAATCCAAATAACCACAAGAGCCGTAGAATAAGCTGCGCCGCCAGGGTTCCAACTCTTCGATGATTTCCATGCAGCGGACCTTGGGACAGCCGGTGATTGTACCGCCGGGAAACGTTGCCCGTATCAAATCGATCGCCGTTTTATCGGGTGCAAGCTGCCCCACGACATTGCTGACCAAGTGCATCACGTGACTGTAGGGTTCCAGCGCCAGCAGTTCGTCGACCTCGACCGTACCCCAGGTACAGACTCGTCCCAAGTCATTCCGCTCTAGGTCCACAAGCATGATATGTTCCGCCAGTTCTTTGCGGTTACTGAGCAGTTCTTGCGCTAAGGCCTGATCGGCGGCTGGCGAGGCCCCCCGAGGGCGAGTACCTGCGATCGGGCGAGTTTCAGCCCGTTGACCTTGGTTGCCAGCCCGGAGAGAGACCAGGCGCTCTGGCGAGCAACTCACCACAGCTCCCCACGGCGTCCGCCAGTAGCTCGCAAACGGAGACGGATTAATGCGATGCAGGTGTTGATAGATCGTCCAGCTATCGGTGGTGGTTTCAGTGGTGAAACGGAGTGATAGATTAGCCTGAAAAATATCGCCTGCGCGAATGTATTCCTTGGCCCGGCGCACAGCAGCTTCGTAGGTAGCCTGGGAGGACGCAAATTCCAAGGGTTTAGCAAAGGCTGGGGAGGATAGCGGGACAATTTGGGCAGTGGCGATCGCCTGCTCCATTGCATCCAATTTTGCGGGTTGCGTAGCCGCTAACCAGAGCTGCTGCTCGACGTGATCCAAAATGGCAAAGGTATCTGGCTCGTACCAAAAGGCCACGGGAAAGGGCAGCGGGTCAGTATTATGAGTCGGCAGCGTTTCAATTTCCCAGGCCAGATCATAGCCCAACCAGCCCAGCCAGCCCCCCGCAAACGGTTCCAGTTGGGTCGCCAGCGGTTGGCCCTGCTCGTCCAGCAGCATCGTGGGGGCGTGGGGGGTGGCCAGTCGGGCGGCCAGCATCGGCAAAATTTCACTGACTGGAGGCGTCCACACCAGCGGGCGATCGCCCTCACACCGGGGCGGTCCAGCGCAGATCGAATAGCGAGCCAGTCGGGCTTGGGGAGTCTCAGGCGGCAGCTGATCAGGACTTTCCAACAGGGTCGCAATAGTCTCCCAGTCCGCGTTCCGATTCGATGTGTTGGCACCGGATGAGGGCCGACCGTATAGCGCGGCAAAAATATCCGACCCCGTTTTGCCGTTGAGGGGGCGCGATCGCACGTACCACGGTGACAGCATCAGACTCCTTCGCTACCCCAGACAACGCGGGCGTACCAAAAGCCAACGAGCACGACTAACGCTATAAAATCAGCCGTCCGCAAGCGCAGCTCTGACCATTTCACGCGGTGGGTATTCGGAGTCGTAAAACCTCGTACCGCCATCGCCGCCGCCGTCTGTTCAGCCCGAAGCAGTAGGTTTTTCAACAACCGCTCAATGACCGCGAGCCACACTTGCGCGGAGCCCCGAAAGCCGAGTTTTTTCCAGTTGATGGCACGGGTTTGGACGGAACGAATCAGGTTTTGCGTCTCTTCCAGCACGAGGGGGATGAAGCGTAGCGCCAGCGTGACGGTAAGGGCAATTTCGGTGACAGGAACCTTGAGCGATCGCAGTGGACGCATCAGCACCTCAATCGCCACCGTCACTTCTTCCGACGCAGTGGTCAGCAAAAACAAGTTGGTGCCGTAGATGAGCGTAAACAGTAGCGTACTCAGGCGAATGCCCAGTTCTAGCGATCGCTGGGTCACCGTCAGTCGCCAAGCGTCGAACACGACATACTGGTAACCCGTTGCCGGTGGCATCTCAAACGCCGCTGGGGGAAATTGATCGGGAAACGGCTCAACGCTCTGGATCGCGGCTGGTGACGGCACCGGCGACAAATAATCGATCGCCAAACCATCCGGCAGCAGTGAGGTTAACACCAGCATCATGGTGCAGAGAAACAGTAACCACCCCATTTGCTGCCGCCACACCCGCAGGGGAATCAAAGCAGCGATCGTCAACCCCATCAACAAGCCCACTAAAAAGAACCGCCAGCTCGCATTCGCCAAAATGGGGCTGACCAAAATGCTAAACAGCCAAAATAGCTTGACACGCGGGTCGAGGCGATGCAGCCAGGTGACCGGCTCTTCGAGATAGAGGCCAATGGGCAGGGTTTTGAGCAGATCCATGCTTCAGGTCAAGCGGTTACACTTTCGTCGCGCGGTTGGCACTTTGACGTTCCAGATCCCGCATTTTCTTACCTCGCCACAATAGCCGAATCGGGCTGCCTTCAAAGCCTAAGTTTTGACGAAACTGTTTCTCAATATAGCGGCGATAGCTCTCACCAAACAGTTTCGGATCATTCACAAACAGTGCAAATGTAGGCGGTCGCGCCGTGACCTGGGTGCCGTAATAAATCCGGCCTTGCCGGCCCTGCCGCGTGGTGGGGGGCGTATGCCAACCGACCGCTTCTTCCAGCACTTCGTTAACCACTGAGGTGCTGACGCGGCGGCGATGCTCTGCTACAGCTTGATCTACTAAGTCGAGAATATTCGGCACGCGCTGCCCAGTCATGGCGCTGGTATAAATCCGCTTGGCCCATTCCATGAAATAGAGCTTGCTGCCAATGGTGCGATCGTATTCATAAATCGTGTGGGAGTCTTTGTCCACCGCATCCCACTTATTCACCACCACAACGCAGGCGCGACCATCCTCTTCAATGCGTCCCGCCAGTTTCTGATCTTGTTCAGTAACGCCATCGATCGCATCAATCACTAGCAGCACCACATCCGCCCGGCGAATCGCTTTGAACGCTCGGTTGATGCCAAAAAATTCGGGGCCATAATCCACATTCTTTTTCTTCCGGATGCCAGCGGTATCAATCAAGCGATAGCGCTTGTCATCTCGCTCCACCAGCATGTCGATCGCATCGCGCGTCGTCCCCGAGACCGGACTGACGATCGCGCGATTTTCCCCCACAAACGCATTCAACAAACTGGATTTGCCCACGTTGGGGCGGCCCACAATCGCAACCCGAATCTCTTCCGGTTCCTCAATGGCTTCCGGGGGCGGCAGATGGCTCACCAGTTCATCCAGCAGTTCGCCTGTGCCGTTGCCGTGAATGCCCGAAACGGCATAAGGTTCGCCCAATCCCAACTCCCAAAACTGCGCGGCTTGAATCAATCCTTGATCTGGCGATTCGCACTTGTTCACCGCGAGAAAGACAGGCACGGAATGCTGTTGCCGCAGCCACTGGGCAATTTCGAGATCGGATGCGGTCGGCCCTTCTTGACCATCGACGACCATGATAGCCGCACTGGCTTCACTCAGAGCCAGCATCGCCTGCTCGCGAATGTAGGGCAAAAATTCCGTATCGTCGTCAAAGATCAGCCCTCCGGTATCCACCACCAAGAAGTCCCGATCGGCCCAAAAGGCGGGCTTGTAGGTGCGATCGCGGGTCACCCCCGGCGTGTCGTAGACGATCGCCTCTTGCACCCCCGCCAGCCGATTCACGAGAGTAGACTTGCCCACATTGGGGCGACCAATAATTGCAACGATGGGAAGAGGCATGGATTCAGGCCGAGGAGGATGAAGAGATGACTTTATTGTAGCGATCGCTTTCCAGCAAACATTTTATTATCGCAGGGATAGTGCCACATTGATCACTTACAGTTCTGAGAGATCGACTGTCGCATATTCCCACTGGCCCCAGGGCACATAGCCCCAAGGCAATTCCGGGCAACCGGTCGCATGACGGGGAAACACTAGTTCACTGTGCTGGACATAGGCGCGGCCACAGCTTAAAAAACTGCCTTGATGCAGCGCCCACCCCTCCAGAATTTCCATAACTTGATTGATGTCATACCCGCCGGAGCCGCCGCCGGGTAAACGCACGATCGCATAAATTCTCCCGCCCCGCCGAATCACGCTAACGCAGTCAGCACATCCTTGAGCCGTCAAGGCACCTGGCCAGAGTTCGAGCGGTACGATGAATCGGATGTCGTCGGTGGAATGTTTGAGGTACAGCTCAGTGTGCGTGACGGTTTTCCCGGTGGGCAATGCGATCGCGGTTGCCGCAAGATCATAAACATATGGTGTGCCGCTGACTAGCGCATTGGGTCGCAGATCAGCAAATCGCAGCCATTGCTTCGACAAACCTTGGTAGACAACGGCCATCGCCATAATGACTAACCAAGCACTCGCCAACACTCTGACTGGTTTCTTCAACGGCTCGCTACCTTCAACTTGTCTTTCGCTTCCCGCCGCAGCTTGGCCGAAATACGAAATAGCTCTTGCCCAGTGTGCAAATAGCTTTCCTCATAGCAGTAGGTATAGCGCTCCATTTCCTCAATGCCGTCTTCAAGCTGGTTGAGGCAATAGTAAAGATTGGCCGCTACGCCTGCGGTGCTAGACGGATTAGAGACAGATTGAAACTTCGTCCGTGCTTTTTCCAAATTGTCCCGACAGCCTTCGAGATAGCTCTGGAAGTTTTCCATCAGCTCATCGTCGAAGGGATCGCCCGACAGTGACCGAATTTCGGCCTTGAGCGGATTGAGGATTTTCGCAATGAGGCGGTCCACCGGGTTATAGACTTTGCTGACCCAAGTCGCAAAAGCATCGTCCGCCGCTTGAGCGGCCTGTCGCCGTTGCTGATAGTGGGCCTGCGATTGGGCCGTGCGGTTGGCCCGATCGCGAATCTGACTTTCAGACTGGAAACCGGCCTGTTGCGCGCGGCGATCGCGATCGTAATCTGAACGCGACTGCGGGTCGCCCAACACTTCGTAAGCGGCGTTCAAACGCTTGATGCTCTCGGCATCCCCTGGATCACTCTGGGTATCTGGATGCAGCGCCTTCGCTAGTCGTCGATAGGACTGCTTGATTTCTTGCTGAGTCGCAGTTTCTGCAATCTTCAGCGTGCGGTAGTGATCAGTCTCAACGGATCTCGCAGTCATAGCAGCCTGTCTACAGTTTGAAGCAACGTTGAGGCGCGATCGTCCTCTGCCTCATTGTGGAAGATTCCCCGCCTAGATGCAAAGCCTCCATACACCCTCACACCCAATCACCCATCTACCCTCACACTCCCCGTATGCCAGCTCTGGTTGTGACCCGCCCCGTGCCATGGGAATAGACGAATCGCTGTACCCTAGAAGACTGGTTCCCTATTTCCGGCTTGGTACCTGACCATGAAGCATCCTCCCCTCAAGAGTGCCATTCCCTCATCGCTCACTACGCACCAGTCACAGCAGCGAGAACTTTGGGTAGCCGTCGGCTGGGTCATGCTCATGTGCGGCATCGCGTTTTTTCTCGGCTTGGCGAGTGTCGGCCTAGTAGATGAGACTGAACCCCTCTTTGCCGAAGCCTCCCGCCAAATGACCGTCACGGGTGACTGGGTGACACCTTATTTCAACGGGGTGACCCGGTTTGATAAACCACCACTGGTGTACTGGCTGATGGCGATCGGGTTCCAGATTTTTGGCGCGGGGGAATGGGCGGTGCGATTGCCGTCGGCCCTCGCAGCCACGGCGCTAGTGGGCATGGGCTTTTATACCTTGCGTCGATTTGGCTTTTCGCGACCAGAACTGGCCACTGCCATCACGGGAGAGATGAACGGTACCGCTCCACAGCGATCGCGCCTCAGCCAGCGCAACTTATTCGGGTCCGCCATGATCGGCTCTGCCGTCATGGCCCTACACCCGGAAACGATCGCCTGGGCCCGGAGTGGCGTGTCAGACATGCTGCTCTCGGGCTGCATGGGCATCGCCCTATTCACCTTCTTTTTGGGCTATGCCCAACCCGAATTTCCCCAACGTCAGCGCAACTGGTATCTCACTGCTTACGTTTTTCTGGGACTCGCCGTCCTCACCAAAGGTCCGGTGGGCTTGGTGTTGCCGGGTCTCATCGTGCTGGCCTTTTTGGCTTACGTCGGTCAATTACGCCAGGGACTGCGAGAGCTGCAGCTCGTGAAAGGGGCAATCATCTTCTTCGCCATCACGGTGCCTTGGCATGTGCTGGTAATTGCGGCCAACGGACAGGCGTATATCGATTCGTTTTTTGGCTATCACAACGTTGAACGGTTCACCAATGTCGTGAACGGTCATGCGGCTCCCTGGTACTTTTATTTTTTGGTCGTAGCCGTTGGATTTTTGCCCTGGTCGCCTTTTTTACCGTGGGCGATCGCTCGTCTCCAGTCCCACCGTCGCCAGTTTTGGCAAACCCAACCCCGGTCGTCTCACCTGGGGATCTTTGCGTTGACCTGGTTCATCGTAATTTTTGGCTTTTTCACCATTGCGGTGACTAAGCTACCCAGTTATGTCCTGCCCCTGATGCCCGCTGCATCGGTGTTGATCGGGCTCGGTTGGAGCGATCGCCTCTGCCCATCACCACAAACACCAACCAGATCCGGTCTGGGCTTTTGGGTGAGTTATGGCTTGAATCTCTTGATTTTTGGCGTCCTCGCTGCCGCTGCACTCTACAGCCCCAACTGGATGGGCAATGACCCAGCGATGCCTGGTTTACCCGATTTAGTCCGGGAGTCCGGCGTGATGGTGCGGGCCGCCTGGATTTGGGGCATAGCTTTGCTAGTGGGCATCGGCTTACTGCTGCGTCGCCGTCATCGCTGGTTGTGGAGCGTCAATTTGGTGGCCTTTGCCGCCTTTATGTTGCTGTCAATTTTGCCCACCTTTCAGTTAGCGGATCAGGTGCGCCAACAGCCTCTGCGCGAGATTGCGGCGACCGCGATCGCCGAACAGCAACCAGAGGAGTCCCTTTATATGGTTGGGTTTATGAAACCCTCCCTGGTTTTCTATACTCAAGCCCCCGTCACCTATATCGAACGCCCAGACGAGTTGCGCGATACGCTGCAGGCAGAGCCGACCCAATCGGCACTGGTGGTTGGTACCGCAAACGAACTTACAGCGCTCAATTGGCCTGGCGCATCAACCCCATTGGTCACCACTGAAACGTATAACCTGGTGCGTCTGTCCCCCGCCGAATAGTCGACCGCTAGCAGCCGTATCGTTCCCGAGTCGGGCGATCACCGTGGGCATTTCACTGTGTCGGTAGAACCCGCTCAACCAAATTTAATTCAGTGCAACTGGCGCTAGTAATTCTGGATCTTGGAATAATGGCGTACTCAGATACCGCTCGCCAAAGCTAGGCTGAATCATCACAATCAGTTTGCCGGCATTTTCGGGACGCGAACCGACTGCGATCGCCGCTTTCAGCACAGCTCCGGTCGAAATCCCCGATAACAGTCCCTCTTCCCGCGCGAGCCGCCGTCCATAGTCAATGGCTTCCTCATCGCTGACAGTAATTACCTCATCGATAATCTCGGTATTTAGCACCTCAGGAATGAAGCCCGCACCAATGCCCTGAATTTTGTGAGGTCCGGCATGACCGCCCGACAAAATCGGACTGTTGGTGGGTTCCACCGCGATCGCCTGAACCTCGGGCTTGCGCGCCTTGAGCACCTCTGAAACGCCTGTAATGGTTCCCCCAGTACCTACCCCGGCAATCACCATATCTACGGTGCCATCCGTATCCGCCCAAATCTCTTCAGCCGTGGTTTGGCGATGAATATCAGGATTGGCCGGATTGGAAAACTGCTGCAACATATAGGCATCAGGCAGGGTGTTGACCAACTTTTGGGCGCAACGAATACAGCCTGACATGCCCTCTAAGCCGGGAGTTAACTTAAGCTCGGCCCCAAACGCCCTCAGCATGGCGCGTCGTTCGCTACTCATGGTTTCAGGCATGGTCAAAATCAGTCGATAGCCTTTGGCTGCTGCCGCCATCGCGAGCGCAATACCTGTATTGCCTGAGGTGGGTTCCACCAGCGTGGTGCGACCGGGGGCGATTTTGCCAGCAGCCTCAGCCGCATTAATCATATTGATGCCAATGCGGTCTTTCACCGACGCCGAGGGATTCATCCCTTCTAGCTTGACAACAATATTCGCCTGACAGCCCTCCGACTGGGGAATGCGATTAAGGCGAACGAGCGGAGTGTGACCAATGAGGTCGGTAACATTGTCGGCGATACGCATGGTCACTAAATGTAATACATCAGGTCAACTTGTTGTTTAGCTTTGCACTGGTCCAACAAATCCTGCAAGGTTTGCTTACGCAGCGCGTCTTCCGCCGCTTGTCGAGCCGCTTCCCAAGCCTCAGCGATGACCGCCCCTTCAGAAGTTTGTGGCGTAGTAGCGGTCTCTTTAGCTACATCAAACCCTTCGATGCAGCTGACAATCTCATAGAGGGTAATTTGCCAGGGCGATCGCGCTAACAAATAACCGCCCTTCGCCCCTCGTTGACTTTTGACAAAACCCGCTCGCCGCAGCGTGGCGAGGAGTTGCTCCAGATAGCGATCAGGAATGTTTTGCTGAGCCGCAATTTGGCGAATTTGCATCGGGTCACCAGTCGCAAACCCACGTCCCAGTTCCAGTAAAGCTAACAGCGCATATTCACTTTTGCTAGATAGTTCCACAAGCGTTTGGATAGACAAAGCTGCCTACCAGTATAACCCCGGTTCCCCAGTCGGGTTTGCAGGATTCTAAAATCGCATAGTTTCCCTCACAACAATATGCTTCGAGTGCAAGCTTAAATAACCTCCATTTCTGGCCAAATATCCAGCATTAACCTGCCATGAAAAAAGGGAGAGCAGTAACTGCTCCCCCTTTTATGCTCTTCTAACTAAGCAGAGAATACGACTTTCTGATTAGAAGGAGAAGGTTGCACGGAGTGCACCGTACCACTGGCTACCATCACCAGGATCAGCCAAAGTACCCGTGTCCAAATCGCCGTAGATAACAGCAGGAGTGATGGTCAAGAATTCGTTGACCGGCACACCCAAGTAGACTTCGAACATAGAAGGATCGCGTCTGTCGCTGTAGTCAGGCAGATCGGCGTAGTAAGCACCGAGAGTAGACCCTTCAAAGAAGATGTCTTCGATACCAGCACCAGCCATCCAATGGAAGTCATCGTCGTCGCCGTTGTCACTCCAAGCAGCAGTACCAGCAACAAAGAACTGACCGAAGTCAAGGTTTAACAGACCAGCAAAAGTGTCAGTGAAGTTTCTGTCACCGTCACCATTACCGCGCATATAAGCAACAGCAGCGTCAATCAAACCATCGCTGATGTAGCTACCCTGGACGATGTAGGACTGGCTAGCTGCGCCAGCAATACCATCACGGGGGTCGTTGGAGCCGTCTTCGCCATTGTCAGCGGAGTAACCAGCGTCGATAACGAAGTTGTCACCGAGAGCAGCACTACCACCAAAGGCGAAACCGCCGCCACCCATGTCGAAGTCATACAGGACTGGACCACTAGGATCAGCAACACCAGGACCATCGAAAGGAACAATGGTGCTAACTACAAAGTCGTCAGTCTGGATGCTATTAGCAGCCACGATGAAGTCGAGATTATCGCCAACACCAAAGCTGTAGTAGAAGTCGTCAATGACGACATCAAGGTTGCCAGTGCCAGAAGCATTAGCCAGACCACCGGCAAAGTTCATGATGCTGAAGTCATTGTCACCAGCCTGCAAACGAACGCGCAAGCGATCATCGCCAGTGAAGCTGGAGTCAAAGTTCAAGCGAGCCCGAGCGGTGAACGCCAGGTTCTCATCAGTGTCAACATCAATCCCAGTGTTGCCACCACCAATTTGAATGGTGGTTTCGCCGAAAGGAGCAACCAAGTTACCGTCGACCTGACCACGCAGTTTGGTGGTGGTGGAGAACTGCTGAGCGCGAAGTTCAGCGGTCTCAGCTTCCAGCGCATCAACGCGACCGCGCAGAGTGGCCAATTCAGCTGCAAATTCTTCCTGCAAGCGCTGAATGGTAGCCAAAGTTTCAGGGTCGAGACCACCGTCAGCAATCAAGAAACGGATGGAANNNAGCGCTGAATGGTAGCCAAAGTTTCAGGGTCGAGACCACCGTCAGCAATCAAGAAACGGATGGAATCCAAACAAGCGTTCAAACCAGCGGCAAACTCGTAACGAGTCATGAACTGGTTACCACGGTAAGTCCGAGTACCGAGGTCACCTTCAATACAGCCGTAATCTTCAACCAAGGACTGCAGAGCGCCGAAAGCCCAGTTGTCCGGAGTCGGAGAAACATCGACGAGTTCGTCGATGGTGCTAACTTGCGCGTTAGCGGAACCAGCAAAACCCATGCCCAACAGCACGGGGCTTGCTAACAATACTTTCCACAATTTGTTAGACATTTACCCTTTACTCTCCTCACACCTTGAGGTTAGGTTCAATTAGCCTGCACGTGTACAGGCCAGCAACCACAACCAGCACCACACTGGCTGCGGAACTGCTTGAGCAAATACTAACAGATTGAATTCGAGCAGACTAGTCTGTGAGCCTAAAAAAGATCTGTCACATCCCTGAAATCTGCCATGTCCCCGAAAGTACCTGACAGATTACACATGTGAGAAGCCCTGCCAGAAATGGTTTCAGCTTTGTGCGTATTGACTTGCCTTCATCTCCTTCATCAGGAAACCGTAGCATTGGATAAATATGCGGGCTAAATTTATCTTCAAAAACTACAGTCCCCTGACAAAGGTGAATGCATCTGTATTAAGGATGCCAACTAAGCCCTTTGCTTAGAATTCGAAAGTTGTTCGAATAACGCCGTACCACTGGCTACCATCACCAGGATCCGCCAACGTACCCGTATCCAAATCGCCGTACACAACCGCAGGTGTAATGGTCAAGAACTCATTGACTGGAATACCCAAGTAGACCTCGAACATAGAGGGATCGAGGCGGTCGTTATAGTCAGGTAGGTCGGCGTAGTATGCACCAAACGTAGAGCCTTCGAAGAAGAGATCTTCAAAGCCCGCACCGGCCATCCAAGAGAAGTCATCGTCATCGCCGTTATCGTGCCAAGCAACGGTGCCCGCAACGAAGAAGCCGTCGAAGTCAAGATTCAGCAAACCGGCGTAAGTATTAGTGAAGTTTCTGTCATCACCATCGTTACCGCGCATATAGGCGATCGCGGCATCAATTAAGCCATCGCTGATATAGCTACCTTGGATAATGTAGGATTGCTCAGCCGCACCCGCAATGCCATCACGAGGATCGTTAGAGCCATCTTCCCCATTGTCAGCAGAGTAACCAGCATCGATAACAAAGTTTTCGCCTAGGGCTGCACTACCCCCAACAGCGAAACCACCACCACCCATATCAAAGCCATAGAGTTGAGGCGTTCCAGCATCAGCGACCGCTGGCCCATCAAAAGGAACGATAGTGCTGACGACAAAGTCATCGGTTGCAATGCTGTTAGCGGCCACGATGAACTCGAGGTTATCGCCGACCCCAAAGCTATAGTAAAAGTCATTGATTTCGACATCGAGGGCGCCGTCATCAGAGTTGGCTAGGCCACCGGCAAAGTTCAAGAGATCGAAATCATCATCGGCAGCCTGCAGACGAACCCGCAAGCGATCATCGCCAGTGAAGCTGGTGTCAAAGTTCAAGCGAGCCCGTGCGGTGAAAGCTAGGTTCTCGTCAGTGTCAACATCAACTCCAGTATTGCCACCACCAATTTGAATGGTGGTTTCGCCGAAGGGAGCAACCAAGTGAGCATCAACCTGACCACGCAGTTTGGTGGTGGTGGAGAACTGCTGAGCGCGAAGTTCAGCGGTCTCAGCTTCCAGTGCATCAACGCGACCGCGCAGAGTGGCCAACTCAGCTGCAAATTCTTCCTGCAAGCGCTGAATGGTAGCCAAAGTTTCAGGGTCGAGACCACCGTCAGCAATCAAGAAACGGATGGAATCCAAACAAGCGTTCAAACCAGCGGCAAACTCATAACGAGTCATGAACTGGTTACCACGGTAAGTCCGAGTACCGAGATCACCTTCAATACAGCCATAATCTTCAACCAAGGACTGCAGAGCGCCGAAGGCCCAGTTGTCCGGAGTCGGAGAAACATCGACAAGTTCGTCGATGGTGCTAACTTGCGCGTTAGCCGAACCAGCAAAACCCATGCCCAACAGGACGGGACTTGCTAACAATACTTTCCACAATTTGTTAGTCATCATTACTCTTCACACCTTTGCAGTAATTGCCCGATCGCGTTGATTGAGCCAAAGCTCCGCGAAATAGACAGGCGAGTCAACACAATCCCTAATCAGGATTTTTATCAACTCGAAAAGATACTATCAGCTATTAATAAAACGGTAAAACTTCTAAAAATAACTATTCCTTTAATTCCTCTTAATTAACTGATTTAAGGACTAATTAAAATACAAAGAAATCATATTTATGAAAGGATTAAGAAAGGCTGCGCCAGATGCTTTAACGATTCGATATAAGTAGGTGGAGATAAATAAACGTAGGTATATGTAGATTGTGGTTGAGGAACGAAACCCAACGCCCGCATGGGTTACGCTGCGCTAACCCATCCTACAAAAGCTTTGAATATTTAGGGCGCTTTACTCACCTTGCCTTGATACCCGCAGCAGGTCTGAGGCTATTGAATCTTTGGGGCTGATAGACTTGACAAAACAAACCTAACTCACCCATGAATTTTAGAGGATGTTTGATAAATCGCTCAGTCAGTAAAAAAGCTCACTCGCCATAAGCTGAAGATACGAACCATCAGCCCTTGAGTGAAGATACGAACCATCAGCCCTTGAGTGAGCATGAGTAAAGTCTATCCGAGTGACCTCACCGCCGAACAGTTTGCCTTTTTGTCCACCCGCTTTTTCCTGGACACCTCAGACGGGGCCCCCCGAGGTCGACCACGCACCACCAGTCTGTGGGCGATTTTGAATGCGATCTTCTATGTGCTCTGCGAAGGGTGTACCTGGCGGGGCTTACCCGGCGACTTTCCCCCCTGGCAAACGGTTTACACCTATTTTCGGCGGTGGAAAAAGGATGGCACCCTGCTGGCCATCCACGACGAACTCTATGTTCTCAGCCGCCTGGTGGAAGGTCGTTCAAACAGTCCTTCAGAGTTAATTGTTGATAGCCAAAGTGTCAAAACTGCCACGATGATTGCGGATGAGGTGGGCTATGACGGCGCGAAAAGGGTCAAAGGTCGCAAGCGGCACCTGACCATCGACACCTTGGGTCTGGTTTTGCGGGTCTTGGTGACCGCTGCCGATGTTCCCGAGCGTGAAGGGGGTAAGCGGGTATTGCAGAAAGTGAAACAGATGGGGGCGACAGTGCGTCGGGTGCATACCGTCTGGGTGGATGGCGGCTACGATGGAGCCCCGTTTTACCAATGGGCGATTGACACCTTGCGCTGGGTGATTTGGGTCGTCCTCAGGCCAGAAGCGGCCCAGGGATTTGTCTTGCTAAAAAAACGGTGGAAGGTGGAGCGCACCTTTGGGTGGTTTAACCGCTATCGCCGCTTGAGCAAAGATTATGAGGTCTTACCCGAAACCAGTGAGGCATTCATCTACCTCGCTATGATTCGGATTATGGTGCGACGCTTAGCCTAATTTGATACCTCGGATGAATTCTCAAACATCCTCTTAGGCTTGACGCTGCACTCAAAGGCATCGGCAACGGTACAGAAATCCGCAATCGGGGAGGGACAGGCAAGGTGTCCCAGCCGTTTGATCGAGGAGTCACTCGTTGGTGCCGCACCTCCGTCAATGCTTTAAATTTTGAATATTTAAAGCGCGCTGGATGTGATTGATACTTTGGGATCTACTTGAAAGTCAACAATCCCAGTAGCCTTATAGTTGTGGTCTGATTGCACCTTGAACATTGACGCATCAACAGCCCGGTCTAAGTAAATCTCTTCCCCGTTAATACGTCCCAGCACACCAGAATTCAGAAAATACGCACCAGGGGCGAGAGCACAAAAGAATTCAAAACTGACATAGATTAGGCTGCCTGCTGAGACATATTCGATGGCATTGCGGTGAGTATGCGAGGCCGCACCGCCTAATTCAAAACCGGTGATCGTTTTGATCATCATGCCGAATCTGACCTGGAAAGCTTCCTGAGAAAAATAGACTGAATAACTATAAATATACTTTTCGTTACTTAGCAGGAGATTAGCCTGACGACCGGCCAACGTAGTCACTGAGGGGTTCTTAATTTTTGCGCCTTGCGACTGATACTCAATCGTATGTTGTGGCTTGAGGTAAGGGTCGTAGCCAACTTCTAACATTCGAGATGGGTCGGTCTGGTCTTGGCGATCGCTTTCAATGAGCTGCTTGGGCGCGGCAAACTGCTCAGCCAGGGCACTATCGTCACTGGTTCCTTCTCGTTTATACATCTCTCTGAGTTCAGCCCGTTTTTCAATCGGCGCAAAGAGAAATTTTTGGTAGTTTGCGATGACAATTTTTGGGGCCCCTTGCAGCAGCAACTCGCCATCATCAATCAGCGCCGCGCGATCGCACAGTTCGACGATTGACCCCGCAGAATGCGACACAAATAGCACCGTTGCCCCTTTTTCCTGCAGATCATAAATCCGAGCAAAGCATTTGCGCTGAAACGCTTCATCCCCCACCGACAAAGCTTCATCAACTATCAAAATGTCAGGATCAGCATTAATCGCAACCGCAAAAGCCAGTCGAACATACATGCCACTGGAATATGTTTTGACGGGCTGATGAATAAAATCACCAATATCAGCAAAGGCGGCAATATCATCAAACCGCGCAGTGATTTCTTCTTGAGACAACCCTAAGATACGACCGTTAAAAAAGACATTTTGTTTGCCGGTGAATTCAGGATTAAAGCCACTGCCTAGCTCTAAAAGCGCAGAAATTCGACCATTGACAGTTACTTCGCCCTGGCTAGGTTGCAGGGTGCCGGCAATAATTTGCAACAGCGTACTTTTTCCAGAACCATTACGCCCGATAATGCCTACAGTTTCCCCAGCATTAATTTCTAGATTAATATCCCGCAGGGCCCAGAATGTTTCTGCTTTAGCTTTACCGGGGAGCAACAATTCTTTTAAGCGCTCAGTTGGGTGATGATAGCGTTTATAAGCTTTAGATAAGTTTTCTAAGACAATTGCTCGGGTTGGTGATGACATCGGCGATTAAATCAGTGCTAGCGCTGGTGATGCAGGAAATCGATAAGAAAACAATAGCGTCCTCATTATTGAGATACAGTCAATTTTTGTTGTGGATAGCGAACTGCACAATGAAACTTGGAGCAAAGCTCAAGAAGCGAAAACTAAAGTACATCGGCAAATGCTGGCCGTAGCTTACGATAGCACCAGAGACCAGCCACAAAAATAACAGCAGAGATCAGGGTTGACACACCCCACTCAGCCCAATGATTGATTTCACCCAAGAGTATGGTGTCTCGATACATTTCACAAATTGCGGTGATGGGATTCAGCCACAACACCCAAACTTGAAATCGCTCTGGAATGAGGTCAGCAGGATAAATGATCGGCGTGGCATAGAGCCAAAGATTGAGCAACACGCTGAGAGTTTGGGGAATATCGCGAATAAACACCGTCAGCCCGGATGTGAGAAATCCGAGCCCCGAGGTGATTAGCAACTGGGGGATCCAGACCAATGGCAACAACAATATAGTCGGATGTAGCGTCTGGGTCGTAATCGTGGTCAGGGTAATGAGGGCGACCAAACCAAAGGTGCTTTCGATAAATGCAGTTCCGACAGGCACTAGGGGCAGCAATCCGAGCGGAAAGACGACTTTTTTAACCAGGCCGGGTTGGCTAATGACGCTGGAAGCAGACGTGGTGATGCCTCCGCTAAACGCCAGCCAGGGCAACAATCCGGCAAATAGCCACAGCCCAAACGTTAGGGGACTATCGGAGGCGACTTCCTTCAGCGTGAGTTTGACCTGCAAGACGACTGAAAAGACGTAGGTGTAGATCAACAGCAGGGCAATTTGGTTGATAAAGGGCCAAAGGTTGCCTAAGAAAGATCCCTTATATCGGGACGACATATTCCGTTGAATGAGGGTCGCTAATAGCGCTAACTTGCTCCACTGGTAATCGCTGAGGGGAATTAGCGGCTTCAGGCGTTGCAGCGATCGCCCAAGTTTATGCAGGCAAGATTCTATAAGAGATTTTACGGGCCTGATAGCAGCTCTCATCAAGTCATTCCCTAGTTTTAGTTGCCTCTAAGATATGCAAAAAGCCTACTAGCACTGCTCAACCTACTTTGGTTGGGATCATCCAGCTGAGACTTCAATGTATCAGATGGCCTTCCCTTTGTTATCGATCCCGTGGTAGCACCAACCGAAATAGAGCGATCGCCTCTAAATTACCCGAGCAAGCTAGTGTCATCTAAATGAGTACCGCTCCAATGAACGCAACACTAACGGACAAGCAGACCCGGAGAAGACCATGCGTGACGTGTAGCTCAAACCAAGAACAAGTTTAAATGGGATGTTATCTACCCTGGGGATGACTTCCTGATGCCCTAGAAGAGTGGCAGGAGCCCTCCATCAAAGTGGGCAGCGACGTGGGCCGGGTCGGCATATTTCCTAACAATTAGTGAACATTGATTGGTGAATGTTTTCTGATTTTCACATTGGCCGATGCTCACATTTTCGGCATAATAAAAGCTTTTAGACTGAGATGACCTGGTTTAAATCAGGTTGACTGGCATGACTTTTGGACACGGCGGTTGATTGTCTACAGACTTTTTGCATGGATATTTTTAAAAGTTTATTTGATAGATGCTGTGATGCCGTCGTCATTGTCAATGAGCAGGCTGAGCTGATCTATGCCAATCTGGCGGCCTGTCAGCTATTGGATGATCCCTCGGGCGTGCTCACAGCAATGCCCGGGCAGGATGAGGGACAACTGTGGGAAAAACAGCAAGGCCGACTAATCGAACAATCCGGCAGTCTATTGCAGGCGGTGCTCGCTCATGAGCCCGTGCTGCATCAGGAATTTTTGCTCCAGCGATCGCACACTGCGACCTGGTTGGCGGTTACTAGCCAAGCGTTTCATCTACCCAGTCTGGACTTTCATGGAGTGTTACTGCTGATGCATGAAGTTAACCCGTCACCAGACAGTGACGATTTGCGCAGTAGTCTGGCGAGTCGGGATGTGTTAGCGAGTTTGATCAATCGCAGCATTTTGATGGATCGCATTCAGCAAGCCCTGCAGCAAGACCATCAGACTCAGCAGGGTGGGATTGCCATTTTGTGTGTGGATATTACGCGCTTAAAGACCGTCAACGATGCATTTGGCTATCTGGCAGGCGATCGCCTCTTGGTCGAAATTGTGGCTCGACTGAGCAGTAGTTTGCGGCCTAAAGACGTCATTGCCCGCCTCGGGGGAGATGAATTTATCGTGTTGCTAGAAGACATCGAGACGGAAGCCGCCGCGATCGCAATGGCCGAAGCCTTACACGCCCAAATGGCGACTCCGTTTGTCATTAACGGTTGTGAAATCGGCATCGGGCTAAATATCGGCATTAGTTTGAGCCGGGCCCAAATTCTGGACGCGGATACCTTGTTGCGGCAGGCTGATCGCGCCATGACAGAAGCCAAATGTCACTTTGGAGAACGTTATCGGATTTTTGCCGGTGAGCTCACCACCAGCCCCGAAGATACTTTGCACCTCGAGATGTCGCTTAAACAAGCGATCGAGAAAGGCGAAATGTATCTTGAATATCAGCCCATGGTGCTCGTGCGGATGCAGGAAATTATCGGCGTAGAATCGCTCGTGCGCTGGCAACATCCCGAACAAGGGTCGCTGTCTCCGGGTCAATTTATTAACATTGCCGAACGAACTGGTCTCATTATTCCGCTCGGGTGGTGGGTGCTCGAAGAGTCGTGCCGTCAGCTCAAAGAATGGCAAGAGACAATTCCCCAAGCTCAAAACCTATTTGTGAGTGTGAATATGTCGAGCCAGCAATTCGCCCAACCGGACGTGCTCGATCGCATCAAAGCCATTTTGCAACGCACTCGACTATCGCCTCAATCTTTAAAAATCGAAATGACTGAGAGCGTCTTGATCAACAACTCTGAGTCAATTATTGAAATTTTGGCGGCCATTCGTGATTTGGGCATTCGACTATCAGTCGATGATTTTGGCACCGGGTATTCTTCCCTCAGCTATTTACATCGCTTTCCGGTCGATACGTTGAAAATCGATCGCTCCTTCTTAGAAAATGCCGACTCTGATTATGAAAAGCTCGAAATTCTGCAATCAGTAGTGCGGCTAGCGTGGAATTTAGGCTTAGAAGTGGTCGCCGAAGGGATTGAAACTCCCAAGCATCTGGCCCAAGTACAGGCGCTGCGCTGTGAGTCGGGTCAAGGATTTCTCTTTTCACGGCCCCTCAATAAGACGGCCATGGAAGCGATTTTGCAATCACAAGCGACAGCTTCTTAGGAATTGGAATTAAATTAAGTGTGAACAGCCGAGACGGCTGTTCAAGAGCAGGCAAGATGCCTGCCCGACAAAACTTGGATTTTATAAAATCCTGATTCCTTAGTGACTGGCAAGGGATACTACGCGCTATCGGAGCCGCGATCGCCCCTCTCATGGCTGGAGCGATCGCGGTGGGAATCCTGACGCAGACATTCGCATCGCTACTACGTAACCTGGGCAGCCTGGCCAGTCCACATCCGTTAAGACAAATTGAGCAAATCCGCTTTTAGGACGGTGGGTAAGCTTTATTGAACACAAAGCGGTATGACTAGGTCATGCCATTCCGTGTGTGCAGCTGTTTGCACCCTCAGGAATGAGCATTGAATCGGTTGGGACAGTCGAGACAGCTATCCTCAGGCAAGTAAGGTGACTGAATGCCTGCTCCGATTTTGGGTACCTGCTCCAATGTGGGTCAATTTGCCCCTCATGTCTAAGACGACATCGCTGAGCGGGGCAGCCGACGACTGGTGACTAGTCAAAAGACTCGGCAGACTCGGCGATGGACTGCCAGATCTTTGCCAGGAGATGGCCGCGACGCTCCTATAACCCGCCTTGGCCATGCCCGCCACCTTGCCTGACTAGATTGAGGGACGCATACTTCATAAGCGAGTGCTGATTCCGCCAATTCTGACTTGCACCACACACCGTATCTGCCGTTGACGAAATCCTATGAGTCTTTGCATTAACCCCAGTTGTCCCCAACCTGCCCACCCAGAAAACAGTCGCCATGTGACTTGCCAAGCCTGTGGCTCGGGACTGTTGTTACAGGGACAATATCGGGTCATGCGCTTGCTCAGCAGCAGTAGCGGCTTTGGTTTAGTGTATGAGGCCTATCAGCAAGATCAGCCCAAAATTTTGAAAGTGCTACGGCCTGATCGCACAGATAATCCCAAAATTTTGAGCCTCTTTCGTAAAGAAGCGGAAGTCTTAAGTCAGCTCAACCATCCGGGAGTACCGCTGGTGGAACCGGACGGCTATTTTGTCTACCAGCCTCAGGCGGGGCCACCGCTGCACTGCATTGTGATGGAAAAAATTGATGGCCCCAATTTGCTGCAGTGGATGCTGCAGCAGGGCAATCATCCCATCGGCGAACGGCAGGCGTTTCAATGGCTGCATCAACTGACGGAAATTTTGCGGCGGGTCCATCAACACAATTACTTTCACCGCGACATTAAGCCGGATAACGTGATGCTGCGATCGAGCGGGCAACTCGTGCTAGTCGATTTTGGGGCAGCACGGGAAATGAGCCAAACCTATCTGGCTCAGGTGAGCGGTTCGGGCGTGACTACCATTAGTTCAGCCGGGTACACACCACCAGAACAAGAACAGGGACAGGCAGTGCCCCAGTCTGACTTTTATGCCCTGGGCCGCACGATTATCTTTTTGCTCACGGGGCGATCGCCAAACGACCCCGCCATGTATGACCCCATGCTCAATCTGTTTAAGTGGCGGTCCTTTGCGCCGACCATTTCCGATGAGTTTGCCAACTTGTTAGACAGTCTCGTGTCGCCCCGCGTCATCGATCGCCCCAAGACGGCACAGGAATTGTTAGATCGCCTGCAAAAGCTGTCCCTCAGCCAGTTTATGCAACTGGGCGACACCGCCGCGTTACACGCCATCACTTCACCCCCGGTCATCGAGAGCGATTGGGGCAGTACACAGGCCAGCGGCTTTCAGATGCCAGACAATGCAGCGAGCCCTATCGGCGACACCCCAGCGCCCACGGTGATCCCCCGTCGTGGCAACTCCCACCTCTGGACTTGGCTCATTGCGGGTGGGTTGACCTGTGCTGGCCTGCTACTACTCGGCGTCGGGGTCTGGCATCGCCAGCGATCGCAGCCCCCAGCGGCCACCGTCCCATCTGGTGCGGTCAACGATATTGACGTGGCTCAGCCCACGCCAGAAATTCGGGTCGAGCTGCTGCGCACCCTGACCAGTCACACCAACTCCATCAATGAGTTACAGCTGCTATCAGATGAGCGGCGGTTTATCAGTGCCAGTGCCGACAACACCATTCGCCTGTGGGATTTGAGTAGCGGGCAAATCCTTCACACTTTTACCGGACATCAGACCTTTGTGAATGCGATCGCCCTCAGTCCCGACGAACTCACCCTCTACAGCGGTAGTGCTGACGGTGCCCTCCTCGCTTGGAATCTGAACACCGCGGAGCAACAGGCGACCTTTGCCGGACATGACAGTCCGATTAATGCTCTCGCCCACCACCCCAACGGTCGTCTCTTGGTGAGTGGCGGCTCCGATGGCACGATCAAAATCTGGGAAACCGCGACCCAAACCCTGGTGCAAACCCTCACCGGACACGAGGGCGCCGTGAATACGCTGATCATCACGAGCGATGGCCAGCGCATCATTACGGGCAGTGCCGATCGCACCATTCGCATTTGGGATTTGCAAACGGGAGAGGCACTGGCAGTGCTCGCCGGTCACGACAGCTTCATTAACGCGATCGCTGCCAGCCCCGACGGGCGATATTTATTCAGCGCTAGCGCCGACCAAACCCTCAAACGCTGGGATTTGAATGCCGAAGAAGTGCTCGAAACCCTCAACGGCCACACCAGCTATGTGAATGTGTTGACCGTGAGCCGGGACGGACAGACCGTGGCCAGCGGCAGCGCCGACGAAACCGTGCGCCTGTGGGATGTGACGACCGGCAAACTCAAAGTAACCTACATCGGCTTTGGGATGCCCGTCGATCATTTGCTGCTGCCCTCAGAAAAACAGATCGTCACCGCCAGCCGCGAAAACTCCGCCATCAAAGCCTGGAATCTCGAACCCTGAGGCGGATTTTGACTCCGCGATCGCTGAACGGACCTGCCCCTCAGCTCACCCGGCAGGAGCTAGCTGGAGCGCAGACCGAAGCCATGCGAACCGAGGCAGCAATTACGTCGCTAATTTGTCAATGGTTGCTGCCAGGTCAAAGTCTTTTTGGGTCAGGCCGCCCGCATCGTGAGTGCTGAGGGCAATGGTGACCTTGTTGTAAGAGATGGAGAGATCCGGATGGTGCCCAGCAGTTTCAGCTGGTTCCACTAATTTATTGACAAAGGCGATCGCGCTCGGGAAGCCATCAAAGGTCTTCACGGTTTGAATCGTCTTGCCTTCTTGTTGCCAACCGTTGAGCGATTCCAATTTGGTCTGAATTTCAACAGCGGATAATAACGCAGTCATGACAGCGATGTCTCCAAAAGCTTGCGACTACTTTGACCTTAGCGCTGATGCGGGGCTGTGTATCTGGGTCAATAGTTAGGGACTCGCGGCAACGGCGACGCTGTCAGACAAATCTATTGGATGAATCGCCGACCTTGAGGAGAAATACCGGAATCGACCCATCAATGAAATATGCCCCTTTAAAAACTATCCGCCCCTACTCGTGGAAGGCAAAACCTTCAAAAAGTAGGGGCGGTGTAGCGGGTCTCAGGCTGAAACCAGACTGCCGGAAGGAACTCCAGGATCCAGTTTCAATCGGTCAGGCAATCTGCAACGAGATTGACACTGGTTCCTAGCGAACAGCCCCGGCACACAGCCGACTTACCTCAACCTGAAGACCCATGCATTTACTACTGTCACTCATGGGCATCACCTCCTTTAATCCTAGACGGTTTTTTCTAGGTGGACTATGCAGCCGTTGACTGCAATGAAGTAAAACTAACACACATTTTTAGAAATTGGGGGCACCAGAGAAAATTCTAGCCGGGCCATCGCCATGCCTCCCCACAGCCCCCTACCGTGTACATATAAGTCTTGCAACCCTTGCCGTCATGGCTTTACCCTCATCCCCCAACCCCTGCTCCCAGAGCGGGAGCAGGGGAGCCGGAAAGCTTTGTCTGGCCTCCCCCTCGCCCATTTTTGGGAGAGGGGGACTGAGGGGGTGAGGGCCGAGATGTNNNAGGGGAGCCGGAAAGCTTTGTCTGGCCTCCCCCTCGCCCATTTTTGGGAGAGGGGGACTGAGGGGGTGAGGGCCGAGATGTGTATACACAGGAGTCACAGACCCAGATGTCTGGATTCTGTGGCGGGGTGGCAAGGGGCATTCATGCTGCCGCTGCTTAAAGCGTGGTCGCCTTTGCGCCTGCAACCGTTACAACGTCAGCTCAACAGGCGATTTTTGCCCTCTCTCCAAACCTCTCTCCCAAAGGAAGCCAGGCTTCAAAGCATAGTTTTTCGCTAGTCATGATGATCAAATCAATTAGCAACAACAGGCTTGGGCTTTTCATTGAACTCACACTTTACAGGTGCCTGCTGGCATCGAGTGACGCGGCTGGCGCAGTGTCATAATGGAGGGCTCGACAAAGCGGGCCGGACTGAGAGCCTGGGTCACCAGTCTTCAGGTGTCGCTGTTTTTATCCAGTAGGTGTGTTTGTGATACCTCCCAACGTAGTTTTAGATCCGATGTTGCAGCGCTGGTTGCAGGAAGACATTGGCCGTGGCGATCGCACTACTGCGGGCCTGGGTGACATCATCGAGCAGCCCCATCGGGCAGTGTGGATTGCCAAAGCGCCAGGCGTGCTCGCTGGATTGCCGATCGCGCAACGAGTCTTTACCCTGCTGGATGCCGCCACAGAATTCACCCCCCTAGTCGCGGAAGGCAGCGACTGTGAACTGGGGACGGCGATCGCTGAAATTACCGGCCAACTCGGCGCTTTGCTAACCGGGGAACGGGTGGCGTTGAATCTGGTCATGCGACTCAGCGGCATCGCCACCCTGACCCGGCAATACGTCGACCAAATCGCTGACCTCCCCGCGCAACTGGTCGATACCCGCAAAACCACGCCCGGCCTGCGCCTGTTAGAAAAATATGCCACCCAAGTCGGGGGGGCTCGCAATCATCGCTTGGGCTTGGATGACGGCGTCATGATTAAAGACAATCACATTGCGGCGGCAGGCAGCATTGCGGCGGCGGTGGCCCACATTCGGCAAGACATGCCTTACCCACTCACCATTGAGGTGGAAACCGAAACGCTCGCCATGGTGGAGGCGGCACTGGCCGCCCAAGTGGACATCATCATGCTGGACAACATGCCACCGTCAGAAATGGCCCAAGCAGTGACGCTGATTCGGCAAACTCAGCCCCATGTGAAGATCGAGGCATCGGGCAATGTGACCCTACAAACCTTACGGGCCGTCGCTGAGACAGGGGTGGACTACATTTCCACCAGTGCGCCGATCACGCGATCGCCCTGGTTGGACCTGAGTATGCGCATCCAGCAGTCATGAGAGGCTTGGTGCCCCCTCAGCTAGCAGCTTCCTTATCGAGCGCACATGATTGCAAAATTTCGAGCGCAATGACCTGCAACGCGGCTTCGTGGGTGGCTTCTAGCGCGACTGGGGGCGCAACGCCGTCATCATAGGCTTGTTGCCAGCGTGAGGCACAGACACACCAGCGATCGCCCGGTTTGAGCCCCGGAAAGTTATACATCGGCATGGGGGTGCTCAAGTCATTGCCCTGCGCTTTGGTGTAACTCAAAAACGCCTCGGTCATTTGAGCGCACACCGTGTGAGACCCAAAATCACCCGCTCCGGTATTGCAACACCCGTCGCGATAAAACCCCGTTATCGGCTCAGTGGAACAGGTTTCTAAGGGGCCACCCAATACGTTCTTGGCGTTTGCCATCGTCATCTTTCCCTCGGCCATGCAACATTAAATATTGTGACAAGCGATCGCCCCTGTGGCGAGAATCAATCTGGGATTGAGCAACCGACGCCTTCTTTCCAGAGAAATACAGCCGCTCGCGATCGGCTAGATGCCACTGAGATTTGCGATCGCTCTGCCCATACGAACGCTCGCGCATTTAAGGTACTAAATTGCGGTCAGATTTGATATGGTAGTTACTTGGTGCGGCGACATAGCCAAGTGGTAAGGCAGAGGTCTGCAAAACCTCCATTCCCCGGTTCGAATCCGGGTGTCGCCTTCTTGAATCTTTGAAATCAAACGCTCGTAATGACTGAGCGCAGCGATAGACTCGGGGGGCGATCGCCCTCAGTCGTCAAAGGAGCTGCCATGTCTTTGCCATTGATTTTGGAACCTGGCGCAGGAAAAACAGTCCACATTCGCAGCAGTACCTGTACTTTCAAACTCACAGGCGCCGAGACTCACGGGCATTTTGGCTTGTTTGAGTTTGTCATGCCGCCAGAGACCGGGGGCGCGAGTCCCCACATTCACAAAGCGCTGACGGAAATTTTTTATGTGGTGCAAGGAGATGTGGAGTTGGTGCTAGATCACGAGACGATCGCGGCCTCGCCAGGGACGCTGATGCGGGTACCCGAAAATCGCCGCCACGGCTTTTCCAATCCGGGCAAAACTTCCGCCAAGCTGCTGATTATGTTTTGTCCGGCAGATTCTCGTGAGCAATATTTTGAAGGTCTCGCAGAGCTCACCCGCGATGGTCGCCAGCCCAGTCAAGCGGAGCTGCTGGATCTGATGCATCGGTTTGATCAGTATCCGGCTGAGTGATGTGGAGAGGTTGGAAATATCGGCGTCGCGATCGCTGGATACGCACTGCAAAATCACAGTGACTAATTGATCAGGCGGCATACTGGCAGATTTATCAGAAGGGAGGATGGGAGCGATCGACCTAAATGTCCGTAGCTTCAAAATGGAGTGAGCCGTATCAACCTTCTTTAATTACACATCAGCTACAATCACTAACTAAAAGCCTTCGATGAATTGCGGGTACACCTAAGGTTAGGTGGTCGAATCCTAGATTCTGAACTTAGTACTTCAGAATTTGAAGTGAAAACCTCAAAACGTTGTCTAGCGAAGTACCAATACGAGACATTCGTACATTAGCACAAATGTCTCTTGGCACTTCTAGATCAGGAGAATTTAGTGAAAGAGAAGTTCAGATTTCGTGTTTATTCCGTCAACCAGTGTGGATATTATTCTCGCGCTACAGATAAGCCTGAATTCGGAGGTCTCGCAGTTACCTTAGAGCAGATGCGCGAGTGGATTGAGAATAAAAGTCTCATAATGACTGGCACGTACCCACTACGCGAAGAAGATAAAATATTCAGAACATTTTGCCGGGGAATTTACTCCAGCGAATTTGGAGATTACTTTGTCGCTACGTGGAATGAAATACCTCATCAAGATAGTGCAACAACTTATATTAATGCTAATGAGCCAGCGGAAAGCGCCAAGGTTAATATTCAAAAGCTTTCAGCAGACAGCATCCCAGGATATCCAGCTTATTTTTGGGTCTTACCAGAAAGACAACAGATTATAACCGTAACTCCAATCAAAAGCCAAAATGGGATGGACAATCTAAAAAAATATATCAGGAATTTTTTAAATTTCTATTCACCTTCTGTCTTGCGGAAATCGGATTCAGATTCATGGGATGAAAGTCAAGTTGAAGTGGAGATTGAAGGGTATCTAAATGAATCAAGTACTTACAAGAAAAGCGATATATTTCCAAGGTTTGAAGCATATTTATACAGCAGAGGAGGTAAAAATATTCAATATATCAAGGAGAATCTTGCTAAAGTAAGAAGAGTGCTTCATAAAAGAGAGTTGGATCTCTCAAAGCCTCCCCAAAAAAGGCTTCTGGGAAATCTATATGATTTCATGGGTCTTGATGAAATACCACAAGATAGAGAGTCTCCAAAAGTAAACTATTCTGTCGACTTGGAGAATCCAACAATAGATCAATTTGAGAGTATTGTTCGAGAATGGGAAAGTCATTCCTTAGAAACTGACAGTCTTTGGGATGATGTTGGATTCTTATTGAAAGACGAACTAGAGAAGTCCGAAGAAAAGCGATGGTTGGGCAGGTTCTATATCTCAAAGGCTATACAGCCTTTTCCAGTCTCGTGAGATACACTTAGTATGTTTTGGAATTTGCTAAGAGACAGGGATGAAAGCTTACTCTNNNCAAGGAAGTTTCTTTGACAGACATTAAAAACTGGTTTACAAATTGCTGCTACTGCACCTCACTAGAGTGAGAAATGCTGTAGATCTTAAAGTCAGAAAAAATGGTGCAGTAGTTGCTCCAGACTCTATCTTTGAAGATGTCAAAAATCGTCGGGCTGAGCTGATGCAAAGCCTAATGTTATGAGAAATAAAATTGCAGCCATCAATAATAAACCTGCGAAATTAATATTTTGGTCGTTGACTTCCATCGGAGTGTTTTTAAGCTTCGCCTTTGGAAGGAATGTTTCATATGCAGAGCAAAAAGAGATTTTTGATAGCTTAAGAGAAACATCCGCCATAGTATTTGGAGTCATGGGGGCGTGGATGGCTATCTTGTATCCTGGCGGAATTAGTTCATTATTCAGCAATGAAAAGGAAGCGAGTTCTCAAATTATTGCAATGATGAATGCTATGGTTTCAGCAGCATTCACGATTGCGATTATTCTTCTAATTGAATTCTCATTCCCAATAATTAGACAATTTTCTCTTTCTGTATATTTTATTTCATTGATGAAAGGAGCTTCCTACTCACTTATATTTGTTCTTATCATTTTTCAAGTGAAATCGATTTTGCTGACTCTTTTACCCAACTATATTTTAGAGAAGAAACTCAAAAATGCCGAACACAAGGCGGCTGTGAAGTCATATTTGACTGGGGAAGAATACAAAAGGAAATGAATTTGAGTAGTTGCGAGAGGGAGCAACTACTCCGTTGCGATGTTGGACAACTGGCACAGTAGACCAGTTTTGATGCAGTAGTCATTACAAGTCCTCTGATTAGAGTGTTCTTTGGTGTTCACCTGCCCAGCTATATACCATCGTCGGCAACTGCCGCTGTTGAGGTACTGTCACACCAAGCAGTTAAAGAGAGAATGCGGGTTTTAAGTGTGTGACAGTTGGGCATTTTGGGCCAGATATGAGTCCGCTTCAAGGAATCGCTGGCGATGAAGCGGTGGTGGTGGCGTCGCTGGGGCGAGAGGTATGATCTTGGACGGCCCGACCATACTGGAATTGTGAGCATAAAGGGGGAATCTGGCGGATTCAGCGGTCATTCGTGGAATTCTCAAGGACCCTCATAGGCAATTGGATGCGATCGCGCTTTACTTTCTTGTGGGTGCGCCGAATTGGCCCATGGGTTTGGAGCCAGTGTGATTCTAGTCAACACAATCGCCTCAAGTTTTCAGGCTTCTATAACCTCGCCTTAGGTTTGCTTGATGCGATCGCAGGATGACGAGGTCGATGTCAGTTAGTGATGTCCAGGTTGATTTTTGCTTGGTGGGCGTAGCGATCGCCTGGGCTGCCGAGGGTATTTGCTGTGAAGGCAGGATTTTCCAGGTCGTCCCTCGCCGCCGCTACAATCCGGTGCACACATGTGCCGCCAGACAAACCTCTCCGCTGTCGTCTGGTGTCGCCATGGAGACATCATGTGACTCGCCTCAGAACAATTATCTGCAACCTTGAGGTCTCGACGACCTCTGTTCTTGGCAATTTCTCAGACTTCCCTTAGAGACTCCTCAGAATGCATTCAGACCGTCTTCAGTTCATCAGCGTTTAGTAAGGGAGACATCGCTGAGCGCGTATATCGCCTACCTGGTTGAGCTTAAAGACTACGGTGGACTGTGCGTTTGCCTATCGGTAGCTGTACTCGACACCCTGACGGGTATCTCCTTCGTAACTACTTGTTGTTTTCCATTGAGTTTCATGCAAATTAAGTATTTGACTGCTTTAATGGCTTCTGCCGTTCTGTCTGTTGGCGTCGCCTCCGTACCAACCGTGCTCACGGCCCAAGCAAATCCTTGTGCAGCAAAGGTGGAGGATCCCTGTGCCGCAGCCGACCCCTGTGCCGCAGCCGACCCTTGTGCAGCGGCTGACCCCTGTGCCGCAGCCGACCCCTGTGCCGCAGCCGACCCTTGTGCAGCGGCTGACCCTTGCGCGGCAGCTGACCCTTGCGCGGCGGCTGACCCTTGTGCGGCGGCTGACCCTTGTGCGGCGGCTGAAGTCGTCACTTCTTACGCCCCTCCTCACACTGAGGTGTATGTGGAAAGTGGTAGTAACCTAGCCATTCGCGGCGCTGACCCAGTGGCCTACTTTACAGAGGGTGAAGCAGTTGCCGGAGTTGCTGAGTATGAATATGAGTGGAATGGGGCAACTTGGCGCTTTAGCAGTGCTGAAAATCAAGCTGCTTTTGTCGCTAATCCAGTAGCCTTTGCGCCGCAGTATGGCGGTTACTGTGCCAAAGCCATGAGTGAAGGCAATCTGGCCTCTGTTGACCCCCGCGCTTGGAAGATTGTCGATGGCAAGCTGTATTTGAACTGGAGCAAAGAGGTGCAGGCGCAGTGGCTGGGAGACGTTCCAGGGAATATTGAGAAGGCTGATGGATTCTGGCCTAGCGTGCTGGCCGCGCAAACTTTCTATGAAAATCAACTCGCCTGGGCGCAGTAAAAAAGTTAGGGCAACTCTCCCAGCATGCGGTTCTTGTTAAAACCAGCAACCTGAAGTTGCTATCACTGTTGCGAATTGACACAAGTAAAGCCAGTTTCCTCTGCTGACTCTAAGCGAGATGGGGAAGCTGGCTTTGTTATTTGCCCAATTCGAGCAGTTAAGAGTTCATTCCCCGTGTGATGAATGACATCGGCTAGCAATAGCAGGCATTTTCATGGGTAACGACTTACCTGAAATTGTGAAATTAAAGGTGGATTTTGGCGCAATCAGCGGTCATTCATGGAATTCTCAAGTACCCTCATAGGCAATCGGGTGCGATCGCGCTGGGCTCTGACGGCATCACACCAGTCAGGTCGCTCAATCGGCTAAACTGTGTAGTACGTCAGCACTGATTCAGCATCCTGCCGTGTGAGAGGGATCTGATTTCTCGCCCCATCGCGAGCGGTGAATGGTAAGCCTGTTTCAACGCCGCTTAGCCTGCAACTCCCTGATTTTCGCTGCTAACTTTTTTGCGCTATGACTACCCGGATTTCATCAACTCAGCGATCGCCAGTGTCCTCTAATCGCTCATCCGCCAAATCGATCAAGGTGGTGCGCTACATTGTGGCGACCGTCCTGCTGATTGCGGGTATGGTGGCGGCCAAAGGGGCGATCGCTTGGGCAGCGGAGACTTTTGTCTACAACCTGCCCCTGTTCGGCGGGCTGCTCAAGAGCCTGGAACTGATGGAAGTCACCAATGTCGTAGTGTTTGCGATTTTGGGAGTCAGTTTAGGCGCATTTACGTTATGGCTGCCCCGGCGCTGCGGCTTGTGGATCAAGCTCATTCCGTTTGTCATTGCGGTGCCGCTGGTATTTATGACGGGCTATGCGGTGCGTTATCACCTTTGGGTCAATCAGGTGGCGGTGGAATCAGAATTGTTGCCCGCGCAGGCCGAACAGGTCACCAACACCCTGCTCAACCAGGCCACTGGCACGGATGGCGTCATGGGATTCTTTCGGTACACCGTGCAGGTGCCCATCTTGCCCACCGATTTGCGCGCCCTGCAAAACATTGATGAAGACGACAAATGGTTCCGGTCTGAGCTGACCCGCTTCAGCGGCTTAGAACCCGGCTTATTTACCATGGTCTTTAAGATCACTGGCTGGAGCATTCGCGCCTTTTATGTGCTGCTAGCGGTCATTACCGCCAGCCTGTACTTTGCCAAAGGCTTGTTGTGGGTCGATCGCAACCGTCAGACCCAGCGCTAAGTCAAAGATGAACCTCTCAGCCGTCATCCTTGCGGGTGGAAAAAGTGAGCGCATGGGGCAAGATAAAGCCCTGTTAACCATTGAGGGGGTGCCGCTCTTGCGTCGCACTTGGGCCGTGGCGCACCGCCTCACACCCGACGTGCGCATTGTGACCTCGCGCCGCGATCGCTATCAATCCCTGCTGCCACCGGATGTGACCTGGCTGGACGAATCCACACCGGGGGGGCCACTCCTGGCTTTTGAGCAGGCATTGCGGGCATGCTCCTCGGCTGCTACCGACTGGCTGCTCTTACTCGCTTGCGATCTTCCCAATTTGCAGGTCGAGCCATTGCAGCAGTGGTCGCAATCACTAGCCCAGTTGTCGCCTGAGGCGATCGCTCATGTACCCAAAACGGCTCAGGGATGGGAGCCGCTATGTGGCTTTTATCGCTCCACGAGTTTGCCGTCGTTGCAGGAGTATCTGTCCACCGGGCAGCGATCGTTCCAAGCCTGGTTGAATGCCGCCCCCGTCGTGGCGATTACGGATGTGCCAATCGGCCTGCTGGCTAACTGCAACACCCCAGAAGATTGGCATCGCCTGACGCAAACATAGCCCTGGCGCAATATCCTCCATCCACAGGAAATCGCGCCTCAAAGCCCCGACTCATACCTTCTACAGACAAGCCGAAGCGCTCAAATATTCACAAATCCTGAAAATAAAGTGGATGAGGCGGTAGATCTTAGCGGGCCTGCGCGGCTATCTTAGCTGTTGAGACAGTGCCGTTTGGGAGCGATCGCCCGTCCCCAAACGACTCATCTGTCCGCTGTCGAAACCTGGCATTTGCCCTGTGACACGTCGCCGTTCATTGCCTGAAACCACTGCCCACGTTCGCATTACGTATCAATCCTGGCAGCAGGGTCGCCTCGAAGGTGAAGTTTGCGCCAACGAATATGTATGGCAGTTTCAATGGCAGTTTCCTAAAGGGGGACTCAAGATCGAGCCCTCTCTGGGGCGGGCGCTAATTCGAGAACCCCTGGGCCGCTTTTTAGAACAGTGCGACTACCAACTCGAAGCCGGGGGCGACTATTCCTTTACCATTCGGGCTCGACTTTAGGACGCAGCGTCACTGACGACCGTAACGGCTGACGGCTTAGGAATCAGGATTTTATAAAATCCAAGTTTTGTTGGGCAGGCATCTTGCCTGCCCCAGGACAGCCGAGACGGCTGTCCACACTTAATTGCATTCTCCTTCCTTGGAGGCAACACACCGAACTCAGCGGCACGTCGGCTTATCCCTCGACCAAACGATTCAAATAGCGCTCAATCAGCAGCATGGCCACAATGTCGTCAATCGGCTCTTGGGGCTGCCGCATCCCTTGGGGAATCAGACGCTGCAACCCCTGGGGCGGATTGAGTTGCCAGTAGCGATCGCGCGCCTCCAGGGAAGAATACCGTTCATCGACTAACACCACCCGCAACGGCTCTGCCAGCTGCGTCAACTGCGCTTGCCAATCATTGGCAGAGGTTTGATCCCCCATCACAATGAGCGAAATGGGGTATTGCTGCTGTAACTGCTGAATGGTCGTCATCACCTCATCGGCGGCAATGACCGCACGATAAAACAGCTGGCGATCGAGCCCCATAATCGCTAACCCACATTTCTGACGTCCCGGATCAAATCCCAAGATCGTGGGCTGGGAGCAGGCTCGCGCATTCGCAATCACAGACTTTTCGTACTCTCAACAATGTTTGCTTGCATTATCTGCCACAACTGAGCGAACCTCCAACTGAGTAGAGATCAGGACGGCGATCGCAACCCACCACCCCACAGTATTCAAGATTGCTCCGATATCGAACGCTGGAAATCGGCTTAGGCAGCCGACAGGGCGGTTTACTCAGCCTCTTGTTGCCGGGCCAACAATTCCGCCTCACGCTGCTCTAGCTCAGCCCGCGCTACTTTCAGGTTGCGTTCCAATTCTTGAATTTCATCCCGTCGGGCCGCCGTTTCCAAGGCTCGACGTTCCACTTCCTGGCTTTCAAGGGTGAGCGATTGTCGCCACTGTTCAGCCCGCTCCGCCTCTTGGGCGAGAAAATCGGGCGTAATGCCCTGAGACAAAAACTGTTCTAAGAGCTCTAACAACCAGGGCACCACATCGTCGATCGCCACAATCTGCAACTGGTCATCCTGTTGTTCCACCGTAGCCAAAACGATCGCTCCAGGCCCAACGCTAGCGGCGACCTTAGTTTCGATCACCGCATGGTCAGGAATCGTTTCCCACAGGTACTCATCAACCTGTCGGGCCAGGGGTTGTAGAACAGTATTTCCCAAGAAAGAGGCTCGCTCAATCTTTGCCAGATAACGCATGGGCTCGGGGTAGTCTCGATGGCTTGAGTATACCCTCACTACTTGACCAGAGAGACTTCACTTCAGTCAATCACCCCCAAAATGCTGTGCCACAAAAACGATAGGCACACAGCCTAAACCCAAGACACAGTCGATCACTGTAAAACTCTAATCAATCCGCATTTCATGACTAAATCCTTGCGATGTAAGCAGCGTTTTGTCCTCGGGGGCGGCTCTATCCTTCCTCAACACTATTCACGGCTTTATCTGGATCTATGAGTTACTCATTTTCTACGCCATGGTCATCGGCTCGTTCGGCTTTGTCAGCACTCCGTCATGATGCGCCGACGCAGTTGTCAAACTATGACTTGATTCAGCGTTGCCAGCAGCAGCATCGTCCCGACAAAGCGGCGTTTGCCGAGCTCGTCAAGCGTTATCAAAGCTATGTGGAGAAGCTGCTCTATCACTTAGCCCCGGATTGGTCTGATCGCGCTGATCTGACCCAAGAAGTTTGGATTCGGGTCTATCGCAACTTGCACAAGTTACAAACTATTGAGCGCTTCAAGAGTTGGCTAGGACGCATTACGACCAACCTGTTTTATGACGAGTTGCGCAAGCGTAAGCGTCACCAATCGCCGCTATCGCTGGATGCTCCCCGCCAATTATCAGATGGCGAAATGGACTGGGAAGTGGCTTCAGACGCGCCAAACCCGGTCGATGTGATGATGACCCAGGAATTTTATGCCGAACTGGAGCAGGCGATCGCGGAGCTGCCAGAGGTTTTCCGCACGACGATTGTGCTGCGAGAAATCCAAGGCTTGAGCTACGAAGAGATTGCCGATATTACTAACACCTCACTCGGCACGGTGAAATCACGGATCGCCCGCGCCCGACAGCGGTTACAGCAAGATTTAAATCTGTATCTCAAAACCGAATCATTGACTTAAGGCGGGGAAGCCGTTGGCGATCGGTCATAAATTCTTATCGATGGGGGGGATGTTTCTCAGAGACGTTAACACTATGATAAGAAGTCACCGCTAAACAGTGGTTTTCGCGTTGACGTACACAGATGAATGTGTACCTTGCTGAACGCCCCGGAAAGTTACGGATTTACTGAGCTGATTTCCGCTTTTAGGCTGAACCCAGTTGAGTCGGAACTTATCGGTAGTCTTGCAGCGTCTGTATCATTATCGGTTTTGATGCCACTGAGTTGAACCCAGCATGAGTGAACGCTATCAATCTTCCCATCAGCCCCAGGGAACTCACCCGCAGTCAGTCATTTGCTCGCAGCAGACTGCTAGTGGATACAACAGAGATCTAGATGCCACTAAACGCGATCGCTTCGAGCTACTGAGTGCCTACCTAGATGGCGAAGTCTCCCCCGAAGAACGGCGGCTTGTCGTCTTTTGGCTGGATGAAGACCCAGAAGCCCAGTGTCTGTATCAGCGCTTGTTACAGCTCCGACGCGGCTTTCAAGGATTAGGCACCGAACATTGGCACACAACCAATCCATGTGAGGCTGCGGAACAAGTTGTCTCCAAGCTCAATCATCGTGTGCGGGCGACCTGGATGGCGGGTATGACTGCCGCCGCTGTTCTGGTCGCTGGGATCTTTTCAGGTGCCTTGAACCCGATTGAACGCATGGGGTTGAGTAACGTGTCGGCTTCCAAGACTGAAGACAATTTAGAAATTGCCCTAGACCAGCCGCCTATCCTCATTCCCAAACCAGCGGCCGTGCGTAATATGGACTCAGTCTTGCCCAAAGACGGTGAGTCGTCCGGTTTGAGCGAGACCTCTTTATAAATCCCCTTGATTAGCCAAAATCCCCTTGGTTAGCCATCATAGTGCTTGGCATCAGTCACCCTAAGCCAGTGAATTAGCCGCGATCGCGACTGGTCAGTGATCCTCGCAAGGCGTCGGGCTAGCTGTGAGCATCAAACCGTCAATGGTGTAATGCACAGTTGTGTAAAGCCATTCATTTGATTGCCGCCCTAGCAGAACTGAGGCATCGGCTACTGCCGGATGTCGGTTCAGTCATCCGATGCCCCCCACTGCGGCTGGTTCAGTCGATGGAAAAATGGCCTCCGGCTCGCCACCCTCCTCAAGCCGTTGAGAGCGGTCACTGAACTCCTAATTCCTCCAACTCATCAAAATAATTCAGCGTTCTGACCAGGCAAATTCAACCTTGAGCCAGGGGCGGTTCTTCAAGGCACACAGGCAACGGCTTTTGAATCAGCACCCATAGTTCGCTATTGTGTAGATAGGAACTTGTTAGCCACGACTGCGTCCAACAGTTTGAAGAATAGGTGATAGCGAGAATCACAGGTTCGATGTGTTGGTCTGTCGTTGTGACTGAACGAAATCAGGCAAGGCAATTGCTGATTCAGGAATGTCCCTGATTTCAATTTTTTTAAGTGAATTGCTCAAGGATTGCGGCGATCGCGGCTAATTCGAGCATTCCAATTTTCTCGCCCCTGCTCGCCCAGAGGAGAATCGCTCCCATGACACTCTCAAATCCCACCGACTCAATCTCCCACCGCACGTTGCCCAAACGTCATCGCATCGCCACTTACAGCTTGTTGACCCTCCTCGGCACCGGGGCGTTGGTGCTGTTTAATCAGACCACTCCTTCCGAGGCGAGATTGTCGGAGTGGGTCCAAGAAGAGTTACCGCCAATTACTCAAGAAGTATCGTTAACAGTCGCTCAAACGTCGCGACCCACCTTTCAAAGTACGAGTTTCATCGCGGATGCCGTCGAGCGGGTGGGTCCCTCAGTGGTGCGCATTGACGCCGCCCGCACCGTGGTAAACCGTACACCGGATGTATTTGGTAGCCCCTTCTTTCGAGAGTTTTTTGGTGAGTTTGGCGGCTTCCCTGAGCAGCCGCGTACTCGGGTTGAGCAGGGCACGGGCTCCGGTTTCATCATCGACGCGCAAGGACTCATTCTCACCAATGCCCATGTGATTGAGGGGGCCGATCGCGTGTTGGTCACCCTCAAAGATGGTCGTGAGTTTGCGGGCGAAGTGTTGGGGCAAGATTCATTGACAGACCTAGCTGTGATTCGCGTTGAGGCATCGGGGCTGCCAACGGTGACGCTGGGCGATTCAGAACAGTTGCGACCAGGAGAATGGGCGATCGCGATCGGTAATCCCCTCGGGCTAGACAGCACCGTGACTGCTGGCATTATCAGCGCCACCGGGCGATCGAGTTCCCAAGTACGAGTGCCCGATAAGCGGGTGAGCTTTATTCAAACGGATGCGGCAATCAATCCAGGCAATTCGGGTGGCCCTTTGCTGAATGAGCAGGGTCAGGTCATTGGTGTGAATACAGCGATCATTGGCGGGGCCCAAGGTCTGGGATTTGCAATTCCGATCAACACCGCGCGCGACATTGCCCAAGAGTTGATTGCCAATGGCCGAGTCGAGCACCCCTACATTGGCATTCAAATGCGATCGCTCACCCCGGCCCTACGTGACATCTTGAATGAGCAAAATGGTCGCGATCGGCAAATCACCGCTGAAAGCGGCGTCATCGTGCTCGGGGTGCAATCTAACTCGCCTGCTGCCCAAGCGGGGCTCCGTCCAGGCGATGTCTTGCAATCTCTCGGCGGACAGCCTGTTCAAGAGGCAGAAACCGTGCAAAATATTGTCCAAAATACCGAAATTGGGGAATCGTTAGTCGCCTCGGTGGATCGCCAAGGGCAGCAACTTGAGATCACCCTGCGTACCGCTCCGTTACCCATTCGATAACCCGTTGGCATTGCAACGACTCCCTCGCCAGCCTATCGGCGGACAACAGGAGCCGTACAGCAAACCGCTTATTTCATCCTCAGAAAAATCGGGCTACGCTAAGGGTTAACAACGTTTAGTCGTAGTCGTTATGTGGCCTGCTCAGATGCGTCGGCAACAGCTCTCTATATTGACCTTGGGCGATCCGCAGCTGCGGCAACTGGCCTTGCCCGTGATCAATATTGACGATCGCCTCCAACAGTTAATCAACAACTTAATCTGGACGGCGGAGAAGACCAACGGAGTGGGCATTGCCGCTCCTCAGGTCGGTGAGTCTTTACAGCTCTTTATCGTGGCGTCTTATCCCAACCTGCGATATCCCCATGCGCCGCGGATGGAACCAACGCCGATGATCAACCCGCGCATCATTGCCCACTCTGATGAACAAGTCCCAGGCTGGGAAGGGTGCCTGAGCGTACCGGATCAACGCGGACAGGTCGATCGCTGGCGCGAAGTCGAGGTGGAATATTGCGATCGGCGCGGCCATCTTCAGCGACGAATATTCACTGATTTTGTCGCTCGCATTTTTCAGCACGAACTTGACCACCTCAACGGCACCGTCTTTGTCGATCATGTGGCTGATGCCGCAGAGCTGCTAACGGATGCCGAATACTTCGCCCAACTAGACAGCATACCCGCCATCACTGACATATCCCATACCTGATGACCCAGGGTGCGAGCCATGAGCACCTGGTGGATCGAACAGCCCTACTTTCTGGGGAGTCACAATCCGACCAACCGAGAACTGGCTCGGCTCAGGGAAGCGGGATTCACCGTGCTCATTTCTTTGTTGCAAGAAAGTGAGCAAACACCACGCTATGACGTTGCTTATGCCCAAGCCCTCGGGTATGAGCGCTACACCTTTCCAGTCCAAGATTTTGCGTCACCCACCCCAGAGCAGCTAGAGCAATTTATCGCGTTGGTAAATCAACGCACCTCCGGCGTAAAGATGCTGCTGCACTGTGAGGGTGGTAGTGGCAGAACGGGGACTTTTGCAGCGACTTACTGGGTCGCCAAGGGCATGACGGCGGCAGACGCGATCGCACATATCCGCCAAGCTAATCCCCATGCGGTGGAAACCGCTGAGCAACAAGCGGTAATCGCCAAGTATGAGCAGCAACTCTGAACTCTAAAGCAAGACTCAACGTGTACTGCGACTGGCTGACCTGCTAACAGTTCGTGATTGTCCTGTATTCTGAGTGAGGTTTGGGCAACTTGAGGCAGCATCTATGGCATGGCAGCGTCCTGATGGTCGACAGGCAAACGAACTGCGACCCGTCTCCTTTGAGCTGGATTTCACAAAATTTGCCGCCGGTTCGGTGCTGACTCGCTGTGGCCACACTCAAGTGCTGTGCACAGTTTCGATCACGGACGGGGTGCCACCGTTTCTGCGCGATTCGGGGCGCGGGTGGCTGACGGCAGAGTATCGCATGTTGCCAGGAGCGACACCCGAACGCCAGCGTCGGGAACTGATGAAGCTGTCGGGACGCACGCAAGAAATTCAACGGTTGATTGGCCGGAGTTTGCGATCGACCCTTGATTTTGAAGCGTTAGGGGAACGCACCATTACTGTCGATGCCGACGTATTGCAGGCGGACGCAGGCACTCGTACCACGTCAATTACTGGCGGCTATGTCGCGCTCAAACACGCTTTGACCAAACTGGTGGCGTCAGGAGAATTGGCCCAGTTGCCATTGGTGAACGAAGTCGCAGCCATTTCTGTCGGGATTGTCGAGGGCGAAGCGTTGTTGGATCTCAAGTATGAGGAAGATGTCGCAGCGGCAGTGGACTGTAATGTGGTGCTGAATGGCCAGCTCGACATTATTGAAGTGCAAGGTACGGCGGAAGAAAGGAGTTATTCGCGATCGCAACTTAATCAACTGCTGGACTTGGCAGAGTCCGGGATTCAAGATTTGCTGGCCCAACAGCGTCAGCTATTTGCAAATTAATCTTGTTATCAAAACGTGACTTGCAACCTTGAAAACAGATGGCGCGAGGAAATTTAGCGATCGCTGACCGCCGCCTGAAAGAACGCATTATTGCCGGATCCTTCCTCTCGCTCTAATCGGCTAAATCTATCTCAATAATTTGCCTGTAAAGAATTTCAAGGATCTGCGACCGAGAACCGAAGGATCCTTATTGGTGCCAGATAAATCTCGTACTATAGTGAAAGTCTTACCTGCTACTTTGTGCTTCGCAACAGTTTCGTACGGCACAAATTGGCCAAAATTCTGCCCACTTAAGCGTGTGTGTTCACAAATTCCATGACAACTTCTGTTAAAGCACTTGATAACGTTACAACTCAACGGGTAACTGGTGGATTTGCTCTAATCGACAGCCTACAGCGTCATGGTGTCGAGCATATTTTTGGCTACCCAGGCGGGGCCATTCTGCCAGTGTATGACGAGCTTTACAAAGCAGAACAACGGGGGGGCATTCGCCATATTCTGGTGCGGCATGAGCAGGGCGCGTCCCATGCCGCCGATGGCTATGCCCGCGCCACTGGCAAAGTGGGCGTTTGCTTTGGCACCTCTGGACCAGGCGCGACCAACCTAGTGACCGGAATTGCCACCGCCGCGATGGATTCGATTCCGATGGTCGTGATTACGGGCCAGGTGCCGCGCCCCGCGATCGGCACCGATGCGTTTCAAGAAACGGATATTTTTGGCATTACGCTGCCCATCGTCAAGCATTCCTACGTGGTGAGATCGCCCAAAGACATGGCGCGTGTAGTCGCAGAAGCGTTCTACATTGCCCAGAGTGGGCGTCCAGGACCAGTGTTGATCGACGTGCCCAAGGATGTCGGAGTTGAAGAATTTGACTACATTCCGGTAGAGCCAGGGGATGTGCACTTGCCAGGATTTAAGCCCACAGTAAAAGGGAATCCTCGGCAGATTGATCATGCCATTCGCCTCCTGCGCCGCGCCAAGCAGCCTCTCTTATACGTTGGCGGTGGAGCCATCACTGCCGGAGCCCACGCCGAAATTCAAGAACTGGCGGAGTATTTCTCGATTCCCGTCACCACAACGCTGATGGGCAAAGGGGCGTTTGACGAGCATCATCCCCTCTCGGTCGGCATGTTAGGCATGCATGGCACTGCCTATGCGAACTTTGCCGTGAGTGAGTGCGACCTGTTGATTGCCGTCGGAGCCCGCTTTGACGATCGCGTCACTGGCAAGCTAGACGAATTTGCCTCCCGTGCCAAAGTGATTCATATTGATATCGACCCGGCAGAGGTCGGCAAAAACCGCATTCCCAATGTGCCAATCGTGGGCGATGTGCGCCGCGTACTGCAAACGTTGCTCAGCCGCTTGCACGAAGCCAATAAACCGGGCAGTGCTGAACAAACTCAGGCATGGCGCGATCGCATTCAGCGCTGGCGAGAAGATTATCCCCTGGTGGTGCCCACCTACGACGACATGATTGCGCCCCAAGAGGTGATTGTCGAACTCTGTCGCCAAGCACCGCAGGCTTACTACACTACCGACGTCGGTCAACACCAGATGTGGGCCGCTCAGTTTCTCAAAAATGGCCCCCGCCGCTGGATTTCCAGTGCAGGCTTAGGCACCATGGGCTTTGGTATGCCTGCGGCGATGGGCGTGCAGGTGGCTCACCCAGACGAAGTGACCATTTGCATCAGCGGCGATGCCAGCTTTCAAATGAATCCCCAAGAGTTGGGAACGTTGGCGCAATACGGCATCAATGTCAAAACCGTCATTATCAACAACGGCTGGCAAGGGATGGTGCGCCAGTGGCAGCAGACCTTCTATGGTGAGCGCTACTCCTCATCCAACATGCAGTCGGGGATGCCCGATTTTGAAATGCTGGCGCGGGCCTATGGTGTCAAAGGCATTGTGGTGGAGCATCGGGCTGACTTGGAGCAGGCGATCGCAGATATGCTGGCCCATGACGGCCCTGTCCTCATGGATGTTCACGTTCGCAAAGACGAAAACTGCTACCCCATGGTGGCTCCCGGCAAGAGCAATGCGCAAATGCTGGGACTGCCGCAAAAATCACCCGATGTGCAGACCATTGAGCTGATGTATTGCAGCAACTGTGGGGCCAGAAACCCCTCCAGTCATAGCTTTTGCCCTGAGTGCGGCACTAAGCTGTAAATTGCTAAACCTCCGCTCTTAGTCAGGGCACAGTACACCACTCCAATGGGAGAGTTAAACATGATTAGCTCTCCCATTTTGCATTATTCTTTGGTGCAAGCTTGCAGGCGATTCCGGAGTCATTCAGGCAAAAGTGGCTCAACCCCAGGCTAGGGCTAAGGCTCAGATGATTCTCCGCCGCCATCTGCTGATAGTAGTTGTAATCGCACCATATGTGAGAGTGGGCTGTCGGCATCACCCAGCTGCACTTCTAGAGTTTGGCTGGTCAATGGTTCCAAGTGGTTTAATAACTGGCGCAGATGGGGAGTGCTGGCACCACTATCGACGTAGACTCGTTCCGCCAGTTTATTCATCTGTGTCCATGAGCTGTACAGCTTAGCTGCGGCCTGTTCGAGTTGCGAGGCCTGCTTGACCAAATCAGCAGTGGCGTTGAGGCAACCAATCCTCAAGGCTTCTTCGAGAGCCTGCTCCAAATCGAGATCGTCGCTATTAAGAGCTTGCACCTGCACAGCGGCTTCCAGATATTTAGCTAAATAGCGGGCTTCAGCCGTGACCTGTTTTAACGTGTCGATATCAGGATTGAGGGTGATCTCGGTCTTTAGGGTTTCCTGATGCGGCGGCGGCAGCTTTTGCATTTCTTTGACGAGAGGAGCCAAATAACGGGTCGGAATCGTATTGTTAGCGGCTTTTTCCTTGAGTTCTGTAGGCAACAAGTCAGAACTCATCGCGGTCCACTCGTCAGAGATTTGCCGCACTTCACGCCGGGTAATGTGTTCGCCTCGTTGGGCCGCATCGCTGACCAACTGCTGCACCTCAGGGGCCGATTGCGCCGTCTCGACAAACGCCCGTTTGCTGAAATTATTGACAGATTGAGGCTCTAGCATCCCCTCTTGCAGCAAGGTATCGGCGCTATCAGCGAGTTCGATCAGTGAGTAAGCCTGACTTTTGGTGATTTCACGGTCTTTCAGCCAGTTCAGAAAGCCGGTGCCACGCCCATCGCCACCACGTTTCTCGCGATCGCGCACCGTCCGTAAAATCCGCCCCCGCCAGATATCCGTTTGCAAATCAAAGCGATCGCATACCTGCCACGCAGTTTCAATTTGTTGCTGAAACTCGTACTCCGAAAGATTTTCGTCTTCAGGGCTAGGCAGTTGAAATGAGAGATCGGTGCTGGGATCGAGGGCCGCAGTAATTTGGTCAGCAGCAGGGTGAGAGGCAGCGTTCATAGACTCAGAAATAACGGCACAGGGTCAACATTCTCCCACGAGCATGAGCTGATCACGCATTTAACCGCGAGGATCGCAGCGGCAAGCAGAGGTGAGCTCCCCCAGCCATCATGAAAACAACTGCAAGCTCATACCTAATTCCGTTAGCAAATCTCGTTGCCGGAGGGCGCATAGTCATGCATCCCGGTAACTTTCCTGAATTGATGCAGGAGTACTAAGTTCGGATCCGGAGTCAGCAATCAAACGTTCAACTAAAAGTCCCCTCACTGCCACAGCAGCAAGGGGACTTTAGAACGACATCGCCAACAAGTGACAAATTACTTGCGGAGAGATTCATATACGAGAAAGGGCTCTGACTGAGACCCAGCATCACGACTCTCATGTTGATGCTTGAACGATTTAGTCACTACTTTACGAATCATATTAGGGAGCGTCAGTGGCCAGATTGCTGCGGCAAAGACAATGAATAACCACGCCTGTGGATCATCTTTGCGGGCACAATCATCTTGCCCAAAGACATATGCGACAAAGCTGAAGGTTAGTAAGGCGGTGACTGAATAAATCAACATGGCTAGTGCTGGCTTCTCAAAGATGAACGGTGAGTTGAGCGTGAGCAGACGAGATCTCAATTCAGAGAACCAAAGACTCATAACCAACTAGAAAGGTTGCTAAAGTCTCGCCCTGACATAAACAGCTTTTCTGTTATATGTATGCACTAATTTAATTGATCAAGCAATTAGGTCTCGTCCGTTGAAATGCGGAAAGAATTTATAACCACCGGGCTGCGCTCATCTTGACTCTACGAAGGATCACTGAACTCTTCTCAAACCGCAACTACAGATAGATCGTGTAGTCTTGGCTTAAGTACAATGCTCGCTCTGCCTTGCGTCGCCGTTCTAACCCCGGTAGAAATTGACCGCCCGCATAGACCCAGCGTAAAAATTCATTCGCTGCTCCAGCAAAGTCACCAGCATTGTGTTTACGCAGTAGGGTAGAGTCGCGAAACGCACCCAGACCAACATTGAAGGCAAAAGACACCATCGCCGAAAACTGATCGGAGTTGGTGGCGATAGTAACGCCTCGGGTTACACCGGCCTCAAATAAATCCAGATCGCGCCGCAAAATTTGATCAGCCTCGGCTTCGGTAATTACCATGCCGGGATAAACGTCGGGCGGTCCTGCCATTGAGGTATGTCCATAACCAATCGTCCAAATACCGACAGAGTCTTGATAGGCTTGCAGCCTCAGTCCTTCAAAGCTTTTGACGATGATGATGCCGTCTTCATTAATTTGCCCCGGCGGGGGCGCTGGCTTATCGGGAATGGGTTCGGGTTCGGGATAGCCAGTGCCCTGGGAAAAAGTGATCGCAGTAGGCCCGTCGGGGCGCATGAGCCATTGCTCTAGCGCGGCAGTATTGACGACTTGTTCTAAAGGGTTAGTGGTTGACGGATATTTGGTCAGGCGCGAAATCCAATAGCCGCCCTGCATCAGATAAAACGCTTTGTCAGTTTCTTTAATCCAAGTACCCATGGTTCTGCTTTCCCTAATATCCGTAATCCCAACGAGCGCGATAGCCGCGCATATCGATATGCGTAAATACCGAGGAGCTGGCTAAGCCGCCGCGATTGCCCCACCACGGATCCAGGTCAGCAAACACATCGAAGGGATGGATGCCTGGCACGACAAAGTCGATCGCATCCCCCGTCAGATGCCGAGATTGGGAAGCCCCGCCAACAGCCGCATTAGTGACGGGATCGCGATACCAAGAGTTGATGCGAATCGGTCGGTTGCCATAACGACGACGGATATCTTCCATCACGCGGGCCATGTCGAGAATGTTGTAAACCACACCCGCATTGCTAGGACGACGGTAGAAACCAGTCGCAGGGTCAGCATGGAGTGCTTCACCCCAGGTAAAGTTACCGGGTTGGCCAAACTGGTTGGTCGGATGAATGGGGTTATTTGAATAATAAACGCCGTTAAAGCCGGGGAATTGCATCGCAATGCCGCGATCGCCTGGTGATTGCCCTCCACTGCTGGGATTGCTGTCATCCGGGCGATTGCCAATTTCTGTCCCCGAAATCTTGATGTCCGGCAAAAAGCAGTACCAAGTGTTGCGATTTTCTGGCCCTAAAAATGCTCCTTGCAACGCCACTCGCACATGCATATCAGCCGGTTGCAGGTAGGAATTTAGCAAAAAGACTGTCTTGTTTCTAACGAATACCTTTTCATTAGCAGGCAACTGCGAAGACTGTATCGTCTTGGTTTTGAAAATGGTGTCATTCACTGTCTCCAGCGTTTGGCGCTGGCCCAAAATTTTGACATCTGGTGTGTAGGCATACCACGTTGTCCGCTGGTTTGGCCCCAAAGAAGCATCCGCCAGCTCAATTTTGGTGTGGTTACTAGCCGCCGGTTCAAAGCTGAGTAACCGCATCTGGGTGCCATTTTTGACAAAAACTTTGGCTTCCGGTGGCAAGTCAATCGACAACTTTGGCTCAGTTTTGAACAGGGTATCGCTAGTCACCGTTAACAAGATACGAGTCAACAGTTCGATATGGGGCACATACACATACCAACGAGTCGTTTGGCGATCGCCAATCGTCGGCTCTAACAGTTCAATTTCCCAGTGGCTGTTGCCCACATTGGTGTAGTACTGAATGTCAAACGTTTGCCCCTTATCCACAAACACTTTTTCCTTATCGGTCAACTGACTCGAATCTTTCAGAGCCAGCTTGAAAAAAGTATCCGCAGTCGTCCGAATTTGCATTCCCCGCAGTTCGGGAATTGGTGGCGGCTTGGAGGGCTCATCCGGTTTCGGTTCGGGCTCCGGCGCACCCGTCCCCACCGCAATCGTCATAGCACCTGGCTTGTCAGGACGTTGAAACCACCCCTTCATCGTGGAAATATTTGCCACTTCTTCTAAGGGATTCGTCGATGAAGGCTGTTTATAAATCGCATCAATGTAGTAATTGCCATCCATCAAATAGACCGCTTTGTCGGTCTCCTTAATCCAGGTGCCCATGCTGGTCTTCTCCTTCATCAGACAGCATCACGCGATCGCCCCAAAGGACAGATCAAGTTGCGCCGTAGCATCCCACAGGGTGAAACTGTCTCATTATGTCTCTACATGGCAAAAGCAGAACCTGTTCACAATGCAAAAACTCAGGAAATCGCAAAATTGCACCTTAAGACCAGCACCATGGTGCTCTTTTGATATCAGCATGGTGAATTTAGCAAACAAGTCAGCATCCTGTGCTTTTGTCTGACTCCACAACGCATCCCAGCTAGGAGGCTATGTCAATGTTTCACTCTATTGCACCCAGATAGGCACAAAGACAGTCTGAAGGAGGCAAGAAACGTCATGGTGCACACTTGATATGAGAACCCTGATTAGAAGGACTGAAGCTTGAGCAAAAAGTCCTAGATACAAGAGTCGTACAAGTTCTGTAGAAGCACTTGTCACGCTATGGAGAGTGCGATCGCTTATTGCATTCTGCACATGCCTAGCAAACCAGGCGTATGCATGAGCATCACTACCTAACCTCCCGCAGGTAATGAGAATGATGGATGAGGCTTAATATTGACTCAAAATCTTTGAAAACTATTTTTCAGGAAAGCTTCTCAGCCTCAAGACAAATTATCGTCTCAATTATTGTGATAAGAGACACAAGTTTGGGCCGAAATCACTTTTCTAAAAGGGAACTCTTCGTAAAGCGTACTACCTCGCCACAAATTATGGCCTTCTGCCGAGAGGTAGAAGGTCTCTAAATCTCTAGCCATATTCTCAAGCATCTCGTCACAAAGATGATCGGTATCGCTTTGGGAACACGGACCTTGAACCAGCCCTTTTTGCAGATAAAACACTTTCTTTAGAGTAGCTTTGTGGGCGTCCGTTCTATCACCTTCCACCACAATATCTAAGCAATGAATAGAGCGGCCACCCTGACGTAAAAACTTATGAATGCCTCGATAAACACTATCCAGATCCACCAATGGAATATGCTCTAGCACCGAAATAGAGTAAATGCCATCAAAACTAGCGTCCTCATATCCTTGCAAATCATCACTAAAATAACTCCTAGTGAATTTAACATTGGGAAATTGTTGTTTGTAGGCCTCGTATTCTGTGGGCCCATTACCAGCCCCTTCATATGGATCGACAATTGTCACATCGTACCCAAGCTCAGCTAACATACCTGCGGCCAAAGGCACACCTCCACCAATCTCTAAGAGCCTACTCCCAAGAGGAAGAGTTCCCAGTACAGCCTTGACCGTCCAAGCTCGTTGAACATTTTTAAGATCACCATTTAGATGACAGATTTGAGGTAAGTGATCAGAGCTATCACAAAAGTCACGCACTAATGCGTAGTCCAGTTCTGCAAACTCTTTTTGACTATATCGATCGATCAAGTCACGCTTAGACGACTCATCTAAAAATTTCACAGGTGCCGCTGGTTTAATCACTTGTTTCATCTTCCTAGCAGTCGGCAGCAGCTTTTTTAGATTCATAGAACTTTCTACCATGGTTATGTACGAATACAGAAATGCAGTTTTAGCTAACGATTTGTCGGAATCTTATCATATTAGCTAGGAGAATTTTTATTCCCTTGCTTCACCGATAGAGCCAGACAAGTTCTAAAATAGATTTTTTCAATCTATTTTTTCAATCTTTCAAATCCAGGCTAAATGTAATCAACACATCAACCTGTTAGTATCTCGTCATAAGAAATTTTAAGGCTGAGTCTGAGCTTGATAGAAATGAAACAACTTACTCGCATTAATCGACCAGTCTAAATAAGCGTTAGAAAAGTCTACCGCACCGGCACCTAGGCAACTTCTCAGATCTGCATCAGCCATTAACAACTTAACGGTTTCGACGATGCTAAGCGCATCTACAGTAGGAAGAACCACGGCTTGCTCCATAGATTTTGTAAACCGCCCAATATTCGTTTCAGGCAAAATAACTGGCTTACCCATCGCTAAAAACTCAGGGAGTTTAGACGGTAAACGATAATCGTTGAAAGCGTCTCTCTTACCCGGTTGAACTAGAATATCGGCTAAGGCGAGAATGTTGGCGATCGCTGCATGATTTTCTACATATCCCAACTCGATAGAATATTTTTTAGCCCACTGGCTATCTGCTCCCAAAAAGTCATGAAAATCTTGTCCTGTGCGAATTAATATCGTTGGATGCCCCTCACGATTGAGCATCGCTACGGCTAGATAAAGGCTCCTCACCTCACAGGCATTAGCCGCGTGAACGTTACCGGTGTAACAAAGGACGGTGCAATTAAGGGGCACTCCTAGCTTTGCGGCCAGAGTTTGATCGCGATCGCGAGGAAAGAATATCGTTTTGTCGACACCAGGCCAAAGAATTGAATATGGCACATGGGGTGGCACAAATTCTTGCAAGCGATCGATAATGATCGTAATGCCATCAGCAAGGTTCAGAAATTGCTGATAACGGACAGGATGCGATAAATGACTTGGAAAGTGAGATTCGTCAGCTGCTGAGAGTTCTTGAAGTGATTGATGAGTATTTTTTTGAAGAATTAACTCTTCATTGTCCTCTAAATGAATGAATAGCTTGAAAGAATATAGACTCCTGAGCTTTTCACAAAAAATTCGCACTATTTCACGTGGAGTCCAGGCATGAACGATGTCTGGTCCTTGGCCATTCTTATAGATTTTTTGTAGCGAACTTATCTCATCAAACTCGATGGTCGTATACTGCCTCTCTCCTAACGAAACGACAGTCTCTTTTTGATTAGGAACAGCAACGACACACTCCAGACCATAGGTAGTTAATTGATTAGCAAAATTATGAACATGGATAGCGCTGTTCGCCCTAAAGTTGTGATACAGAACAAACAGAATGTTTTGCATTACGTAACCTTAATGGAGTAGTCGAAACGATCAAGCGCGAAACCAGGATTGTAAAAAGGATCGCCAGCTTCAATGTAGTCTTGCCACTGATCCAGTAAGAAATAGCGATCCACCAAATCATAATACTCTTTGCGCGTTGCCGATTCATGATGAATCAACGTCGCCTCCGGGACAACGATATTACGTTTTCCCAAGTGTAGGAGCCTCATGCAAAGATCAGCATCTTGGTAGTGGTGAAAGTAATGCTCGCTGAAGCCTACTACTGCATTAAAATCTTGGTTTTTCACCATCATGCAGGCAGCAGTCACGGCAGAAACCTCACGGGCACATACAAGCGAGCCAGCATACCCATCTGCCCCGACCGGAAATCCCCGCATAATATGGTCAGCGGTCCCCCTAATGCCCATGACTACCCCAGCATGTTGCACAGTATGGTTCGGGTACAAAAGTAACGCGCCAGCGGCACCAACATCAGGCTGTTCTGCATAATAGAGTAAGTTTTGTACCCAATCTTTAGCGACTATTTCAGTATCATTATTCAGAAATATCAAGTAATCACCTTGTGCGTACTGAGCGCCTAAATTATTGGCTTTTGAATAGTGAAAAGGATAGGGAAATAATAAGCGTTTGATCGGATATTCTTGCATGAGCTGCAACGCTTTAGGATCACTCGTTTCGTTATCAACTATTACAACTTCAAAATTAGGGTAAGTAGATACAGCAAAGAGACTATTGAGGCAACGTTCCAGATGATGGGGCGCATCTTTAGTGGGGATGATAATGCTCACAAGAGGGTAAGTATCTTTGACCGCAGGCTGGAGTTTGATGCGGTGATTGCCGAGTTGTTGGGCCGTAGCCGGTAAAGCTAGACGCTTTAAATGAGCATTAACGGCTGCTTGCTGTAGCTGCTCAATTTTTGGTTTAGCCCTTACATCCGCAGCTATGCTACCTGGAATTTTGCGCCAATGATAAAGCACTTCCGAAATATGACCGACTCGCAAGGCGGACTCTGAAAGACGTAGCGCTAATTCATAATCCTGAACACCGTCGTATTGGCTATCAAGTCCGCCGAGGTCTAAGACATGTTGCTTGCGAACACATAATAGGTGACCCACATACATGACTCCCCGCAAGTATTCTGGCGACCAGTCAGGCTTTAAAAAAGGCTCAATATAGTACTGACCGGAACCATCGATTTTGTCTTCATCAGAGTAAACAAAATCGAAACCTTTTTCTAACTCTTGGAGTGAGCGCTCAATGGCATGGGGCACTAGCGTGTCGTCGTGATCCAGAAAACAGACATATTGGCCATAAGCCATATCCAAGGCTTTATTGGTAGCGGCGCTAATACCCCCAGAAGTTTGAAATGCCACTCGGATTCTAGGATGTTTTTGGGTGAGTTGAGTGAGAACAGTACGAATATCTTCTGCAGAAGATCCGTCATCTACCAGGCACCATTCCCAAGCATGAGAAGTTTGGTTAAGTACGCTCAAAACAGTTTCAACAAACCAATCTAGAGAGGAGTTATACGTGGGAGTCAGAATACTGATAATTGGAGGATCATCAATTGGAATAGAAGCACTATGGGCAATCAGAAGAGGATCTAAGATTTGCCGAAATTGCTCAGTTGTAAGATTTTGATAGGAGGCTGAAAACGTTTCGGATGGTGTGCGTTGAGGCTGACTGACTTCGGCGTAGCGCAGTCGCTTAATTGTACGCTGGGATAATGACTTTGTACGCTGGGATAATGACTTTACCTTATGCTTAAGCAGACTGGGAGAAGTACTGTAGCTAACCAGGGACTTAAATTTAGAGGCCAATTTGCTAAATTGACTTGGTTGGGGAAGATTAGGCATTGTCTGATCTATCTACAGGTTATCTCTAGACTTTTTATATTTTTGAAGGTCGTATTTCAAAAGGTTTGAATAGGGTAATCACTTACCCAAGCTAACCTCAGATCATCCATTAAGACTCTATCGTTAAACGTTCTGGCAAGCCAGATACACTGGAGTGCAAAGCTTAAGACATTGAACGACGATCACCTCTTTGCCCAACAAATCGGAAATTTTGAGCGCAGCCAATCAGGTTGCAGCCAATCAGGTTAATGATGTCTAGCATCAGTACAGCTTGCCAGGGAGTAGGCTCGCTTTGTAGCCAATCCCCGGTCAGAGGGTGCGGTGACCGAGGCCATCTGAAATCGCCTGCTCAGACGCCTCTCCTTGCCTGAAATTTGGTCTTTGAACAAGATTGCACTGGGCTAGTAAGCAACGATCGCATTCACTCTTTGCCGCATATTTTACCCCTTTCAAGACTGTCAAACTTAGAGACGGGGCTAGGGTCACTCTCTCAGACAGTCGGCATTATTGAGGCTGCCATCAGGCATGATGGTGCGGCAAAACGTGGCGTCTTCAAAGGTAGAGCGGTTGATGATGGCGCGGCGTAGATTGGCCTCGGTCAGGTCAGCGCCGTCGAAATTGCTGCGGACCAAGCGTGCCCGTGAAAAATCCGCCCCTTGCAAATTGGCGTTAGTCGCATCGGTACGCAAAATATAGGCTTCGGTCAGGTCAGCGGCTTGCAGGTTAGCACTAGCCAGATTGGCGGTGGTAAAACTGGCCTTGATCAGAACAGCGGCGGAGAGGTCAGCAGCGGCCAACTGAGCGCCAGTGAAATTTGTCTCAGGGGCGATCGCTCCCATCAGATCCGCCCTTTGCAAATCCGTTTCAGTCAGATCCGCAAAAGCTAGACGAGCGTCCGACAAATTACTTTCCACCAGTGTTGCGGCTGTCAAGTTGGTCTGAGTTAGAACAGCGGCTTGCAAATTGGCCTGAGTCAAATCAGCCCCTTGCAAGTTAGCGTTGCGCAAGACCGCATCCTGGAGATTGGCATTTTGCAAGTTAGCCCGGGTGAGGCTAACCCCGGCAAGTTGCAAGCCAGAAAGCGCAGCTCCGGCGAGATCACAGCCATTACACTGCCGTGAAACGAGCAGTTGCTGCACTGGGTTAAGCGTGTCCGCCATGCTGGCCAGAGCACTGCCGATTGTTGCTTGGGCCAAAATCATCGTCGCGATCGCCCATTTGCCCCATCTGCCCATGCGATTTCTAGTCTGCCTCAGTAGACGAAGTTGAAGAGTTTACACAACCCAGCGTTCAACTTTCGGATTTACTTCTACAATATCAGCACATTCTGGGGACCTAGCGGGTGACGCATCGCCCCTGACGATGACTGGCTACTCGACTCTAGGATGGGAACGGTATCCCTCTGCGGTCGATAGGGGGTTGCCAGTTAATTTTGGCGCAGAAATCGCCAATCTTTTGTACACGTCTGTTGCGGACCTTCACATTTGTTATGGCGCGATCGTCTGTTCAGCCTCAATCGACCCTCGGTCGTCCTCAAACTAAAGTTCGCCTGCCGCTGGGCTGGTTTTGGCCCCTCTTTTGGAGCGGCCTGATGGTCGGATCAGGCATTTTTGGCCTGTGGGCACTGGCCTGGTTAACTCGGATTCCGCCCCTACCCGATTGTGATGAGGTCACTGCGGTCAGTGCCGATGGCGATCGCCTGATCTGTGCCCAATCCGCTTTGCGGGTGGGTAGCGCCAAAAGTTTGATCCAAGCCGTCCAGTTATCGGCCCACTACAGTCCGACCCATCCGTTCTATGTCGAAACTCAGCCCGTGCTGGTGGAATCATCCGAGCGACTGCTCGACAAAGCCACGCAAAAAATGCATGAGGGCGACCTCGAAACCGCCACCGAGTGGGCCAGCCAGATTCCCCTCGACACGCCGCTCCGCGACGCTGCCCAAAGCAAAATTTGGGACTGGCAGCAGGAATGGAAGCAGGGTCAGGAACTCGAAAATTCCATTGAGCAAGCCATTGCTGCGCGAGATTGGAGCGCCGCTGATAATGCTTTGCGGCAGCTGAAACTGCTGTCGAGTGATTATTGGGTCGGCACCCGCCATAGCGAATTGCAACAGGCCAAACAGTTAGAAGCTACCGCTTGGACGCAGCTGGAACAAGCGCGGGGGCTCGCGAACACGGGTAATCCCGACAATTTGGGGCAAGCGCTGGTCATCGCTCAGCGCATTAATCTCACCAGTCAAGCCTGGCACGAAGCGCAGGAAGAGGTAGACCGCTGGAGTCAAAACCTGTTGCTGTATAGCTTCCAGCGATGGGAACTAGGCGATGTGGAAGGGGCGATCGCGGCGGTGCAGAAAGTGCCCCCCGACCCTAGCCTTGCCCCCGAAGCCCAAGACCTGATTAAGTTCAGCCATGCGACCCGTTTAGCCCAGCAGGCTCAACAAGACAGTCCCGGCTATTTGCAACTTTTCCAATTGATGGAAGCCATTCGCGCTGCCGAACACATTCCTGAAAAAAGTAGCTTTTACGAAGCAGCACAGACCTCAATGGCCGCGTGGCAAGCGGAACTCGAAGATCTGCAAACCCTGAAATTTGCCAACAACGTCGCGAGTCTGCGCCAGGGTTGGGCCTATGACTATGCCTCAGATCTAGCGTGGCAGGTGGAACTAGAGCGGCCCCGACGTTTGCAGGCGCAAACATTGATTGCCCACTGGCAAGACGAAATCGAACGCATTCAAGATCGGCCCTTCTTGATGCGGGCGCGAGCCTTGGCGCAAAAAGCCACCATTCCCGCCTTAGAATCGGCGATCGCCGAAGCGCGAAATGTCGCCCTGGGTCGAGCCTTACGCATCGATGCTCAGACCCTCATTGCCGACTGGCTCGACCAAATTGAAATCATCCAAGATCAGCCGATTTTGACCGAAGCGAATCAACTCGCCGGCGAAGACCAATTGCGAGAGGCGATCGCCATAGCAGAACAAATTCAAGGCGATCGGGCACTGCATGGGCAGGCGCAAGCCATGATCAAAGATTGGACGCGCACCATCCAAATCGAAGAAGATGGCCCCATCTTAGAAAAAGCCAAATCGCTGGCCTACAGTGGCTCGCTCACCGCCGCCATTGACCTCGCAGCCCAGATTGCTCCGGGTCGGGCGCTCTATGGTGATGCTCAAAACGCTATTGAACTGTGGGAAGCTGAAAGGGCTTATATTTGGAAGCTAGAGGCAGAGGAAGCGGCGGCAGAAGCAGCCGCCGAAGCCGATCCGCCCGATACCTTTGATACCCCTGGGAATGCTCCCAATGGTGAACCCATGACTCAGCCTCCTCCGCCCCCCATCGGCAACTAGCCATCAGCAAACGGTATGACCGCGTCTCCCATCAATCTGTTTCTTGTGGACGAAGATCCCGTCTTTCGGCTGGGGTTGAAGATTTGGCTAGAGCAGCGGGCTGATTTTACCGTCGTGGGAGAAGCGTCGGACAGAAGTGCGACGCTGACGACCTTAAGTGAATTGCAGGCCGCTGCTACGAGCAGTGCCACTGACGCCGGTATCAGTACCCCCTCTCCCGCAGTCGACTTGGTGGTGATTGATTTAGGTCTGGGTCAAGACCAACCCGACCAAGTCATGGGTCTGGAGCTGTGCAGCGAAATCAAACAACAGTTTCCAGAACTGGCGGTCTTAATTTTGAGTGCGCAAACGGCCCCCGTGCTGCAAGCCGCCGCCCAGCAAATGGGGGCAGACGGCTTTGGCACACGGGATCTACCAGTGCGAGACCTGGCACGACTGATCGTACAAACGGCGCGACCCGCTCCGGCGGTGGCTCCTGAGGCGAGCAGCGATATCGTCTTGCCTAAAGTTTTGGAAGGCCCGATCGCTTATCTTAATCGCACCTCAATTGAACAGATTGACGCTGCCATGACCGACATCGAGCAAGTGGCCCAAGAGCAGTTGTCGTATTGGTATCGGCTGGTGCTGGCGGGCAAATACCGCGAGCTGCGAGCAGCACGGTGGCTGGTGCAGCGCATGTTGCCCGTGCGGGGGACGAGCGCTAGCCCGACTCAGTCCATGCCGCCCTTAAACGAAATGGTGCAGACGTCTACTAACGGCTCCCAAACTCCTTTTATCTCCCCAGCGGCCTTGGCAGATGCGGCCAGTCGGGCGATCGCGCGTCAGCGGCCCCTCGTCCCCGTGGCGGTTGGCGATGTGCGATCGCGGGTTTGCGAGGCCGTCTTTCTCAAACTCCAGTTTCCCCTCGATAATCGTAGCGATGTGCCACTAGAAATTGACATTTTGCGGCCCGATAAAACGCGCGAACTGCTGTACACCGTGCTGCGATCGTTTGAGACCCTGTTGGATGATTTGCAGCGGGCCAACATTCTGCCCGGACAGCTTGAGGATCAATTCCCCACCTTACTGCGCGATCTGTGGAATAACGTCACGGTGGACTTTTTTGGGCGGTATTACACCCCTGCCGCCGACGGCATCGAGCAGCCCATGGTGGTCGTGCTACAGCAGGATGAGGCGATCGTCGATACCGCGATTCTGGCTAAAATTCCCGATGTGACGACGCTGCTGGCTCATCTCCTATTCCAAGCGCCGATCGAAATTGCAGGCGCATCTTACATGGCAACCACCCCCGAAGCTCTGCGCCGCAGCCAATTTTTGCTAGAAAATCTCTTGATTCAAGTTGCCTGCGCCGTAATGCAGCCTGTGCTCAACCACTATCCCGATGTGGAAAACTTGAAGCGCAGCCTCTATCAGCGCCGCATCATTTCCACCCGCGACATTACCCGCTTTCGTAATGAGCTGTCGTGGCGTTACCGCTGGGACGAATTGGTCAATGAGCCCAAAGCCATGTTTGAAAGCGAGTATCGGCTCTTTGCGATGACCCCCAATGGGCTGCAAACCCATACGATTTACGCCCCCCGCCAAACAGAGTTGGAATCCCTCTCGGGTTTGAAATATGCGCTGACCTTTGCGCTGGAGGCGAGGGATGCGATCGCCCCCCGCGTCAGAGCCGCCATTTCCCTAGCTGGCAGCACCGTGGTCTTTGTGCTTACCGAAGTCATTGGGCGCGGTATTGGCCTCATCGGGCGCGGCATCGTCAAAGGCGTCGGCAACACCTGGCAAGACATTCGCCTACGGCAGCGACAGCAGGATGAACCCTAAGCAATGGTGGCAGGGTGAAAAGATGATCGGGTAGATGCACCCTAGAGTTGCCTGTTGCATTGCTGCTGGATAAGTGACGTGATCAAGCCGTCACTCAGGGGACGGGTCCCCTCTGTTGGTGCTAACGGTACTGAGAAAACGATGCAAGGGACTCGTCCCCTTGGGATCGTTGGAGAAACATAGAGGCGTGATGGATGGACAGCATGAAAAAACCGCCGCTCTCTTCAACGAGAGCAGCGGTTTAGGCAAGGTTAATTAACCTGCTGAGGCAAAATCATCGACCTAGTAGTCGAAGTCGCCGCCCATGCCAGCGCCAGCGCCAGCACCAGCACCATCTTTCTCAGGCTTATCAACCACGATGCACTCGGTGGTGAGCACCATGCCCGCGATGGAAGCCGCATTTTGCAGCGCCGAACGAGTCACCTTAGCAGGGTCAACGATACCGGCTGCAATCATGTCTACAAACTCACCATTAGAGGCGTTGTAGCCCACGTTGAACTCTTTCTCTTTGACGCGCTCGGCGATGACTGCACCATTCTGGCCAGCATTCTCAGCGATGCGCTTCAGGGGCGCGGTCAGGGCACGAGTCACGATTTGCGCACCGATCAGTTCTTCACCAGTAAGGTTGCTGGCAGACCAAGCTTCCAACTGAGGAGCGAGGTGAGCCAAAGTCGTACCGCCACCGGGAACGATGCCTTCTTCCACCGCTGCTTTAGTCGCGTTGATGGCATCTTCTAGACGCAGTTTGCGATCCTTCATTTCGGTTTCGGTCGCTGCACCCACTTTGATGACTGCGACACCACCGGAGAGCTTGGCTAAGCGCTCTTGCAGCTTCTCTTTGTCATAGGAAGAATCAGTTTCTTCGATTTGACGGCGGATCTGCTCACAACGCGCCTTCACTGCCGCTTCGTTACCTTCGGCGACGAGGGTGGTGTTGTCTTTGGTGATGGTGATGCGACGGGCTTGACCCAGCATGTCGAGCTTGGCGCTCTCTAGCTTGAGACCAGTGTCTTCGCTGATGACTTGACCGCCAGTGAGGACAGCCATATCTTCGAGCATGGCCTTACGGCGATCGCCAAAGCCAGGCGCTTTCACAGCAGCCACGTTCAGCACACCGCGCAGACGGTTGACCACAAGGGTAGCCAGGGCTTCCTTCTCGATGTCTTCAGCGATGATCATCAAGGGCTTGCCCGCACGAGCCACCTGCTCAAGGACGGGCACCAAGTCTTGGATCAGGGTGATCTTCTTGTCGGTGAGCAGAATGTAAGGCTCGTCGAGGACGGCTTCCATACGCTCAGTGTCGGTGGCGAAGTAGGGAGAGATGTAGCCTTTGTCGAAGCGCATCCCTTCGGTGACTTCCAGCTCGGTCGTCATGGACTTGCCTTCTTCCAAGGAGATGACGCCTTCGCGGCCCACCTTGTCCATGGCTTCGGCAATCATGGCCCCGACTTCTTCATCGTTACCAGCCGAGATAGTACCGACTTGGCTGATGGCGCTGGAATCCTTAACCGGATTCGCCAGCTTAGCGATTTCGTCAATCAGGTAAGCAGTGGCCTTCTCAACACCGCGCTTCAGAGCGATCGCATTCGCCCCAGCCGCCACGTTGCGCAGACCTTCTTTCACCATGGCGTGAGCCAAGACGGTAGCCGTGGTGGTACCGTCACCAGCGGCGTCGTTAGTTTTGGAAGCGGCCTGACGAATCAAAGAAACGCCAGTGTTCTCAACGTTGTCTTCCAGTTCGATTTCTTTTGCGATGGTGACCCCGTCATTGACGATTTGAGGTGCACCAAACTTCTTTTCCAACACGACGTTGCGGCCTTTGGGGCCAAGAGTCACGCCGACGGCCTCAGCCAGCATGTCCATGCCTTTCTCGAGGGCGCGGCGGGCGTCTTCGTTATAAATAATGCGCTTTGCCATGAGTTGTAATCCTTTCCTGCGAGGAGATGTGAGTAAATGAAAGTTTGGAAGCGAGCAGATAGGTCTGGGGTTTGGGGGTTAGGTCTGAGGTTGCAGACTTGGGGTTTGGGGTCTGGGGACCGCGATCGCCCGTCACCGATTACCCACTACCTAACACCTAGTCCCTAATTCCCTAGTCCCTAACCCAAAGATGCCAGGATGTCCTTTTCCGAAAGCAAAACGTACTCGTCGCCACCTAACTTGATGTCAGTGCCTGCGTACTTGGAATAAAGCACCTTGTCACCGGGCTTTACTTCAGGGGCCTGACGGCTACCGTCTTCGTTACGCTTGCCAGGGCCAACAGCGGTGATTTCACCGACTTGAGGCTTTTCTTTAGCCGTGTCGGGCAAAAGGATGCCGCCGGCGGTAGTCTCTTCAGAAGCGCTGACCTTAACCAAAACGCGATCGCCCAGGGGAGTCACGCTGGACGCACTCAAAGTAATAGCTGCCATTACAAATTCTCCAGAATCGCTAACACTGAGGTGAATTTGTGCTTGCCTAGAACAAAGACTGACTGAATCGGGTCTTTGCGGATTAGCACTCTCACGCTCCGAGTGCCAATTTAGAGCTTTGCGGGGGCCATCTACAACTGCGCAGTGAGTGCGGGTTCCCGAACTGAGCTCGCTCAGGGTGTAGGCAATGGGTATCAATGTCCTCTCTTTTGGTGAGCCATGATGAAATTTTGGCGATGGTTAGCGGTGCTTGCCTGTAGCTCCCAGAGTGGCCTGCTGACCTGGCAGGCGGCCCAGGCCAGCCCAGTGGTCCCCCAGGCAGGCACCCCCACCCAAGTGCAACAAACCGGGTCAGAGTTCACCATTATGGGCGGTGTCCGCTCAGCCGATGGGCAAGCCCTGTTCCATGCGTTTGAGCAGTTGGGCTTATCGCAGGGGCAAATTGCGACCTTTCTCGCGCAGCCCGAGGTGCATTCTATTTTGGGAAGTGTCGTCAGCGGCAACCCCTCATACATTGATGGGCTATTGCGTGTGTCGGGTGGGGGAGCTGATTTATATCTCATCAATCCCGCTGGCATTTTGTTTGGCCCTCATGCCCAGCTCGATCTCAACGGGTCGTTTGCGGCCACAACGGCCAGTGGTGTGCTGTTCGATGGCGCGTTATTTAATGTATTGGGCAGTGATGACTTTAGTCAGATCACTGGTATGCCCACGGGGTTTGTGTTTGCGGTGGATGACGCCGGGGCGATCGCCAATGCCGCTGACTTGGCCGTCAACCCTGGGGAAGCGATCGCCCTCATTGGGGGACAAGTCATTTCCACCGGGTCGCTGACGGCACCAGGAGGGGAAATCACGATCACCGCGATCCCCGAGACCGGGGTCGTGCGCATCAGCCATCCAGACATGGTGCTAAATCTGGAGATTATGCCGCTGCCGCCGGACGCGATCGCTGAGAGTGGTGCCATGACGCCCCTAACCTTAGCGGCCCTGCTCACGGGCGCCCCTGCTGACCTGGCCACGGGCTTGACCGTGCAGCCCGACGGCACCGTCGCGTTAACCAACGATGGCACTGTCGTGACGCCAACGGCGGGGAATGCGATCGCCAGCGGCACCCTCGATGTTGCTGGCCGTCAGGGGGGCGATGTCGCAGTGGTGGGCGATCGCATCGCCTTGTTGGACGCCACCGTGAATGCCTCCGGTGCAACGAACGGCGGCACCGTGCGCATTGGCGGCGACTATCAGGGCCAACCCACCTTGCCCGGTGCCACCCTGACCTATGTCGATGCCGAGAGCCAAATCACCGCTGATGCTGGCATCAGTGGCGACGGCGGCCAAGTCATTCTCTGGGCCGATGGCACCACGGCGTTTTACGGCGACATCAGCGCCAATGGGGGCCAAAACTCAGGCAATGGCGGCTTTGTCGAAGTTTCGGGCGCGGAGACGCTGATCTATCGCGGGACGGTGAGCGCGATCGCGCCCCACGGCCAAGCCGGGACGCTACTGCTCGATCCGACGAACATCACGATTCTTGACGGCAATGGCGACGGCGACGATACGCCCGATGTCGATCCCCTCAATCTCAGTCCGCTCAACGTGTTGGCTGCCGCCGCCACACCCACCATTATTTATGAATCAGAGCTGGAAAACACCGCTGGCAATGTCAATGTCACCCTGCGGGCCACCAACAACATCACCCTCAATGATTTAGCCGATGATGCCCTAACGTTCAATACCGATCCCGTTACGCCCGGAGCAATCACCTTTGAAGCGGGTAACGAATTTCGATTTGTGGATCCCAATGATGCGATCGTGGCCCCCCGGCGCAATCTCACCATCAGTGCGGCGACCATCAACGTTGGCACTCTCGATACGTCAGAAACGGGGAGTTTTGGCGGCAACGTCACGCTGAATGCAACTGGGGCGATCGCGACCCGCACCATCAATACCTTGGGCAATGCGTTGGGCGGCCCGACTGATGGTAGCGGCGATATCACCCTCACCGGCAGCCAAATCCAAACGGGTCGCATTCAAGCGGGGGGCGGCTTTCTCAACGACAGTCGAGTAGAACTCACCGCCACCAGTGGCGACATTATTGTTGACACCATCACAGCGGGCGGCGGCGGTTTAGAAATTGATGCTGCCCGCCGCTTTCAAGCTCGCGACACTTTTGACTCTTTTGTGCGCATTACCCTCAATTCCACCGACGATGCGGACTTAATTGACTTTCTCATGCGGGGCAATCCACAACCGCTCATTGATGCCGGACTGGTGGATACCGCCGATCAAGTGTTCATCACTTTTCCCACCAGCATTGGGGTGAATCCTGGCGGGGGCCAACCGGGCAACATCGTGATTCGTCATGGGGGCTCAGCCGCGAGAAACTTTAGTGATGGCAATATCACCATTACCGGCTCCGGCGCATTCCCCAACCTACAGTTTGTGTCGGGTCCCAATGACGACCACACGATTGACATCAATCCGCTGGTGCCTGTAGCCAACTTCACTGGCTTCACGACACTGTTTCCGCCGGGCACATTTCCAAATGAGGCCAGCGGCACCATTGGCGCGATTTTACGAGGGCAAGGCGATGCCACCCTGGTCACCTCCTTCCAAAATCAGCCGTTTGTGCCATTACCCGAAGCATCCGAAGGCCCGGGTGCTAATGAGGGGTTGCCGCGAGCGGGCGGTCTCACGATTGAAAGCGGCAGCTTTGAAAATGTGGCCAATCTCACACCAGAGGACGATAACGAAGACGAAGATCCGTTAGCTGATGAGACGGATGCGATCGCCACGGATGACCTGGAAGACGAGGACTGTGTGGCCGCGATCGCCCGCCGCTCTGCCAATACCGTCGAGATCGACTCGACGTGTCCAACCCCAGCCGCTGACGAGGCAACGGATTAGGCCAAAGCAGCGTCGCCCTACAGTCAACGCAAATCTAAAAAGCGGCCCAAATCTCTATCTGAGGATGGAAGCAATTTCCCACCTGGGAGAGAAGCCGTATCCATCAGGAGTTTGAGACAGTAATGGAGTCGTGCCAAATGGCAGAATAGAGCAATGCTCACGGCCCCTCTGTGACCTCGCAAGCATCGCCTTGGTGGTGCCTTGGTACCCGTCCCAGTTGAGATGATCATCTGTTTTTCGCCGATGGCGGCTAGCGGCAGTCAATGACGACTTTCAGTATCGCGGGCAAACGGGATGTTCTTCCGACTCAGTTCACTAATCAATCATTTCTGATGAACGATATTCGCATCATTATTATCGAAGACCACGACCTCACTCGAATGGGCCTGAAGGCAGCGCTCAAGCAGCATTCAGGAATTACGGTCATCGGCGAAGCTGCCACAGGGCAAGAAGGCTTGCGGTTGCTCAATCAATTACAACCGGATGTTGCCATTGTGGACATCGGGCTGCCCGATTTAGACGGGGTTGAAGTCACTCGCAAATTTAAGGACGCCGAAGATCCCAGTCAGTCAGCAGCGACCAAAGTGCTAATGCTGACGATGCATGACACCGAAGAATCGGTCATGGCGGCGTTTGCAGCAGGGGCCGACTCTTACAGCGTTAAAGATGTTGATATCAAGCAGTTGGTAGAAGCCATCCGGCTCACCCACGAGGGCCAGGTGTGGATCGATCCGGCGATCGCTCGCATTGTGCTCAGTCAAGCCAAGCGGATGGCACCCATTGCCGCCACGGGGGACATTACGCAGGCTGGCGACGACTACACTCAAGTCCTCGAAAGCGCCCCCCTAACAGAGCGCGAGTTGGAAGTGTTGGAACTCATTGTGGCGGGTTACAGCAACGCCAAAATTGCCGAAGAGCTGTATATCACCGTCGGTACGGTCAAGACCCACGTCTGCAACATTCTCAATAAGCTCAGCGCCAGCGATCGCACTCAGGCCGCCGTCCGCGCTCTACGCACTGGGCTGGTTCGGTAGCCAGACACCAGGGTCGCTGTGCTTCTATCGTCCGAATGAGGCCAGTTCACCCCATCAGGGGATGTAAGTTCGCCGCAAAATTGGTTCGATAGAAGTGTCGAAACGAAAGGAGGTCTATGCGACCCATCAACATAGGACTGACTGAAGAACAGCGATGCAGCGTTATCGAGTTGCTGAACCGCAATCTGGCAGATGTGTATCTGTTGTTGGTCAAAACTCGTAAGTATCACTGGGATGTCGTTGGTCCGCAGTTCCGTACGTTGCATGAGTTGTGGCAAGAGCAGTACGAAGCGTTGTCTCTCCATGCCGACGATATTGCTGAGCGCATCCGAGCGTTAGGTGGATATCCCCTCGGAACGGTTGAAGGATTTTTACGGTATGCCTCGATCAAAGAGCATCCTAATGATTTGCCTAACGCCAATGAAATGGTGACTCGGCTCTACACAGATTACGAGCACATCGTGCGCAACTTGCGTGATTACATTGCCCAGTGCTCTGAGCGCTACAACGATGAAGGCACCGCAGACTTTTTGACTGGCCTGATGGAAAGTTATGAAGAAACTGCTTGGATGCTTCGCTCCTTCGTCGAAGGTGAAGCATTGCAAGGCAGCACTTCATCATCTGACAGTGTCAATAACATGCCAGCCGGAGTCTAGCTCTGACGGTAAGGCGCAAAGCATACCTGCTAGCGATCGCTGAGCTAGCGCAATAAAAGAGGGGAGTGGTCATGGGCCACTCCCCTTTTTTTCGTAAAGCGATATTGCTGCCTAACTGACTTCTTCTCTCTACTTGGCTAGAAACCCTCTATTCACGCTCACAGCCCCTTCAGCGGCGGATTTTTGAACCGCAGGGAGGTTGATCGTTTCCTCTCCCAATAAAACAGGCAGTTACGGCGCGATCGCGGTTCAGGCTCGCTGCAATACGCCGAGGGACTCCAGCAGTTGCGGATTGTCTTCGAGGGCGACTTTGGCGATCGCGAGATAATCGCTCAGCCAGTCTTGCAGGGCGTCTAAGGCCTGATCGCGGGTTTGGGTGGCGGCTTGGGCTTCGCCTTTTTCTTTTTCTTGGGTGAGGTTGCTAGCTTCGACGGCTTTGACTTCGGCGAGTCCGGCCTGGAGCTTGTCAGGGGTGATGCCAAAGTTGCCTAAGCCTGCGAGCACGGCGGGATTGGCCAGGGCGTTGATGTAAAACTGGTTGACCTGGGCTAGCCACCCGGCCAGGTTACGTTTGCGCTCGCCGTTGAGGTCGAGTTGGGTGGCAATGCCCGCATCGCGCTTAAAGGCGACGCGGGCGATTTTGACGCAGCGGATGTAGGTGGCGTGGGCGATGGCGCGGTTGGCCTCTAGCTCAGCGGTGGCGGATTTTTGCTCGCCCGCTTCGAGCTGTTGGGTGGTTTGGGCGGTGAGGGCGGTGGTGTAGAGGGCTTTGCCCTGTTGGAGGTGATCGGCGGTGTAGCCAAAGAGGCTGAGGGCGTCGAGAATTTCGGGGTTGGTGAGGGCGTTGTCAATGGCGACCTGGGCGTCGTGCAGCAGACCGTCGATGCTGTAGCTGTGATTCATGGGATGCTCCCTGGAAATTTTACGGATCCAGAGTGCCCGCTGTAGTCAACAATGCCTCAGGCTCAGGGAGATGCGATAGAAATATATACGGAAGCGGCGGATGGGCAGCGCCGACGAAGGATGATTGACGACATCCGCCACGTACGTGCCGCTCAACCGTTCCTGCTCGACTCTGGATTCTTCCTGCCCAATTCTAAACCGTTCCCGCCTGCTGCTGAACGATGCCACCTGCGCTAAGCAATTCCCGCCCGACTCTGGATTCTTCCCGCCCACCGTCGAACGATTCCCGCCCGACTCCCAAAGATTCCCGCTTGCCGCTGGAAAGCTTCCGCCTGACCCCGAATACTTCCCACCCGACCCTGAATGATTCCCGCGTGCTGCTGAATACTTCCCGTGTGCCGATGAATGATTCCCGTTTGCTGCTGAACGATTCCCGCCTGCTATCTACGGTACGGGCGAGGCATTTCGGCAGTCACCGATAGGATTGAGGAACCCCGTTGTTCACAAAATGCCTCGCCCCTGCACTTACCTCACTACCTCCACCCACCCTGCTACCCTCATACCCTCACACCCACCCACTCCCCCCTGCCCATGACCCAAGACGAGCTACTGCAGATCATTGAGAAAGCTGCCGCCGAAGGGGCGACAAAACTTGACCTCCGCGAGAACCAACTGAGCAGCCTGCCCCCCGAACTCGGCCAACTGCAAAATTTATCTGCGCTCGACCTCCGCTCGAACCAACTGAGCAGCCTGCCCCCCGAACTCGGCCAACTGCAAAATTTATTAACGCTCGATCTCCGCTCGAACCCACTGAGCAGCCTGCCCCCCGAACTCGGCCAACTGCAAAATTTATCTGTGCTCTACCTCAGCTCGAACCAACTGAGCAGCCTGCCCCCCGAACTCGGCCAACTGCAAAATTTATCTCTGCTCGACCTCCGCGAGAACCCACTGAGCAGCCTGCCCCCCGAACTCGGCCAACTGCAAAATTTATCATGGCTCGACCTCCGCTCGAACCAACTGAGCAGCCTGCCCCCCGAACTCGGCCAACTGCAAAATTTATTAAGGCTCTACCTCAGCGGTAATCCGCTACCGATTCCGCCCGAAATTCTAATTCAATCATCTCAGCCGCAGGCCATCTTCGACTTCTACTTCGCCATCCAAGACCCTAGTGAGACTGATCGCCTCTACGAAGCCAAGTTCCTGATTGTTGGCGAAGGGGGGGCGGGTAAAACCTCCCTGGCTAAAAAGATTCAAGATCCCAATTACAAACTCAATCCTGACGAAGACTCCACCCACGGTATTGACGTGATTCAGTGGCGCTTCCCTTTAGACGATGGGCAAGATTTTCGCGTCAATATCTGGGACTTTGGCGGTCAAGAAATCTACCACCAAACCCATCAGTTCTTTCTCACCGAGCGCTCCCTCTACGCTCTCGTCGCCGACACCCGCAAAGAAAATACCGACTTTCCCTACTGGCTCAATTCCATTGAGCTATTCGGCGGCGACAGTCCGGTACTCATGATCAAAAACGAGAAGGGCAACCGTCCCTGTAACGTCAACGAAAAACAACTCCGGGGCGACTTCCAGTACATCCAGGAGTTTCTGCCAACCAACCTGCAAGACGGTCGCGGTCTCGACGCCATCAAAACCGCCATTCAGTATTACGTCACCCGTCTCGATTTCGTCGGTATGCCTTGGCCCAAGACCTGGAGCCAGATTCGCGAAGCGCTGGAACAGGACGATCGCGATTTCATGTCCCAGCACGACTACTTTGCCCTCTGCGATCGCAACGGCGTCACCGATCGCACCGAAATGCTGCGCATCAGCGATTTTCTGCACCAGCTCGGTATCTGTCTGCACTTTCAAAAAGACCGCGTCCTCAAACACCTCGTCATCCTACGCCCCGAGTGGGCTACCAACGCCGTCTACGCCATCGTCAAAAACGACACTGTCGCCGCCGCCAAAGGGCTCTTTACCCGCACCGATGCCGAAACCATCTGGGCCGAAGCCAACTACGCCAACCTCGGGGACGAGCTACTACAGCTGATGGAAAACTTCAACCTCTGTTACCCCATCCCCGGCCTGCCCGACGCCTACATCGCCCCCCAACTGCTCGACTTCGAGCCGCCCCCCTACGACTGGGAGGCCACCAACGCCCTCACCCTGCGCTACGAATACGAGTTCATGCCCAAGGGCATTCTCACCCAGCTCATCGTTCGCCTTTACCGCTGGATTGAGCAGCAACAGCTCGTCTGGCGCAGCGGCGTGGTGCTCACCAACGGTCGCGCCCGCGCCGAAGTCATCGAAACCTATCGCCCCTACAAAGGCGAAATCCGCCTCTGCATCTCCGGCCTCCACAGCAAAGAACTGCTCAGCATCGTCGCCAACGAACTCGACCAGATCAACGACTCCTTTGAAAAGATCAAGGTCAGCAAAAAAATTCCCTGCAACTGCGAAGATTGCTTGGAGGATCGCGAGCCCCACTACTTTCGCCTGCAAACCCTTGATCGCTTCCTTGCCAAAGGCCGCACCGACGTCACCTGCGAAAAAAGCGCCCTAGACGTGCCGATCCGTAGCCTCACCGCCGTCATTCCCACGGGCGAGCTCTTTGCCGATTTGCGCGATCGCTATGAGCAGGCCGAGCTACTGCCCGGTCTGGAGAAGCAAGCCACCCAAGATAAGTTCGATCGCCTCAAGCAACAACACACCGAGTACTATCCAGCCAATCAGTTTTACGATGTCTTTCTCGCCCACAACAGCCAAGACAAGCCCTTTGTGCGGCAGGTGTATCAACAGCTCAAAAAAACGGGCCTGCAACCTTGGCTCGACGAAGAAGACATTGCCCCCGGCACACTGTTTCAAGACGAGATCCAGAAAATCATCCAACAGACCAAAACCGCTGCCATTTTCATCGGTCCTACAGGGCTCGGTCCCTGGCAAAACGTAGAACAGCGAGCCTTTATTTCTCAGTGTGTAAGCCGCGAAATTCGAGTCATTCCAGTTCTGCTACCCGGTGTTCATGCCATTCCAGAAGAGCTGATTTTCTTACAAGAGTTCGGCTTCGTTTCCTTTGAAACCAATGATGATGAGACGGCAATCGACCGCTTACGGTGGGGCATCACCAGAGAAAAATCTTAGAGCCTGGAAGCTTAAACGGCGCGGAGAGATTGAGCAGTCGGGACGTTTAGGGGTGCTCGTGAAGGTGCGATCGCGATGACTGCTGTGTAAGCAGCGATCGCAAACCGAGTTCTGCCTCCACTGCGTCCAGCAGGAAGATGGTGAGGAATTGATCGCGTTCATCTTGGTGATAATGGGGCAACGGCCCATGACGCGGGCGCGACACTCCAAACGATGAAAACCGGAGATATCCCTGAGGTGCTAGGGGACGGGTCCCTGGGTTCTGACCCTGGCAGTATTGTCCTTGTTCTCAAAGGGACCCGTCCCCTGACGAGTTTATTTTCGGAGCAAAGTTAGGGAGCGATCGCTACTTGCCCCTCACTCATCCCCTGCCGCCGCGCTTGAATTTCCAGATATACCAACAGGGCATTGATATCAGCCGGGTTGACGCCGCCAATGCGGGAAGCTTGGCCAACGGTCAGGGGCCGCACTTTGCTGAGTCGTTCCCGCGCTTCTTTCGAGAGGGTATCGATGGTGTGATAGTCCAACGCTTCCGGCAGTTTGCGGTTGGCGTTTTTGCTCACCTGCTCGATTTGTGCCTGCTGGCGGTGAATGTAGCCGGAATATTTGATGTCGATTTCCGCGCCTTCTTTTTCCTCACGAGCCAGGTCAGCGCGACCCAGGCCGTAGCTTTCCAACTGGGGATAGTGGAAGCCGGGGCGACGCAGCAAATCCGCCAGGGTAATGGAACCTTTGATGCGTTGGCCGGTGTCGGCGGCGATGCGTTGACCGATGTCGTCGTGCTCCTTGACGCGCTCTTTCGCGAGGCGAGCTTTTTCGGCCTGAATGTTGGCCTGCTTGCTTTGGAAGAGTTGCCAGCGGCGATCGCCAATCAGCCCAATCTCGCGGCCTAGGGGCGTCAGGCGCTGATCGGCATTGTCCGATCGCAGCAATAACCGATACTCCGATCGCGACGTGAGCATCCGATACGGTTCCCGCAGTTCCTTCGTGCAGAGGTCATCGAGCAGGGTGCCGATGTAGCTCCCCTCTCGCGGCAAGACGATCATCTCCTGACCGTTCACCAGCCGAGCCGCGTTGATGCCTGCGACGATGCCCTGGGCGGCGGCCTCTTCGTAGCCCGTCGTGCCGTTGATTTGTCCAGCGCAGAACAAGCCCTCGACCCGCTTGGTCATCATGGTGGGATAACACTGGGTGGCGGGCAAATAGTCATATTCCACCGCATAGGCGGGGCGTAGCATGGCGCAATGTTCCAATCCGGGCAGACTGCGTAGCATCGCCAGTTGCAGCTTTTCGGGCAGTCCCGTGGAAAAGCCCTGCACATAGATTTCAGGAATGTCGCGCCCTTCCGGTTCCAGAAAAATCTGGTGACTAGCTTTATCAGCAAAGCGGACGATTTTGTCTTCGATGCTGGGGCAATAGCGCGGCCCTTTGGCATCGACCCAACCGCCATACACCGGGGAAAGATGCAGATTTTCGCGAATCAGTCGGTGGGTCTCTGCCGTAGTGCGGGTGAGGTGGCAAGGCATCTGCTCGCGCTCGACCCACACGTCGGGGTCAAAGCTAAACCAGCGCACGTCTTCGTCGCCGGGTTGGGGTTCCAGCACGTCAAAGTTGATGGAGCGGCGATCGACGCGGGCGGGGGTGCCTGTTTTCAGGCGATCGGTTTCAAATCCGAGTTGGTTCAGTGTCTCGGTCAGGCCCGTGGCCGCAAATTCACCCGCTCGGCCCGCTGGCATGGACTTGTTGCCAATCCAAATAATGCCGCCGAGAAAAGTGCCCGTGGTGAGAATCACGGCGCGACATTTGAACGCCACACCAAAGTAAGTCTCCACGCCGATCACTTCGTCGTTGTCGCCCAGCACCAAATCCGTCACCATCCCTTCGCGAATGGTGAGGTTGTCCTGATTTTCGACAATGCCTTTCATCACGGCGGCGTATTCGCGCTTGTCGGTTTGGGCCCGTAGCGCCCACACGGCGGGGCCACGGGAGTTGTTGAGAATGCGCTTTTGCAGATAGGTGCGATCGGTCATTTTGCCGATCTCGCCGCCGAGGGCATCCACCTCGTGGGCCAGTTGCGACTTGGCGGGGCCGCCCACCGCTGGATTACAGGGCTGCCACGCAATTTTGTCGAGGTTCAAAGTGATGAGCAAGGTGCGACAGCCCAGCCGAGCCGAAGCAAGGGCCGCCTCACAACCGGAATGCCCGCCCCCCACTACGACGACATCGTATTCATCTAAAAAGTCAACGGAACTGGGAGCCACCATTTACCTGTTCAAAATTATTTGCGTCTGGCCAGCAGTCAATGCTGTCGGGATCTAAATTTTAACGGCTCTGGTTCAAAAGTCAGAAATTGACCAACAGCGCTGGCTGCCAGGCAGTCCACCCGATTCAAGCCACCCCCACGACCCGCGCCATCGCTCCGCCCACACATCGATCGATTGCGGATCCATCACAAGGCGAGTATATTACTACTTAGTTGTATCGATATTTAACTTGTTAGTTTGTTAAGCCAGGTGCGGCTGATTGTCACCAAGGGGAGAACATGACACTGGTATTGGGATATTTGCTGGCGATCGCCATTGGGCTGAGTTTGGGACTGATTGGTGGCGGGGGCTCGGTATTGGCGGTGCCCATCATGGTTTATGTGTTGGGGGTGCCAGCCAAGTCGGCGATCGCGATGAGCATGTTTGTCGTCGGCTGCGTCAGCCTGTTGGGCGTGATTCCCCACTGGCAGCGGGGCAATGTCAACTTCAAGACCTTCATGATCTTTACCCCAGCCGCGATGATGGGGACCTTTTTGGGCGCCAAGATTGCCGGGCTGCCCTGGGTCAGCGACACCTTTCAACTCGTCGCATTTGGCATCGTCATGGTGGTCACCAGCTTGTTTATGATTCGCAAAAGTGGTGCGAAACCCCGGCCCAGTAGCGTCGGGGCCATGGCCCGACACGAACCACATCAGCATCACGGCCTCTTGCCAACATGGTTACTCATTCCCTTAGAAGGCATCGTGGTGGGCATTGTCACCGGATTTGTCGGGGTCGGGGGCGGCTTTCTGATTATTCCGGCGTTGGTGCTGCTAGGCGGCATTCCCATGAAAGAGGCCGTCGGCACCTCGCTGCTGATCATTGCGTTTAAATCAGCAATCGGCTTTGTGGAATACCTCAACTACGTCACGTTAGATTGGCAACTCATGCTGACCTTTACGCTGGCAGCGAGCATCGGCATGGGGGCTGGCGTTTACCTCTCCCGCAGTATCGATGGGCGGCATTTGCAAAAAGGATTCGGCTACTTTGTCTTGGCCGTCGCCGTCTTCGTCTTACTAAAGCGCTAAACCCACAATTGACCTGAACCCAATGGTGAGTCTTAGAAATCAGGATTTTATAAAGCCCAAGTTTTTTCGGCAGCATTTTGCCTGCGCTTGAACAGCCGAGACGGCTGTTCACACTTAATTAAGTTCCCATTCCTTAACCGCGTTAGCGCGAGGGGTGATTGAGAGAAGAATTAATACACGGCTGCATCGCCTTTGCTGGGCCCTGGGCATTACTAAGCATAGTTATCTGTGCGTAGTTATCTGTAAAAGCGCGATCGCACTTCTTATGCACAGGAACTGCGATCGCTAACACTGGGAGGGTGCGCGTGGCTGAGATTAACCCCTGTCAGGCGAGCGGCTTATCGGCGGATGCACGTCACCCTTGCGATCGCGCTTTAGATGCTTGCCAAGCCTGGGATCACCTGGTTAATGCCGTCGCCCTGCGGATTCGGCGATCGCTCGACCTGGCAGAGATCTTGCAATCGACAACGGACGAGATTCAGCCATTGCTAGGGTGCGATCGTGTCGTTATTTATCGGTTTGCCCCAGATTGGAGCGGGCAAGTGGTCACCGAAACCGTCGCCCATCCACAATGGAGCATTCTCGATCGCGTCATCCACGATCCGTGCTTTCAAGCGAGTTGGCTCAAACCTTATCAAGACAACCGCTACTTTGCCCTGAACGATATCACCCAGGCTGACATCACTCCCTGTCATGCCGAGTTTTTGGCCAGCTTTCACGTCAAAGCCAATTTAATCATCCCCATCTTAGAAACCGACACCCTCTGGGGCTTGCTCATTGCCCACCACTGCCAGGGAGCCCGACTTTGGCAAGCAGCTGAAATTGAAGGACTGCAACTGCTCGCGGTGCAGGTCGGCATTGCCATTCATCAGGCGAGGTTGATGGCGGAATTGCAAGCCGCCAAAACTCAGCTCGAAAGCACCGTGGCGGCTCGCACCAGTGCCCTAGCTCAGAGTCGCGATCGCCTGCGCGACGAAATGCAGCGTTGCCAACAACTCGTCACCATCGTGGCCTCTTCGCACGATGCCATTCTCAGTACTGATCTCAACGGCATCGTCACCAGTTGGAACCAGGGTGCCGAAGCTCTGTTTGGTTACACCGCCGCCGAGATCATCGGTCAATCGTTGATGACGGTGATTCCCGAGGCTTTGCAGGCCGAAGAAACCCAGATGTTGGAGCACGTGCATCAGGGGCAACCGATTACCAGCTACGAAACCCAGCGGTGTCGCCGAGACGGTCAACTGATCGACGTGGCGATTACCATTTCGCCCTTGCGAGATGAAGACGGCAACCTCACTGGCGTATCGCGGATTCCCCGTGATATCTCAAGGCGCAAGCAAGAAGAACGGCAGCGACAAGCCGCTGAGGCCAATCTCGCCGAAAGCGAGCAGCGACTGCAACTGGCCCTCGAAGCCTCGGGCGATGGCCTCTGGGACTGGAATATCACGACCGGAGAATTATTTTTGAGCGATCGCTGGGGGGCCATGCTGGGCTTTGCCCCCGGCGAGTTAACCCCTAACGTCACCACCTGGGAGGAGTTGATTCATCCCGATGATCGGCCCTGGGTAGAAGAACGATTGCAGGCTCACTTAGCCGATCCGACCGTGCCTTACCAATTTGACTATCGCCTGCAAACTCAAACAGGGGACTGGAAATGGATCGCTAACTACGGCAAGGTCGTCACTTGGGATGCCGCTGGTCACCCCATGCGCATGGCCGGCACCCACCGCGACATTAGCGATCGCAAACAATATGAAACCCAAATTAAACAGAGCGAAGCCACCAAGCAAGCCTTGATCCAAAGCATTCCCGACCTCCTGGTCCAGATTCGTCAAGACGGCTTATATCTGGACGTGCTGAACCGTGACAGCACGAATGTTGACATCTTTGCCTACGACAGTAATCGCGCCGGAGCCCATGTCACTGAAGCGTTACCGCCCGATTTGGCCCAGCAGCGGTTGGCCTATGTGCAGCAGGTGATTGCCACCCAACAGCCCGTGACGTATGAATATCAGATCGAGGTTGAGGGCACGATCCATGACGAAGAGGCGCGGTTGATTCCACTGGATGACATTAGCGTCTTGGCCGTCATTCGCGACATTAGCGATCGCAAACGCATTGAAGCGCAACTCCGGCAGAGCGAGGCGACGAAACAAGCGCTGATTCAGGCCATTCCCGACTTTTTGGTACGCATGCGGCAGGATGGCGTCCAATTAGAGGTGATCAACGTTGGCAACGTTTACTGCCTGCATCCTGCTCCAGCACCAATTCAACGTCACAACGTGCTGGATATTATGCCTGCTGACATCAGTCAGGAGCGCATTCAACTCGCGCAACGGGCGATCGCGACGGGGCAGACGCAAGTCCAAGAATATGCCTTTACTCACGATGGACGCACCATCTACGAAGAAGCCCGCATCTCACCGATGACCGACGATGAAGTGCTGGTGATGGTGCGCGATATCAGCGATCGCAAGCAAGCCGAGCACGACTCCCAAGCCAACAAAGAACAACTAGAACTAGTCCTGAAAGCCTCGTCTGAGGGCTTTTGGGATTGGAACTTGCTGACCAACGACATTTATTTTTCGCCCCGGTGGAAAAGCATGTTCGGCTATGCCGACCACGAACTCGAAAACACCTTCGAGATGTGGGAATCGCTGATTTTTGAAGAAGATCGAGCCACCGTGCTACAACTAGTCGAAGACTACAACAGCGGCAAAATTGACACCTTTGCCACGATCCAACGCTTCCACCACAAAAACGGCTCCACCGTTTCCGTCCTCTCGCGGGCCATTCATCTCAAAAACGATACGGGCCAAGTCATTCGCATGGTAGGCAGCCACCTCGACCTCACCCAAACCATGCACATGCAAGAGGCGTTGCGCAATTCGGAAATGCAGCTCAGCAGCATCTTAGATAGTTCATTAGACGGCATTATGGCGTTTCGCTCCATCCGCGATGCGCAGGGACACATCATCGATTTTGAGTGGCTGCTGAGCAATCCCACCGCTTGCCAAATCGTCAACAAATCAGTCAACGAGCTCATTGGGCACCACCTGCTAGACGTGCTCCCTGGCAACCGCACCGACGGACTATTCGATTTATATATCCAAGTGGTCGAAACGGGAAACCCCATACAACGGCAGTTTCACTATGCCCACGACGGCATTGACACCTGGTTTGAAAATGTGGCGGTGAAGCTCGGCGATGGCTTTGCCGTCACATTTCGCGACATCTCCAATATCAAACAGTCGGAGCAAGCCCTGCAACAAGCCAACCAAACCCTGGCGACCCATCTCGATGATCTCCGCCAACGCAACCAAGAAATGCTCTTGCTCAGCGAGACGAGCGATTTCTTGCAGGCTTGCCGCACGTTAGAAGAGGCTTGTTCCGTCATCACGACCTTAGTCGAGCCCCTCTTTCCTGATTGCTCCGGGAGTTTTCACATCACCTGTGCCTCGCGCAATCGGATTGAAGCCGTGGCCCAATGGGGCGATCGCGGCTCGTCTAAACCCGAATTTCAACCCCATGATTGCTGGGCCTTGCGGCGGGGTAAGTGGCACCAAACCACCCCCGAATCGTACGGGCTGCGGTGTCGGCATATGACGACCACCAACCCGCAGTTGACGACCCTTTGCATTCCCATGATTGCCCAGGGCGAAACCCTCGGCATGTTTCACCTCAACAGCGAAGATAGTCAGTTACAGAGTGAGTCAAAGCGGCAATTGGCCCGCACGGTGGCCGAGCAAGTTGGGCTCGCGATCGCCAACCTGCACCTCCGCGAAACCCTGCATAATCAGAGTATTCGCGACAGTCTCACCGGCCTGTTTAATCGCCGATATCTAGAAGAGTCGCTGCAAAAAGAGATCGCCCGAGCCCAACGCCACCAAACCTCTGTCGCGGTGGTCATGGTCGATGTCGATCACTTCAAAGCCGTCAACGATACCTACGGCCATGATGTGGGCGACATTGCGCTACAGGCCATTGCCCAAGTGCTCAAAACCGCGATTCGGAGCTCTGACACTGCCTGCCGCTATGGGGGTGAAGAGATGACGCTGGTATTTCCTGACACGCCGCTGGATGAAGCGATCGCCCTCGCCGAAGAACTCCGACTGAGTATCCAACACCTCGTTATCAAAGAAAAGAGTCAACAACTCTGCGACCTCTCGGCCTCGTTTGGCGTGGCGGTATTTCCGCAACACGGCATCCTCGTCCCAGACTTAGTTCGAGCAGCCGATGCGGCCCTTTACCGAGCCAAAACCATGGGCCGCAATCAGGTGGTTGCCGCAGGCTTCAACGCCCAGGAGAAGTAGTATGCAAATTCCAGCTATTCCCGCCAATGAATCCAGTCGTTTGGCGGTTCTGTATTCCCTCAAAATTCTCGACACAGACCCCGAGGAACGCTTTGATCAAATTACGCGCATCGCTCAACGGGCGTTTCGGGTACCGATCGCCCTCGTCAGCTTAATCGATGCCGAGCGGCAGTGGTTCAAGTCTTGCCAGGGCTTCTGTGCCAGCGAAACCCCGCGAGATGTCTCGTTTTGCGGACACGCCATTCTGGAAGATCGGCCTCTGATTGTGCCTGATGCCCGCGATGACCCTCGGTTTCACGACAATCCCTTTGTAATGGGAGAGCCCGGCATCCGGTTCTATGCAGGGATGCCCCTCACCGTACTCGATGGCTATCGCCTGGGCACCCTGTGCCTGATCGACCAACAACCGCGCACCTTAGACACCAATGAAGAACTGCTCTTGATCGATCTTGGGCATTTAGTCGAACAAGAACTGGCCGCTTGCAAAACCTCGGTGCTCGAAGAACTCCAACAGCGTAATCAGGAAATGGAGCTCCTCAGCCGTCTCAGTGACTTTTTACAAGCCTCACTCAGTTTGCCAGAGGCGTTTGAGGTGATGCGGAGTTTACTAAACCCCCTGTTTCCGGGCTGTTCCGGCAGTGTTTTCACGATTTGTGCGTCGCGTAATCGGGTCGAGCAAGGGGTGACTTGGGGCCAACATCAGTACTCGATCGAGGCCTTTGCCCCCGAAACCTGCTGGGCCTTGCGGCGGGGGCGATCGCATTTTGTCAATCCCGAACGGTCAGCGCTGCAATGTGCCCATGTACACCAGCACTCCGAGCATCCAACGGCGGCCACGCTCTGCATCCCCATGATTGCCCAGGGCGAAACCCTGGGTCTATTCTTCATCAGTGCTATAGAGTTAGGGACGCTCAATCCGGCGTTGCAGCAGTTGGCTCATACCGTCGCCGAACAAATTGCTTTGGCGATCGCCAACCTCAATCTCCGCGAAACGCTGCAAAATCAAAGCTATCAGGCGTCGTCATCATAGTGACTGCCAGACCGCCCCGGCTGGCGCGGTCTGACGGCCCGCATCCCAATTCCCCGCGATAGCCCAGCTCGGTCAAAGGGCTGACCGGACTGACACCTCGTATCCTGAAATAAAGGCAGTTAACCCCAGGCGTTGCCATATGCTGGCAACGCGATCTCCAGCCGCCCACCCGCCTCCTGATTCTGACGACATCCCCTCAATCACCCCATGACTCATCCGGTTTCCGATTCGGCCCCAGCCACTGCGTCTCAGCCCGCATCGGCAAACATCTCCCCTGTCAGTGAGGCCGCATCCACTCACAGCAGCCCTTGGCAGCGAGGTGGGGTCTGGCTGGCCTGGGTCGTCTATGTGGGCTACCTATTGCTGAGTGACTTGCCGCCAGGGCCGTCGCTGCTCCACACCTCACCCGATACTCTGCGCGAAGCGGGGGCACTCAGCCTCAATTTTTGGTTCGTGTTGCCTGCACTCTTTCCCGCCCAAGCGCCCACCCTGCACCCAGCGTTGGAAGGCTTATTTAATGTAGTCGTCACCTGGGGGCTGTTGTTCTGGGGATTTGCGATCGAGGGTCGGCAACAGCGCGTGCCCATGCTGCCCTTTCTCATCGGCACTGCCTTTTTGACCAATGTGTTTTATCTGCCGTGGTTGGGGCTACGACAATCTCGCCGCGATCGCCCCACGCGCCCCCTCAACCGTTTAGAGACCATCACCGAAAGCCGTGCCTATCCCATCGCGTTGATGATTATTCTGCTGGCGGCGATCGCGTGGGGGCTATGGGGCCGCGCCGATTTTGGCAGCATCAGCGATCGCTGGACCGACCTTGTGCAAATCGTGCAGAGCGATCGCCTCGCCTACTCTTTTTGGATCGACCTGCTGGTGTTCTGGCTGTTTCAAGGTTGGCTGGTGCCGGACGACATGGCCCGTCGCCAGTGGCAAGATCCCGTCGCACTGTGGTCGGCCCGCTTGATTCCCGCCTTTGGCCTGGTCATTTATTTTCTACGACGCCCCCCAATTACTTGAGTTTTTGGTCAGACCATTAAGGCGTAGGTCAGTGGGTGGATAGGCTTTTCCCAGGCCTCAAAGCACCCTGTTGAGCATCAAATCATTAAAACGTCGGGATTCCCTTGCCCAGCAGACTCCTTCGCGGGACGCGATCTGTTATAGATGAATGAACGCCCGCAGCTCGTTTAGGCGGCGTCAAAGGACGACGGGTTTTGTATGGCTTCTTCTGACGAACAGCGCATATCCATTTCCCTTAGCAGCGTGGTTTTGCTGGTGTTGGCAGTCCCGTTGCTGGCGCTGTTATGGCAGCTGCGGAGCTTATTTTTGCTGGTGATGATCGCGATCGTTCTGGCCGCGTCGATCGCCCCCGTGGTTGATTGGGCCGAGCGCTATCGGGTGCCGCGCTGGTTAGGGGTGGTGCTGACGTATCTCGCGATCGCCGCCATCATCACTGGCGTCGCCTTTTGGGTAGGGCCCACCGTCGTAGAACAAATCCAACGGTTGATCCGCCAAATTCCGGTTTCCCTCAAGCAAATTCTCGACTATGCCGAGAGTTGGGTCGTCAGCCTCAACGACGAGCGCCCCGACTTTGCCAGCGAGCTCATCAACCGCTTTGTGGATGTACAGGGCCTCACCCGCTGGGTGATTCGGTCAAGTCAGCAGCTCTTGGTGCGTTCTTACGGACTGACGACGGGCATTTTGGGCGGCTTTTTTAGCGTGATTTTGGCCCTGTTTTTATCGGGCTACATGCTGGCCGATAGTCGTACGCTGGTGAAAAATTTAGTGCGCTTGTTGCCCCAACCCTGGGACGATCGCCTGGCCGCCCAGGTTGGCCCCATGAGCAATCGCATCGGCAGCTACATCCGGGGACGCTTGCTAGTTTCGACTATTTTGTCTGTCGCTACCACCGTCAGCCTTACCATTTTGGGCCTGTCAGATTTTGCCTTGGGCCTGGGGGCTATCTCCGGCTTTACCAATCTCATTCCCTTTTTGGGGCCGATTTTGGGGGCCATTCCCGCCCTGGTCGTCGCCATCTCCCAAGGGGGCTGGACGGTCGTTTGGGTGCTCATTCTATATGTAGTTATCCAAAATTTAGAGACCTACGTGCTCGACCCCTTGCTGGTGGGCACATCGGTGGGTGTGCATCCGCTTTATCAGCTGCTTGCCGTGCTGGGGGGCACTCAGGTCTTGGGCATTATCGGGGCGTTGGTGGTGCCGCCATGGATCGCTGGCGGAGCAGTTTTGTTGGAAAACCTATATTTGCGGCCCAAACTCATGGCCGAACGGCGGCGATCGCTCCCCACAAATCCGCCGCCGGAAACCCCAGCGACCAATCGTCCGTCTCCTAGTCCCATGATGGCAGACGGCTAATCGTCGTCCGTCTGATTTAGCGTCCAGGTCAGCGCTTCGCATTACAAAGCCTCTACAGCGGGTGGTAATCCTGAGAGGATGTGTCAATATAGGGAGCTAGATTTGACCTTGCTAAATGCACTGTTTTGGGTAATGGGCGAATGATTGGGATGAAACATCTGCGGTGGTGGAGCTTAGCCTTGTTGATCGCAGCGGGTAGTGTGACGGCGCCCCGGGCCGGGGCCGATGAGTTTCCCCCCTGTGCGCCCCCTAATGCGAACGAGTATCTGCTGCTCGTGCAGGGTGATACGGTCGAAGCCCGCGATCGCATTCAAAACCTGTTGCCCACCACCACCATCGTGAGTGTGTGTCGCTATCTGGACGATGTCGTGGTCCGGGCCGGTGGTTTCACCAGTTTGGAAAACGCTAATGCCTGGGCGCAATACTTGACCGAAGCCGAAGGCGCCCAAGCCTTTGTCGCCCGGCCCGCCGCCCCCGGCGAAGTGACCACCAGCACTCCCATCGCCGCCGAGCCCGTCGCCCCAGCAGTCACGCCCGAACCGGCACCTGCGCAGCCGACCACGCCGGAGCCGACGCCCGCAGTAACCGACCCCGTGGCCGCTGCCGAAGTCGCATACGCCCCCAAACTGTTAGGCGAGGGCTATGCCGTATTGGTGAATTACAGCAATAACCCCGACATCGCCAAACAGCTCCAGCAATCCCTTAATCAGCCCGTGGGACTCGCCATTTATCAACAGCGGCCTTTTTTGCTCGCCACCCAGAGCACTGACCCGCAGGCGGCCGCGCAAGTGTTACAGACGCTGAGCAACAGCCGCTTTGGGGCCTTCATTGTGGATAGTAGCGAAGTCGTGTTGCTCTCCGAAGCCGTCGCGACTCCCTGATTATCGGCTTTATGCCACACCGGGAATGCCGCTCAGCCGACCATCGCCATCGATGACCTCTCCGATCGCATAGGCCGCCACCCCTTGCACCTGAAAATGGGCGATCGCCGCCGCCTGTTGCGCAGACGGCACGATCACAACAAAGCCAATGCCCATATTAAAGGTGTTGTACATCGCCTCCGGCGACACCTGACCCGCCGCTGCTAACCACTCAAAAATCGGCAACACGGGCCAGCTATCCGGCTTAAGCACAATTGAATGGCGATCGCTCAGGCAGCGCGGCAGATTTTCGGGCAACCCGCCCCCGGTAATGTGGGCCATGGCGTGAATAGCCAACCCCGCCTGCTGGGCCGCCAAAATTGGCTTGACATATAGCTGGGTCGGCGTCAGCAAGGTCTCGGCCAGAGAAGCGCCATTCAATAAGGCCGGACACTCGGCCCAGTCATAGCCAGGCGTGGCGCGATCGCTCCGCTCCGCTTCCGCCATAATCTTGCGCACCAGGCTGTAACCATTACTGTGAATGCCGCGACTCGCCAGGCCAATCACCACATCCCCGGTCGTCACCTGCGACCCGTCTAGAATGGCCGATTTTTCCACAATGCCGACACAAAAGCCCGCCAAATCATATTCTCCAGGACCATAAAATCCCGGCATTTCCGCCGTTTCGCCCCCAATCAACGCACACCCGGTCTCCCGACACCCCGTGGCAATGCCTTCCACAACTGCGGCTAACTGCTCGGCATCCAGTTTGCCTGTTGCCAAATAATCCAAAAAGAACAGCGGCTCCGCCCCACAGGTCAACACATCGTTAACGCACATCGCCACTAAATCGATACCTACCGTATTGTGCCGATTGAGCGTTTGGGCCACTTTGAGCTTGGTGCCCACGCCATCGGTACCCGACACCAACACCGGGGTTTCATACCCCGTCGGCAGTTGAAACAATCCCCCAAAACCGCCTAAGCCGCCTAGCACCTCGGGACGGCGCGTACTGCTGACCATTTGTTGAATGCGATCGACAAAGGCGCGGCCCGCCACGACATCGACTCCGGCCTCTTGATAATCCATAAACTTTGCCCCTTAAAACGAACTCCACACATGCCGTTGTGACAGCGTGACATCTATATATTTTCTGGGCAAATGGTCACCCTATTGACAGAACCACCGCCGCCGCCGCGATCGCGACATTCCCAACAACGCAAAACCAACCGCCAGAGAGGCTAATGCCCTCGCATTCATGCCTACCCTATCGGTTGATCTGACCGAGAAACAGCCCCGACACTGGGCTGACGGTTGTGCAAACACCAAAATCGACTTAGGAATCAGGATTTTATAAAGTCCAAGTTTTGTCGGGCAGGCATCTTGACTGCTCTTGAACAGCCGTCTCGGCTGTTCATACTTAATTTAATTCCAATTCCTTAGCAGCAAACCCGACATCACAATACCGACCAAGCACAGCGCCAGCGATCGCTGCCATGATTCCCTCACCGCTTAACCGTACCGAGTCACCCAAAGTCGCAACTGAGCAACTCATCAAAAAAGCAGCGGCGTAAAATAATTACGGCTTATCAATAACGCAGCATTGTCCCCAGAGGTGGCACTGCAAAAAGTTGCATTACCGGTAGCCAATTTAGAAAATGGCACACTTCCCATCACCGAAAATCCAATTGCTTTTTCAAAATCTTGGGTCGGCAAACGATAAGTTTTATTGACTATACAAGCCTGACTATCAGCGCCTCAACAACGCACTTCACAAGGATCTGATCGATTCCGTCTAATTTTCAAGAAATCCTGACATTCAGCCTTGGGGAAATCTGCTGGGTTTTCTGCGGATTGCCAATCGAATTCTTCGTGCTAACGTACGGGTCGTTCAAATGAACTTGAAGGGTTATGTCGAGGTGGACGTGATTTTCAAGGGTCTGAGTTAACGGCAACCGCCAATTCACTCAGCCTTTGATCGCTGGCTGGCTGGTTTGCAGCTCAGCCCGTCACAACACCACCATGTTGAGCTCTTGGAAACTATATGATTCAGAACTTGTGTCGCAGCTTGACGGTCGCCGCAGTGGTATGTGCCACGGGCGCACCTTTAGCCGCAAGCGCTGAGCAAACCTTAGGGAATGCTCACGCGAACCTACAGGAAACTCTCGAAGTCGCTGTCGATCAACGGGACGCAGCCACCCCTGAAGCCCGTTCAGGCGATCGCAACTCCGCTCGGTTAACCCCTGAAGCGGCTGAACTTTCAGACCTTTTCCGAATTGCTGCCCACACGCTCGAAGGCGAGCGGATCGCCATTTTGCACATCGACAACTTGCCGGTGCTGACCTTTGTCGACGACTTAGAGACCGACGCGACGACGAAGGCCATTACCACCAGTGATGAACTGGTCAATCGAGCTGAAGCCGTCGCCCGTGCGATCGATGCTTTTTACCAGGCTGGTGGTGACCCCCATGCCATTGGGGTGCGTTGGAATGACGCTGCCGAAGAATATGCCCTCACCCTCGATGGCGAAGACTTAGTCGCCATTAATGAGGCCGTCCGCTATGTCAACCCGACGGGTCAGCTTCAGACCGATGCGTTGCAGGCAGCCAATCGCCTGCGTAACCTACTGGGCGCATCAGAAGAACTGACCGAAGTTGAAGGCGCACCGGCCCCCGCAGCCGTAGCCCAGACTAACTGGGGCGTAGTTTCTAGCTTCTCGGGTACCGCCTCTTGGTATGGGCCTGGCTTTGACGGCCGCTCGACCGCGAGTGGCGAACGGTTTAATCGCCACGCCTTAACAGCCGCGCACCGGACGTTGCCTTTTGGGACTCGGGTGCTGGTGACGAACGTCAGCAACAATCGTCAAGTGGTGGTGCGCATCAACGACCGAGGCCCCTATTCCCACGGTCGGGTGATTGACCTCTCAGAAGGTGCCGCTCGCGAAATTGGTCTGCACCTAGCAGGCGTTGGCACCGTTCGGGTCGAAGTCCTCGGCAATTAACGACAATTAACGACGATCGCTTGAATTAACTGAGTTTTAAGTCCCTCAGAAGTTGTCAATCAGCTTCTGGGGACTTTTTGTGTCCGTCACAGCTGTGGTTGTGCAAGGGGCCAAGTCAACAAAATCAACGGCAACAGGAGACTGACCAACGCAAATCGCCGCGATCGCCCCAGCATCAGGCGGCCACACCTGAACGTGCCAAGCCCGTCCGGCGTTGGTCGGCGTCACTGCGGGGCGCACCAGCTGAGGCTGAGGCTGCAAAGCCACTTGCACGTCTCGGAGGGGATAGCTCAACCCCAGCCCTACAGCCTTTAGGTGAGCTTCTTTGACCGTCCACATGGTGAGAAACCGGGCCAGTTGAGCAGTTGGGTCGCGCAAGACATCGGCCTGCTCTGCCGGCGTCAAACATTTTTGCATCAGCGATCGCAGTCGCCGCCGGGGCTGCAATACTTCCACATCGACCCCAAGCCATGGACAGCGACTGAAGGCCCAGATTACCCAGTCGCCGCTGTGCGCCACGTTGAAATGTAAAGGCACCGATGCCGCCGCGAGCATTGGCCGCCCCTGGGCTCCGTACCGCAACTGAATACTGGCAGGTGGCTGTTGCAGATAACTCGCCAATAGGTAACGTAAGCCACCGCGACTGCACAGGAAGCGATCGCGATCAGCTGCGCGACGATAGCGCTGCCAGCGGGCTTGTTCATCCGACGATAACCAGCCTTGCCAGTGCGATCGCGCCTCCTGGGCCGCCGCACCGCGCAATTGCCACACATGAGTCGTCTCTGGTTCTGGCCACGAGATCGCTTGAGGCTCCGTTAAATTCACCGCGGTCTGTGCTCCTTGCAGCGATCGCCCATCCGATTCGCTATTTCGCCATCGTCTAGTCTGACCGGACTCCAGCCGCCAGATTCCCAAACTGCCCGCAGCCTCAATGACCAACGACGACATCCCCGTCCAGAGACTTATTCTGCCACGCCAACCGGGGACTGTCTTTCCACCGGCAATCCCGCGTGGTTCCACTCCAACATGCCCCCCCGCAAATTGGCAGTTTGCTCAACCCCAGCCTTACGGAGAATGACCGTCGCCTGCCCCGAGCGACTGCCCGACTGGCAAACCGTCACCACTGGCCGATCTTGAGGAATTTGGGCGATCGCGTCTCGCAAATCCCCCAAGGGAATCAACTGGGCTCCAGCGATGTGACCCAAGCGATTATTAAATTCATCCGCCTCCCGGACGTCGATCACCGTCACCTCTGAGAGATGTTCGGCCACCCACTGCGGCTCAATCTCGCGTAAGCCGCCATAGGTCTGACGCACCGGAGCCCAATCAATCACGCCAGGCAGTTGCCCGTCTTCGGGTCGGCCACACCGACAATTTCCCGGAATCGCGATGTCAATCTTTTTCGGGTGGGGCAAGCCCAAATTATCCATATAGCCGACAAAGTCTGTTTCCGTCGCCTGGCCGCCAATGCGCGAGTTGTACTGTTTTTCTTCTGCCACGGTGGAAGCCGTGCGACCGCTGTAGTCGTGTCCCGGATAGATGGCACAGGTATCTGGCAGGGTAAAAATCTGCTCTTTGATGGAGTGGTACATCACTGACGCATTGCCCTGCTGAAAATCGCAGCGTCCGGCCCCCCGAATCAACAGACAGTCGCCCGTAAAGGCCATCGACTGATCATCCAACACGTAAGTGACACAGCCGTCTGTATGGCCGGGGGTCGCTCGGACAGACAGCGATCGCCCGCCAAATTGAATAGTGTCGCCATGATCCAGCAGTCGGTCGGCGCCCTCAATCATGTCGCCATAGCGCCCCGAGATAGCAATCTGTGAACCGCAGGACTGCTGCAACCGCCAAGCCCCAGTCACGTGGTCGGCATGGCAATGAGTATCCAGCGTGTACAGCAAGGTGAGCCCCAATTCTTCAATCAGTGCCCGATCGCGATCGTGCTGCTCAAAAACCGGATCAATCAACACTGCTTCCCGGCTTTGTGGATCCGCCAGGAGATAGGTGTAGGTCGAAGACGACAGATCGAACAGTTGCCGAAAAATCAAAGAAGCAGAATGGTCCACGACAAAACCCCACTTTTAATGAACATATGACTATTCAGTAGTATAACGCCTGCGATCCAGAATCAGGTCACTCCCGTTGGTGCTCTTGTGTTACTGATATCCGCCCCTCTTGGAGTCACGATGAGTCACACTTCAGAGCGGCCTTGACGGATGCTCTGAGCCGTTGCCAGCACCAGGCATCTCGTCCCTCTGCTGAGCGTCATCACCCATAATCTGATTATTGGCAAGGATGGTGCCCGCATGGCATCGCCCCATTTCCTGCACTTGCTAGCAAGAGATTTTCGATTCCCTTGATCCCTTGACTAGTCTGTGTTGTAAGCACTCATCCCCTGCGACCGACCCGAGAAGATAGTGGCCTGATGTTCACGAAGTGTAACAGAGTGATATTTTGGTATCTGGCGCTATTTGCATTCAGTGCTGAGGGCATATTAAAACGACATACCGAACGATGGCGATCGCCGCCTAATCAATGCATTGCTGTTTGATCGTCTAATTTACGCTTCTACCGGGACCCATAGCGGTCGAGTGATTCTACGTCTTGTTACGATTTGCCTATGTTTACTGCACTTGCATGGCTTTCGCTGGCTCCCACCGTTGTGAATGCCCCCATACCCCCGTCACCAGCGCCCATTGTGGCCGCTGTACCCGCGATCGAGGGGCAGGCCCTGCCGCGAATTCCGGACGAATTTACGCTGTATCACGATGTGCTGCCCCTGCCAGGCCAACTGAACAACGTTCCTGTCTTCAATAGCAATAGTCCAGAGTTGGTACAGCAAGATGGCATTCTGCTCTCCACCTTCCCCGGTGATGAGATGGCTCATGCCGACGCCCACCTGGATTTCGCCTTTGAAGGGCGGTTTGACTTTTTTGCCCATCACATCGCTCGGGGGCTCGTGCCCGACGATCGCCGCACACTCTTTATTGGCGGTGTGATTTATAACCCCAACCCTGAACCCGTCACGTTAACGATTGGGCAAGGGGTCAGCTACCTCAGCCAAGAAGCACCGTTTTACAATTTGCCCGCCCTGCGGTTCAATCCAGACGGCTCCGTCTTTTCTGGACCGGGCAGTCGCACAGTCGCCGACGTCTTGCAGCAGCGTCGTCAGTCTCAATGGCCCCGGCAGATTGTCATTCCTCCCGAACAAACATATTTATTAGTGAATGCGCCAATTCCCCTGCGGCGCTTGCCTTTTGCAGCTGATGCCACCCTGCCACCGGGTTCGATCTTGCCGGGTGCGCCTAACAACTTTCAGGGCTACCCCGTTGCCTCAGTAGTGCCCCGTGCTGATGGTCGCCCCTTACCCAGCAATGGGCGATCGCTGCTCTTACATCTAGAAAGTGATGGTCCTGTGTATGCGGCCACCCTGGCCATGTATGCGCCCCGCACCGACGAGGGTGAAGAACGTGCCCCGACCCTGCAAGAATGGCTGAGATTATTGGTTAATGGTCGGCTGGCTGGTCCCCGCGACATTCCGCCCACCAACCCGGAAGAGTATGCCAAAAGTGACGAAGACAGCCGCTTTTTCTATGGTCGCGTCGCTGGCGTCGCCCAAGGGTCACAATGGGAAGCCCGCGCCGTCGATGAAGAGGACGCCGACTATCTGACGATTCCGGCCGCTGGCGAAGCCGTTTCTTACGTCATCAGCACCGTTGACTACAACACCTTTGGCACGAGCCAAATTCAAAGTGCCCCGATGTTGGCGCGCTATTCTGATACGGCCTATCGCGCCCACGGCAACTATGGGGTGCACTACAAAATTCGCTTGCCGCTGCATAATGCCACCGATCGTCCCCAGCGCATTGCCCTGAGTTTGCAAACTCCCCTACAAGACGAGACCTTGAAGCATGGGCTGCGGTTTTTGCGGAATCCGGTGGATCGGATCTTTTTCCGGGGCACCGTCCGCGTGCAGTACGAAACTGAAACCGGACAACAGCAAACTCGCTACATTCACGTCGTCCAACGCCAGGGCGAAGAAGGTGAGCCGCTCTTGCGCTTGGCCTTACCCCCTAACGCTCAACAAAATGTCACCGTTGAGCTGATTTACCCGCCTGACGCGACCCCCCCTCAAGTCTTGACCTTAGAAACCTTGGGCAATGCCAGCGCCCGCACCAGGCCGCCCGCGACCGTCGAGTCCGCGCCGGTTAGTGATGTGGATGAGTCAGCTGATTCATTGTCCCCAGTCCCGCCAGCGACAACATCCACCACGCCGCTGCCCGTTATCAACACCGCTGCTGAGGTGACTGAGACGGACGCTACCGACTTAATACCCGCCAGCATGGATCAGTTTTTGGCCGACTGATCGCTAGGGGCTGCCATCAGTCATGCATCGCGACGATGTCCGAGACGTCGTGGCACCTTCGCCATTGATAAGGAAGGATCATTGTTCCAGCCTGGGGCAGGGGACCAAATTCTTACCAAAAGTTGAGTGACTGTTGTTAAGATTTACCCCATGTGTTTAAGAAATCCCTAGAGACTCATCGTTTTGTCCATGGTTGGGCGACTGTCTATACGGTATCGCCATGGCCAAACCCGGCCTCTAGCGACCCGACCAAACACCCCTTTGTCTACTGATTGCGGAATACATGTCCTCACTCCCGGAACTTTCGTCTCTACAGGCGCTCTCCCGTCGTAGTGTGCTCAAACTGTTCGGATTTGGTACGTTAGCCGCTGGTGTCGGCTACTCTCGATTTAGCAAACCGCAACCCACCATCCATCATCAAGATCGTTTGGCCTTGCCACGCCAACCCGGTCGCGACCTCAAGGCAGTGGTGATTGGTGGAGGCTTGGCGGGCCTCGCAGCCGCCTATGAGCTGAGCCAGCGGGGGGTGCGGGTCACTTTATTGGAGCGATCGCCCCAACTCGGCGGCAAAATCGCGAGTTGGCCGATCCAAGTCGGCGACGACCACTTCATGATGGAGCATGGCTTTCACGGCTTTTTTCCGCAGTATTACAACCTGTTTGGCCTGGTCGAAGAACTCCAGATTCGGCAAAATTTTAAATCCCTCGACTATTATTCGGTCGTCTACAAAGACGGCTATCAGCCCGAAGTCTTTCGTCCCAGCCACTCGGCCTTTCCGTGGAATGTGGTGGATCTGGCCATTAATTCACCGAATCGCTTGAAGTGGGGCATCAACCTCGCCAAGCTCAAGCATTTGGAAGTCTTTCGAGAAATCACTGGCTTCCGCACGCCCCAGAGTTTTGACCGCCTCGACCAAATGTCCGTCGCGGAATGGGTCAAGGAAGACTTCCCCCAAGGGCTCTACGACCTCTATTTTTTGCCCTTTGCCAAGTCCAGCCTGAATGCACCGGATGTGATGAGTGCGGGGGAACTGATGCAGTTCTTCCACTTCTATTTCTTTGGCAATCCGGAAGGGCTCGCTTTTAATGGCACCTGCCAGGACATGGGCCGCAGCCTCGTCGATCCCATCGTGGCGGCCATTGAAGACAATGGTGGTCAGGTGATTACTGGTGCTACCGTGAGCCAACTCGGCTGGCAAGACCACAACATTCACCAAGTGACTTACCACCAGGGCTCGGTGGCGGCAAACCCGGTGGCCTTTTGGGTCGATCGCAATCCGCTGCTGAGCACCGACGAGATGGAATACTTTGGGGCGGGCGATCGCGTCTTCAGTCACCAGCCTGGCACCCAAGAAGCGCTATCTCTCACCTGCACCCACCAGGGCTGCACCGTGCAAAAAACGGTGCAAGTTAGTACCGACGGTGGCTACGCCTGTCCCTGCCACGGGGCCGTGTATGCCCAGGACGGCGAGGTCCTCGGGGGGCCTGCCCGTGAAAATCTCACCCGCTATCGGGTGGTCGATCGCCAGGGGGACCAAATTCAGCTCTTGGCCCAAGCGCCTGCCACGGGGGGAGCCACCGACACTACAGTAGACGCCGATTACTTTGTGCTGGCCGCCGATATTCCCGGCATCAAACACTTGATGTCCCTTTCTCAAGGTCAGGTGGAGCCGACGGTGTCCCGTCAAGTCGAGCAGTTGCAGGTGGCCGATCCCTTTGCGGTGGGGCGGTTCTGGTTCGATCGCGACTTTGACTGGGAGCATAGCTGGTTCACCTCCCTCTCGGGCTATCGCTTGACGGACAGCATCACGCTGTATCACCGCATTCAAGAAGACTACATTGACTGGGCCGAGCGCACTGGGGGCAGCGTCGTCGAACTCCATGCCTACTGCTACAAGGAAAAGGAATTTCCCACCCAGCAAGCGTTGCTCGACACCTTCCAGTCCGAACTATTCGAGATTGTCCCGACGTTGAAAGACGCCACGCTGCTGCACAAGCAACTGGTGAATCAGAAAAACTTTGCGGGCTTTCCCCCCGGCAGCTATGGCGATCGCCCCGAAACCACCACCGCTGCTTCCAATCTGCTGTTCGCGGGCGACTGGGTCAAGATGCCCTTCCCTTGCGGCCTGATGGAACGGGCGGTGAGCAGCGGTCTGCTGGCGGCCAACGCCGTGTTGCAACAAGAGGGCGCCCAGCGTCGTCCCATTTTGTCAGTGAATCCCGAAGGCGTGCTCAAAATCTAGCTGGTAGAATTTGCTCCAACCGTTTGCTGTTCTCGTCGTACTCGTGCTGAGGAGTCCCCTCCCCCATGGTTGCTTTGCCCTCTCAATCTGGTGCTGATCTGACGGTTGCGGCGGGTGGTCGCCAAGATGTGCGATCGCTCGGTCCCAACCCCAACCATTGGTACGTGGTCGCGCGATCGGCAGAAGTCACCGACCAACCGCTGGGCGCCACCTTTTGGGGGGAAGCGATCGTGCTGTATCGCGATACCGAAGGGCACATTCAAGCACTGGAAGATCGCTGTCCTCATCGCCAGGTCAAGCTCAGCGAGGGCGAAGTCACCGATGGCGAGCTGGAATGCATTTATCACGGCTGGCGCTTTGACGCAGCGGGGCAGTGCAGCCACGTTCCTTACCTGGCCGACCATCAAAAGCTGCCGAGTTGTCAGCTCAAAACCTATCCTGTTCAAGATTTGAATGGGTTTGTGTGGCTATTTCCTGGCGATCGCGATCAGCTCGAACGGGAGAACATTCAACCGATGGGCCTGCCGGAGTGGGAGCACATCAACTACATCGCCAGCTTTACCGTCATCGATGTGGAGTCCCATTACTCATTTCTCATCGAAAACTTGATGGACATGTACCACGGGCGCTTGCACGACGACCTGCAAGCCTGGGCTAATCCTGTGCTCGACACCTTAGAAGCGACCGACCAGCGGGTCGATGTGCTCTACAACGCCCAGAGCTACTACCGCATCGACAAAATTTGGTCGGTCTCCCAGCTCTTTATCCCGGCCCTGCGTCAGCTGCACCCTGAAGAGTTGCGCGTCAGTTATGTCTATCCCCACTGGGTCTCGACTCTGGGGCAAGATTTCAAAATCTGCTGCCTCTTTTGCCCCATTAGCCCCACCCACACCCGCGCCTACCTGATCCATTTCACGTCACTCAAGCGGTTCCATCGGCTGCACAAATTGCCCATGGCCTTTCGTCGCTTTGTCAAAAATCGCTTGTTTAATGCAGCGCAGGGGCTACTCGCCGGTCTCGTGAAGCAAGATGTGCTGATGCTGGAACAAGAGCAGGTCGCCTATCTCAAAAATCCTGACTACAAAGGCCCAGAGCTGAATCGTGCCCTGATCAACGTACAAAAGCTAATTCGCCAGCAAGCTCAGCAAGATTAAGGGGACGCACCCTTTGAAAGGGTGCGTCCCCTGGGTGCATCCCCTTAAGGAAGTGGGCATGCTGACCATGGAGACTTCTCAGGTTGCACCACCATGCCCAGACGCCCGCGAGCCGTGAGCCCCGGCCACTACTACCACCTCTACAATCGCGGCAACAATCGGCAAATTATCTTCTTTGAGCGGGCCAACTATCTGTTCTTTTTGCAGCAGTTTCGCCATTACGTCGCCACCGCCACGGTTCACGTCGTCGCTTACTGCCTCATGCCCAATCACTACCACTTTTTGATTTACTTGCGAGCCGCCGACCTCGACGCCGCCATGCGACGCCTCACCCTGTCCTACACCAACGCCATCAACCGCCGCTACGATTGCTGCGGCAGTCTGTTTCAGGGGCGGTTTCAGACCTTGCCCGTCGATCGCGATGACTATTTGCTGCACTTGACGCGCTACATTCACCTCAATCCCGTGAAAGCGGGGCTGGTGGCGCATCCCGCCGAGTGGGAGTTTTCAAGCTATGTAGACTATGTCGAGCTGCGGGCGGGCACTTTACCGCAACGGGAAGCCGTGCTGGCACAGGCGGGTTCCGTCACCACCTATCGGCAATTCGTCGAGCAGGACAGTCCGCCCGATCGCTCCATCCAGCACTTGATGTTTGATTAAGGGGCAAAGGGGACGCACCCTTTGAAAGGGTGCGTCCCCTGGAGGCTGAAAGGGTGCGTTCCCTTGTTTTTAGGGAAAGAGGGCGGTATCGGTGGTGGCGTCGAAGAGGTGGACTTTGTCCGGGGCGATCGCCAACCACAGCTCTTCCCCAATCTCAAAAGTGCGATCGGGCTCCACCCGGACTTGCAGAGTGTCTGCCCCAAACTGCACCGCCAAATAAGTTTCACTGCCCAACGCTTCAATGCGGCGGACGTGGACTTGCAGGTTTTTGGGCGCGGGAGAGCTGAGGGTGAAATGTTCGGGACGCACGCCGAGAATGGCGGCTTGACCGTCGTAGGGTTTCAGGGTGTCTTCCCACTCACCAGGCAGGGTCAGGCGAAAGTCCGGATGAGACACCAGCAGCGGGGCCTGAACTTGCACCGGCAAAAAGTTCATCGGCGGCGAGCCAATAAAGGCGGCCACAAAGCGGTTGGCGGGACGGCGATACAGTTCCAGCGGGGTCGAGCACTGCTGAATTTGTCCGGCATTCATCACCGCGATGCGATCGCCCATGGTCATTGCTTCCACCTGGTCGTGGGTGACGTAAATGGTGGTGATGCCCAGTTGCCGTTGCAGGTTCACAATTTGGGCACGGGTTTCCGTGCGCAGCTTGGCGTCCAAGTTCGACAGCGGCTCATCCATCAAAAAGACCTGGGGATTGCGGGCGATCGCCCGTCCCAACGCCACTCGCTGCTTTTGCCCCCCCGAGAGCTGACGGGGCAAGCGGTTCAGCAAACTATCAATTTGCAGCATTTGGGCGACCGATCGCACCCGCTGATCGATCAGCTTGTCCGCTGGAGCCAAATACCGCAATCCTTTGGGCAGGCGTCGCGTCGCGCCAGAGAGGGCCGTTTGCCAACGGGTGCGGTTGGCCAGCGCTTGTTGCAATTGCTGATTGGCGTCGAGTTCCGCATTCACAGGGGCATCACTCGGCTCGGCTAAGAGCTGGGCGCGACTACCCCCCATGCGTCGCAGACCAAACGCGAGATTGTCGTACACCGTCAGGTGCGGATACAGCGCATAACTTTGGAACACCATGGCAATGTCCCGCTGCTTGGGCGGCAGTTGGTTCACCTGGCGATCGCCCACCCAAATATTGCCCGCCGTAATTTCTTCCAACCCCGAAATCAAGCGCAGCAGGGTGCTTTTGCCGCAGCCCGACGGCCCCACCAGCACCATAAATTCGCCATCCGGCACTTTCAGATTGATGCGCCGCAGCACGGCCTGTTCCGCCGCCGTTTCGCCGTCCTCACTCGACTGCGCCCGACTTTGCCCCACAAAGGTTTTGTACAAATTTTCTAGGACAACCTGCGCCACGGTGGATGGCTCCTCCACGAATCTTGATCGATGTGCCAATCCGGAACCAGAGAGTCCGGCAGGGGTTGGCTAGCAGCAACTACTCTTCAGAATCGTCATCGCTGGCCGTATTGGTCTCATTATCAACCAAGGCGGTCAGCGTAACGGTCTCAATTCTTTCACCTTTGGCAAATTTGCTCAGGCGATAATTGGTCGGGGTGTCGCGGCCCTGGCGGGGAATCGTATCAATGGGAATTTGCGCACAGCGGGTCTGGGAGGTCACCACCGTCATTTCCCCATTGAGGGGACTGGGGGCGATCGCCACCAGATGATCCGTCTTTTGCTTGAACAAGAACGCCTGAGTACCAATGCCGCCCCGCGCCCCCAGGTGAATGCCGCCAATGGGCAGTCGTTTGGCAAAACCCGCCGCCGACACCATCAACACACAATCATCCGCTTGCTGAATGCGGACACAGCCCACAATGCTCTCTTGTTTGCGCAGGCGCAGCGCTTGTGGCCCCTGGGCGGTGCGGCCCATCACGGGTAAGTTCTCATCATTCACCGCAAACCGAATCAATCGTCCCCCCGACGTGGCGATCGCCAGTTCTTCGTCGGCCTGCACCAACGTGATAAACGCCAGTTCGTCGCCTTTTTTCAACTTGACAGCGGTGAGGCCCCGCCCCGTCAGATTTTGAAAATCTGACAGCGGCACCCGCTTAATTTTGCCAAGCCGGGTCAACAACACCAAATCGTGGGTCAGTGCGGCTTCTGTGAGCACCAGATGGGTGGCGATCGCCTCCGGGTCGCTACCCGCCGAATTGGGCAACAGGTTGACCAGCGGCACCCCTTTAGACTGACGCGACGTTTGGGGAATCTCGCCCACAGTGAGGGTGAAAGCCTTGCCGTCGCGGGTCAGCACCAGCAACTCTTCGGCAGTATTCGCCGCCTCTGTCTGCAACGTCGGATCTTCTTCTTCTTGGAATTCCTGGCGATCGCGGTCATTTTGACGGGCCTGTCGGCGCTGATAGGCGCGAGTGGTGGAGCGGCGCACATAGCCCTTTTGGCTAAATTCCAGCACAACGTCTTCTTCTTTGTGTTCCGCGAGAATTTCTGCCAATTGCTCGGTTTCTTCCTGACGTTCTGCCTCACTTTGAATGCGAGTACGCCGCTCATCACCGAACTTTTTCTTCAGCGATCGCAGCTCTTTCTTCAGCGCCTTCAGCAACTCATTGCGATCGTTCAGCAACCGCAACAGTTCATCCCGATGGGCGGTGAGTTCGTCATATTCCGTTTGCAGATTCTGCCGTTCCAACCCCGTCAACCGCCGCAACGGCATGGCGAGAATGGCATCACACTGGCGATCGCTTAACTCGAAGGCCTCTCCCAGCGACACCTTAGCCGTGGTGCCATCCGGCGCATGACGGAGGATGTCAATCAGCTGATCCAGATTTTCCAGCGCCCGAATCAAGCCCTCCACGATGTGCAGGCGGTTTTCTGTCTTTTCCAGGTCATACCGATACTGGCGCACCAGCGTTTGCTCGCGAAAGTTGAGAAACGCGTTCAGCATCTCTCGCAACGACATCTGCTGCGGCTGACCATTGTCCAGAGCCAGCATGATCGCCCCAAAGTTATGCTGCAACTGGGTTTGGCGATACAGCGCACTGAGCACCACTTCCGGCTGCGTTTCGCGCTTGAGTTCGATGACGACGCGCATCCCCTCGCGATCGCTCTCATCCCGAATGTCGGCAATGCCCTCTAAGCGACCGTTGTTGACCAGGTCGGCGACCTTCTCAATCCACCCCGCTTTGTTGACCTGATACGGCAGCTCCGTCACGATAATCGCCGTCCGTCGCTGTCGTCCGCGACCGGGTCGCACCTCCTCCAGTTGGGTGATGCCCCGCACGGGAATGCTGCCGCGTCCGGTACGGTAGGCATCCTGCACCCCTTTGGCATCAATGATTTCACCCCCAGTGGGAAAGTCCGGGCCAGGGATCAGCTCAAATAACCGCTCATCAGAGAGGGTGGGGCGATCGATCAGCGCAATCAACCCATCTACTACCTCTCCCAGATTGTGGGGCGGAATGTTGGTCGCCATGCCCACCGCAATGCCCGACGAGCCATTCAGTAACAGGTTCGGCAATTGCGCCGGGAGCACAATCGGCTCTTGCTGCGAGTTGTCAAAGTTGTCGATAAAATCGACCGTCGCCTCGCCAATGTTGTCCAACAGCGACTCAAAACTGACGGCGGCCAAGCGCGTCTCGGTATAACGCATCGCCGCCGGGGGGTCGTTGTCCACCGAGCCAAAGTTGCCGTGCCCCGCCAGCAACGGGTACCGACTGGAAAAATCCTGCACCATGCGCACCAGGGCGTCATACACCGCCTGGTCACCGTGGGGGTGATATTTACCCAGCACATCCCCCACCACGCGGGCGCATTTACGAAAGGGGCGATCGGGGCTCAAGCCCAACTCGTACATGGCGTAGAGAATGCGACGATGCACGGGTTTCAGCCCGTCGCGCACATCGGGTAAGGCCCGCCCGACGATGACACTCATGGCGTATTCCAGATAGGAGCGCTGCACCTCAGTATGCAGAGGGGTCGGCACGACCTGCCCAGATGAAAGTATGTTGAGTTGATCCGCCATGAATCCCGGTCCTCTGAAATTGGGAATTAATAGATTGTTCAGCCTGCATTGGGCCTAACAATACAGGCACTAACAATGCTGTAAGGTAAAGGCAAATGTCGCCAGTTTGCAATATCTTGCAGCTAGGATTAATTCATGCCTTGATTGCGTGATGATTCACACTGGGCAATGTAGCAAGATTTGACCCCGCTCTGAGGCTGACGCCGTTAAAGGAAGTACCATGAAGACCGTTCTCATTGTCGAAGATGACATGATTAACGCCCGTGTGTTTTCGAAGATTTTGTCAAAACGGGGCGGTTTTGACGTTAAACACACGGAAGATGTGGCCGAGGTGATGGAAATCGCACGCGATCGCCAAGCCGATATCATTTTGATGGATGTCTCCTTATCGCACAGTCTGTTTGAGGGCAAGCCCGTCGATGGCATCAAAATCACCCAAATGCTAAAAGCCGATCCGGTCACCGCTGACCTCCCCGTCATTTTGGTCACCGCCCACGCCATGCAGGGCGATCGCGAAAATTTCCTTGCCCAAAGCGGAGCCGATGGCTACATCAGCAAACCCGTGATTGACCATCAAAAGTTTATTGATGACATTTCGGCCCTGATGCCGCAATCATAACAGTATACTTGTACTATTTCGCAAGTATTCACGAGCTTTTTGTTAACTGCTCTGGCTGACACCGAGAACTGACGCTGCCCCTACAAAGGTGATTTAAAGAGCCTTCCTGATCGTCGGGGTGAGGCAGTGCCTCACCCCGACAGCAACCTTGAGGTCTTGAGGAAATTACCCTCACACTCTGCTACCCTCACATCCTGCCGCCCTGTCCCCATGCAACTCCACCTCTCCACCTGGCCCGAAATCGAAGCCTACCTGCAAACTTCGCAGGGCATTATTTTTCCCATTGGCTCGACCGAGCAGCATGGCCCCACGGGGCTCATCGGCACTGATGCCATTTGCGCAGAAACCGTGGCGCGGGGCGTGGGCGAAGAAACCGGAGCCGTGATTGGCCCCACCATTAACGTGGGCATGGCGCTGCACCACACCGCCTTTCCTGGCAGCATGAGTCTGCGACCCAGTACGCTCATCGCGCTGATTCAAGACTATGTAAAACCGCTAGCCCGCTATGGGTTTGAGCGGTTCTTTTTCATTAACGGGCACGGTGGCAATGTGGCGACACTCAAGGCCGCTTTCTCAGAAACGTATGCCCATCTGGCCGATCTAGGGCTGGAAAATTCAGGACGGGTACGATGCAAGGTCGCGAACTGGTACATGGCGCGCTCGGTGTATGCGATCGCGAAGGAACTCTACGGCCACCAAGAAGGCTCCCACGCCACCCCCAGCGAAGTCGCCCTGACCCAATTCGCCTATCCTGACCACATCAAACAGGCCGAACTGAACCCGCAAATCGCCCCGTCGGGCTACCCCATCTACAGCGCCACCGATTTTCGCCAGCATTATCCCGATGGCCGCATGGGCTCTAACCCCGCCCTCGCCACCCCCGAGCACGGTCAGCGCTTGTACGAAGCCGCTGTCAAAGAACTCAGCAGTGACTATCTGCAATTTCTCGCCGCCGAGTAAGGCGATCGCGGTACCCAACACAAAAAAGCAGCGCCCATCCATGAGAGCGCTGCTATCAGTCTGATTTGCGAAATTAAATCTGGGACTGCACCCCAGGGCTTGCGCCGCGATGGGGCAGCAAGACAAGCGTTACACTGCTGCCAAATATTCGCGGAGTTCGCTGCGGTGCTGTCGCAACTTGCTGATAGCTTGCTTTTGCAGTTGACGCACTCGCTCACGGCTAACGTTCAAGCGTCGCCCCACTTTCTCCAGCGATAGCGGATTGCCATCTTGCAAACCAAAGCGCAGGGTTAGCACTTCTTGCTGCTGCGGAGTCAATGCGGCAATCAAATCGCGCAGATCTGACTTCAGCGCCCGCTCAGTGGCAAAATCCTCGGGAGAGTCACCGTCAGCCTCTAACAAATCGGCAAGCTCGGTATCCTGATTGTCACCGACTCGCAGCTCCAACGACAGAGGGCGTCGCGATAGGCGCATACAATCGCGCACCCGCTTGGGCGTCAGGTCAAGCTGTTCGGCGACCTCTTCAATCGTGGCCGTCCGGCCTTGTTGCTGAGTAATTTGGCGTTGCGCTTTTTTGATCTTGTTGAGCGTCTCAGTCACGTGAATGGGAAGGCGGACAACGCGACTCTTTTCAGCGATCGCCCGCGTCATGGCCTGGCGAATCCACCAATAAGCGTAGGTACTAAAACGGTAGCCTTTGGCAGGATCGAACTTTTCGACAGCGCGATTCAGACCAATGGAACCCTCTTGAATCAGATCAAGCAGATCCAAATTGCGATCGGTGTACTTTTTGGCGATCGAGACTACTAAGCGGAGGTTAGCCTCAATCATCTTATACTTGGCACGCTGACCTGCTCGCACCACCTGTTTCAGATGAGCCACATCCACCTGTGCTTGCTCAGCCCACTCTTGCATGGAAGGTTCGCGTTGCAAAGTCTCGGTCAGCTCTTCAAAAATGACCTCAAACGGCATCATTTGCTGCACCTGTTTACCCAACTGAATTTCTTCTTCGTGGGTGAGTAGAGGCACACGACCAATCGATTTCAAATAAGAATAAACAGCGTCAGAAGATTTTTTGCTGGGCATAGAGCTTGTAGTGAGTTTTTGGCAGTTATATCCATAATCCACAAAACTTCACAATGAAACATCGTTCCTGAGAAGGATATTGCCGCTGGAGGCCGAATTCTGAAAATGGCGTGATGCTCTATTGCCGCCAATGTCATGAAGTTTACACAGTTGGTGTTGGGGAGAGTCCCAGCTTGAAGTTAACCACTGGAGCCAGGCTTTGCAAACCAACGATCGCCTGACCTCTGCTCACCCAGTCCAATCATCGGTACAGTTAGAGGCAACGACTCTCGCGGTTCTGTTTATGAGTGCATCCCAACCATCTGCTACCCCGTCACCGGTGCCCCCTGGTGAGTTTGGGTTGCCCGTAATTGGCGAAACTTTAAGCTTTTTTCGCGATCGCAACTACGCGGTCAAAAAGCATCAAAAATACGGTGCCATTTTCAAAACGCGGCTGCTGGGCAACCCCACCGTCTTCGTCAAGGACCATGCTGCTAATCAGTTCGTCTTCAGCCACGAAAACCAATACTTTCAAGTGACCTGGCCGCCCAGTACCCGTGCCCTATTGGGACCCCTCTCGCTCGCGCTGCAAACGGGCAACGTCCATCAAAATCGGCGCAAGTTACTGGCCCAAGCCTTCATGCCACGGGCCCTGTCGGGATATATCGACGCGGTGCAAACGATCACGGCGCAATATAGCGATCGCTGGGCCGCCCAGGGAAATCTCACCTGGTATCCCGAACTGCGCAACTACACCTTAGATGTGGCCTGCAAGCTACTGGTAGGACTCGACCAGGGTTCACAAACTCGCTTGGGCCAGCTATTTGAAACCTGGTGCGAAGGGCTATTTTCGATTCCGCTGGCGCTGCCGTGGACGCGGTTTGGCAAAGCCAAACGCTGTCGTCAACTGCTGTTGGATGAGATCGAACAAACCATTGTGACGCGACAACAAGCCTCCGAGCCAGGGCAGGATGCGTTGAGCCTACTGATTCAAGCGCGGGACGATGATGGACAAGGGCTGAGTCTGGAGGAATTGAAGGATCAGATTTTGCTGCTGTTGTTTGCGGGGCATGAAACGCTAACCTCGGCGATCGCCTCTTACTGCCTGCTCATTGCGCAAAATCCCACAGTCTGGGACAAATTGCGAGCCGAGCAAGCTGCCTTTGCTGAAGCCCCCCTGACCTTAGAAACCTTGAAGCAGATGACTTATCTCGATCAGGTGCTGCGCGAAGTGTTGCGGCTGGTGCCCCCAGTGGGCGGCGGCTTTCGCACCGTCTTGCAAACCTGTGAGCTAAACGGCTACCAAATCCCTGCCGGGTGGACTGTGCTGTACGAAATCAATCAGACCCATCTCAATCCTGACGTATATCCAGCCGCCGATACCTTTCAGCCCGATCGCTTTGCCGACGAGGCGAGTCGCGCCAAGTATAGTTACATTCCCTTTGGCGGCGGCATTCGCGAATGCTTGGGCAAAGAATTTGCCCGCTTAGAAATGAAACTGTTTGCCGTGCATCTGCTCCGCCATTACACCTGGGAGCTCTTGCCCGATCAGGACTTGAGCTTGGTCACCGTCCCGACTCCGCATCCCCGCGACAATCTCAAGGTGCGCTTTACTGCGATGAGCGATCGCTAGACCGCTGCGCTGCTGCGGTTAACCGTCGCGTCATGTCATCCGCGCTGCCGGGTCGGGCAAAGTAGTAGCCCTGACCATAATGGCTACCGAGTTGCGCCAACAACGCCGCCTCGTCCGCCGTTTCAATCCCTTCCGCAATGGTTTGAATGTTGAGACTGTGAGCCATGGCAATAATGGCCCGCACAATCCCCGTATCGTGGGGCGTCGCTCGGAGCTGGTGCACAAAGGATTGATCAATCTTGAGGGTATTGAAAGGAAACTGATGTAAATAGCTGAGGGACGAATAGCCGGTGCCAAAGTCATCCAAGCTGAGCTGCACTCCAAACGCCCGCACCTGCTGCAGGCGCTCTCGGGCCACACCGGGGTTATGCATCATTAGGCTCTCAGTGACTTCTAGTTTCAAGGCCGCAGGGGCCAGATGAGTCGCTTGCAGCACTTGATGAATGTCTGCCACAAAGGTTGGATGCATCACATGCACTGGGGAAATATTGACACTCATAAACGCGAGGGGCAGCGCCGGAAATTGCTGCTGCCAGTGCTGCATCTGGGCACAGGCTTGATGCAGTAACCACCGTTCCAGCGCCACAATCAATCCGGTCTCTTCCGCAATGGGAATAAAAATTTCGGGGGATACGGGACCGAGTTGTGGGTGGTGCCAGCGACAGAGGGCTTCAAACCCGATCATGTCGCCCGAGCTCAGCTGCGTGACCGGCTGGTAGGCGATCGCCAGTTGCTGGGCCTCAAGACTTTGCCGCAGGGCCGTTTCAATTTGCCAGCGTTGCTCAACGGTGGCGTGCATTTCCTGCACAAATACCTCATAGCGGGCCTTGCCCCGTTCTTTAGCCTTGTACAAAGCAATATCCGCTTTTCGCAGGCATTCCTCCACACTATTGAGCTGCATCGTGCTGAAGACAATGCCGACACTCATCGTGACGTAAATGTCGCGATCGCCAATGGCTACCGGTGCTTGCATTATCTGCAATAGGCGATCGGCCAGGTCCAGCGCCTCATCGATCGCCGCCACCGCCCCCGTCATCACCACAAATTCATCGCCCCCAAAGCGACTGACAAAGGCCGGATAAGGCAAGGCCGCTCGGAATCGCTGGGCCACTTCGACCAACAGGCGATCGCCCACCAGATGCCCCAGACTGTCGTTGATTAACTTGAAATTATCCAAATCGATAAAGAACACCGCAAACTGGAAATCCACATCCTGCTCAGCCCGCACTAGCCGCCGCTGCATTTCGGTCACCAGGGCATTGCGGCTGGGCAGCTGGGTCAGTCCATCATGCAATGCCTGCTGCTGCAACGTTTCAAACGACGTTTGCAGTTGCTGAGCCATGCCTTCAAACGACAGCGTCAAATCGTCAAGCTCTTGAATACCGCTCTGCGGCAACCGTTGATGAAAATTGCCCGCCGCCAAACGTCTGGCCGCCCGCCGGAGATACTGCACCGGCCCGGCAATCCACCGCGAAGTGTAGAACCCCACCATGAGCGAAATCAGCAACGCCCCGATTGACAGCAGAATGATGTTGCTGCGGTAGGCATACAGCGGCCCCAGGAAATCGGTATCCGGCAAAATCACGCCGATCAGCCAATCCAGCCCGTAGTCGTCTTGAAAGGCCGTAACCTGCAAAAAATAGTGGGCACGATCAGCGGTAAAACCAACCGTCTGCGCCGCCCCTTGGCGCACCAAATCGCTGTCTTGGCGCTGCATGGCCGCCACCGCTGCTTGCAAAACGGCAGTGGGAGCCTCGCTGGCTAACATCCGCTCCGCTTTGCCATGCTTGACCCAAAAGGGTTGGGGCAGCGATGAACTCGCCACCAGTAACCCCTGACGGTCGAGGATAAACGCCTGACCCGTTTGCCCAATTTTGAGCGTCTTGAGAAAATCGCTGACCTGACTCAAAAAAAAGTTGTTGGCGACCACCCCTTGCAATGCCCCTTGCGCGTTAAACACCGGGGTCATCGCCGGAATCGCCATCGCCGGAAAGGCATGATACGTAAAAATATTGCCCCAGCTGGGTTGGCCTTGGGCCACCGCCTCTTGAAACCAAGGGCGCTGGGTGACCTCAAAATTGGGGGCTTCGGTCACCAGCCGGGTAGGCGTCCCCGCCTCATTAACCTCCCAGAACTGGAGCAGTTGCGGGGTTTGCGATCGCACGTGCATCACTTGGAGCGGGTGGGCTCCCTCCGGCTGCCTCAACGCCCCACTAAATTCACCACTGACTGACCCGTAATAAATCGAGTCCACATACTTAAAGTCTTGCAGCTGCTGCAAAAAATACTGTTCAGTGGCCTCCCAATCCCCCAGCGGCAAGTTGCCCTGAGCGATCGCCCGCACATTCAGTTGATTGATCTGATGCGGCTCGGCGAGATAGGCCCTGAGCTGGTCAACAATGTGGGTCGTAATTTCTGTACGGAGATCCTGCGCCACCTGGTTCACGGCAAGCTCACCACTGCGCACCGACAAATATCCCGTCAGAGCGATCGCCAGCACCAGTTGAATGACAAACGGCACAATTAATAGCGATCGCAACGACAAGCTCAGCGGTCTCAGAGTCAAGAATTTCCGCACATCACCCCTGCCTGACAAACGTTTGAGTCAGGCTCTCCTATCGGTATTTCGGCTTTCAGCGAGCTTGCGCACCGTTGCAGTCATACTCAACCATATGTTTTGCCAACTCCATCGGCCTTAACGTGCCCACGGCTGCACACCCACGCCAACTTCGTTTGAAAACTTATTAGCCTCGGTTCCACCCGCCATCACATTGGCGCTCACTCGCCATTGATACTCCACTATTCACAAGTGCTGACCAATTCCATAAGTCCCCTAGATGTAGCGGTTCATCAGGTGCCAGCGCCCGCTTTCACGCTCTCTTCAGAGTCTTCAATCTTTCATCGAATCTCTCAAATTCTCGCCCATCGGCGGCAGAAGATCGGGTACTCTAGTAAGTCCAAGTCGGTAGTCCCGATTGGTCTAGCGAGTCCGCACCCCGTTCTTTCACTTAGACAATTGCCGTGCCTAAACTCATGCGTACTGCTCATGACGACTTTTCCGTACCTTGTGCCGCGATCGCTGTCGTTCAGCACTAGCAACCCGTTTGTCATCAGGTTCAGCGCGATCGCCTCCGGTCACGCAACATCGTTTCAGTTTCCGGCAACAGCAGCAGCGGCAACTCTTGGAGGTACAGTGTGGAACAAGCGCTTGACGGCATTTGGCAACAAGTCTTAGACGAACTGCAAGAACAACTCAGCCGCCCCACCTTTGAAACCTGGATCAAGCCCGCCCGCCCCCAAACCCTGTCCGAACAAACCCTCATCATTTCAACCCCTAACCCGTTTGCGCGTAACTGGTTGCATAAGCATTACCTGAGCACGATCGCCACCGTGGTGAAAAATATTGTGGGTCGCCCGGTCGAAGTGCAGTTTGTGGTGGAAAGCCCCGAAGGTAACGGTGCTGCGCTGGACGGCATCCCGGCGGCAGATTTAACCTGGCCAGTCCCGGCACCGCCCCCACCCGCAGCAGATACCGATGACGGCACCAGCGATCGCGAAGCCAGTTTGAACCCCAAGGCCATCTTTTCGCGGTTTGTCGTTGGGGCTAACAACCGCATGGCCCACGCCGCTGCCCTCGCGGTTGCCGAGGCCCCTGGCCGGGAGTTCAATCCCCTGTTTCTTTGTGGCGGGGTCGGTTTGGGCAAAACCCACCTAATGCAATCCATCGGCCACTATCGGCTCGAAATCGCCGCCTCAGCTCGCATCGCTTACGTCTCGACGGAACAGTTCACCAATGACCTGATCACGGCCATTCGCAAAGACAGTATGCAGAGCTTTCGCGACCACTATCGCCAAACAGACGTGCTGCTCGTCGATGACATCCAGTTCATTGAGGGCAAAGAATACACCCAAGAAGAGTTTTTCCACACTTTCAACACCCTGCACGAGTCGGGCAAACAAATTGTGCTGGCCAGCGATCGCCCGCCCAACCAAATGCCGCGCCTGCAAGATCGCCTGGTGTCGCGCTTTTCCATGGGCTTGATCGCCGATATTCAGCCTCCCGATTACGAAACCCGGATGGCGATTTTGCAAAAAAAAGCCGAGTACGAAAATGTGCGCTTGCCTCGCGCCGTAATTGAATACATTGCCTCTACTTACACCTCCAACATTCGAGAATTGGAAGGGGCGCTGATTCGCGCGATCGCCTACACTTCCATCTCCGGCCTGCCCATGACGGTAGAAAACCTGATGCCAGTACTCAGCGCCACCGCCAGCGAAAAAGTCGAGGTCTCCCCCGAGACGGTGCTCAAAGTCATTTCGGAAGTCTTCAGCGTCTCCGAAGACGACCTCAAAGGCAGCTCTCGCAAGCGGGAAATCAGCCTGGCCCGACAAATTGGCATGTATCTCATGCGTCAACACACGAGTCTGAGCCTGCCCAAGATTGGGGCCATTTTTGGCGGCAAAGACCACACCACCGTGATCTATAGCTGCGACAAAATCACCAAGCAGATCAAAAAAGATCCCCAGTTCAATCAAACCGTGCGCGACGTCAGCGATCGCATCAACACTGCCGAATAGTCACTTATCCATACGGTTAGTCATGTTCCGGGTCCCGGCAGTGCTTCTGTCGGGATTTTTTGATCTAAATAAATAAAGATTGATCGCTCCAGCAAGTCCGCACTAACGCCGCACCTACCATATGTAACAAAATATGAAAATTCCCCATAAGTTTATGTGGAAAACTCCATCAAGCATGTGGAAAACTTTCCTGAAAAACCCTCCCCTTTTTGGAGACTATGGGGAAAAGAATCAGGCTACATAAGGGATGTGGAAAACAGCCCGAACTCTCCACAAGTTCTCCACAAGATTGGGGACGACCAAAGCCTCACCGGGTAAGCGATCCCCAATTTATCCACAAAATCCGCAAGTCCTACTAATGCGGCTATAAGAAAAATTTGATTTAAAAAGACCGATAGAGCCCACTTGACGATGGGGAAAAGCCAGGGTGATACGATAGGCATCCGTCCAGCTTGAGGACGATCCAGTTCCGCAAAACCCTGTGATCAATCCACTCCAGTTTTTCTAGAAACACCCTATGAAATTCGTTTGTCCCCAAAGTGAACTGAATACTCATCTTTCCTTAGTCGGACGAGTCGTCCCTGCCCGACCGAGCAAACCTGTGCTGAGCAACGTCCTGATCAAAGTGGATGAAGCTAATCAACAAGTGACGCTCATCGGGTTTGATGAAACGATGGGGATTCAAACCTCCTTTAAAGCAACGGTGGAAGAACCCGGTGAACTGACTCTGCCAGCCAAACTGTTTGAAAGCATCATTGCGCGGCTGCCAGCGGAAGACATCGTCATTCAAGAGACTCAGGCAGACGCGGCAGTGACCATTACCAGCTCGTCGGGCGAATATGAGGTGCGGGGCCTGAGTGCTGAAGATTATCCCAGCTTGCCCGTCATTGAAGATGGTCAAGCCGCCGAACTCTCGATCGAGGCCCTACTCGAAGGACTCAAAGGCTCGCTCTTTGCCACCAGCGCCGATGAGAGCAAACAGGTGCTCACCGGCGTCCATCTCCTGGCGGAGCCAGAAACGCTAGAGTTTGCCGCCACCGATGGCCACCGACTCGCGGTGGTGAAAACCAGTGATGAATCGGGTGACCCAGCTGATACTGACGCCAAGATGGATGTCACGGTCCCCGCTAAAGCCCTGCGCGATTTGGAGCGGATGCTGCAAACCTACACGTCTTCGGAACCCATTGCCCTCAAGTTCGATCGCACTCAAGTCATTTTTGAGCTCGGCGATCAGCGCCTCACCACGCGCCTACTCGAAGGGCAATACCCCAACTATCGTCAGCTCATTCCTAAGCAGTTTGAGCGGCAGGTGACGATCGATCGCAAGTTGCTGATGGATGCCCTAGAACGCATCGCCGTCCTGGCTGATCAGAAAAACAACATTGTGAAACTGTCTCTGGACTCAAAGCAGCAGTCGGTGGCGGTCTCGGTGGAAGCGCAGGAAGTCGGCAGCGGTCGCGAAGTCGTCGCCGCCCAAATTTCCGGCGATGACCTCGACATTGCCTTTAATGTCCGTTATCTGCTGGATGGCCTCAAAGCTCTGGGCACCACCGAAGTGCAGCTGCAGTGCAACACCGCCACCAGCCCCTCCATCTTCGTTCCCCTCGGCGAGATGCAGATGACCTACCTCGTCATGCCCGTCCAAATCCGCTCTTAATGGGCTTAGGTGTCTGGGGCAAGCCGCCCAGATGCTCAGCACCTCGAGATCTCTATTCTCTCAGCGTGGACTGTCAATTCATCTCACGTTGTCCTGGTCAGGCTGAGTGCTCTCATCCATGCCTTAGGTCGAGCGAGATGACTTGTCTGGCCTGGTTTGCAGGCGGCCCACACTAATGAATACGAGCGAGACGATCGCAAACAACGCAAACATGCTCAGGGAATTTAACAGCACGCGGGCATACCCCAAAGCATTCACATCAGAGAACGGATAAGGATATTTATTGCGCACAGCGCCTAAGAGCAGCGTGTAGACCGAGTACCCGACAGGATACATCAGCCATACCAACGCCCCGCGCCACCGGAGCGATCGCTTGGGCACGCCTAACCACCAGTAGATCAGATAAGCAGCGGGCATGACGGAATGTAGCATCACGTCTACTATCTTGGTCAGCCCCTGCGGATCCCAAAGGTGGCTTAAGAGGATGTGATAGACGGCAGCCACAATCGTGATATAAACCGCGATCGCGGTGACGGTACTGGGTTGCCGCAAAAGCCGTGTAACCAATTGTGGGTGGGGGCGGTTCAGTTCTATGCTCCCTGCTGTGAATGCCAGAGCTACGAGAATGTTAGTGAGTACCGTGAAATAGCTAAAGAAACTCACGATGCCAGAACCGATGCCCGTGCCATCACTCAAGCTTGTGTCGATCGCCAAATAAAAGCGCAGCATGATCGTGATCCAGCTCGCGATCGCGGCGATTTTGGCATATTGACGCATCGCAAATGAGGGACCCATATTGATTCAGGCAATATTATGCGTTCTGTGCTGCTTGAAGCACGTTACGCTTCACCGCCAGCGGCCCGCTCTTCGGCCTCAATTTTTTCCCGAGTTTCGCCCCAATAAGCGCTGACGGTGATGATTTCATTGCCGCCATCTATTTCCGTTTTCCAGCGATAGATGGTGTTTTTGGGGTTCACGCCCACTTCAATCAGTTTGGCTCCCATGTAATAGGTCATGGAATCACGGGTCCGTTGCTTGAAAAATTCCGATTGGTTTTTAGGAACGGTACGGGAGAGATGAGCTTGAGTATGTTTAGGCTTGGCCATGGCGAGTCAACAATCTGGAATTAATCAGTCTTTATCTTAAACAGCGATGAAACGGTCTTCAATTTGAGCGATCGCTTCAACCAGCCCGACGACTCATGCCGGGCTTTGGGATTGGGAGTACACAGCGTTGACCAAGCCTCAGTTGAGCCGCGTCGTCAATGACTACACAGGCGCAACCGGGGACGGCATGGCCGTCTCAAACTTGAGTTTTGATCGCTTGTAAGGATCGGGAATCTCGACCGGATAGTTGCCCGTAAAGCAAGCTGAGCAGAAACTATTGGGATCTTGATGAGTGGTTTTGAGCATCCCCTCCCAACTGAGGTAGGCTAGGGAATCAACCCCAATTTTTGCCGCAATTTCTTCGACTGATAGATTGGCGGCAATGAGTTGATCTTGGTTGTCGGTATCAATGCCAAAGAAACAGGGATGCGTCACAGGGGGCGATGAAATGCGCATGTGCACTTCCGTGGCACCCGCCTCTCGTAAGGCTTTCACGATTTTGTAGCTGGTGGTGCCGCGCACAATGGAGTCATCCACAATCAGCACCCGCTGACCATTCAACACATCCTTGAGCGGATTGAGCTTCATACGAATGCCCACTTCGCGCATCGACTGAGTCGGCTGAATGAACGTACGGCCCACGTAGCGGTTTTTAATCAGGCCCTCGGCATAGGGAATATGAGACTCTTTGGAAAACCCGATCGCCGCCGGTACGCCAGAATCGGGGACGGCCATGATTAAATCCACATCGGCCGGTGATTCGCGGGCCAATTCTTCGCCCAGCCGCATGCGATAGGTGTACAGCGTTTCTTCGTTGACAACGCTATCAGGGCGCGAAAAATAGATCATCTCAAAGACACAGAGTTTGCGCTCGGCTTCGGTATCCCATTGCATTGAGGTGATGCCCGACTCGGTGATCCACACGAGTTCTCCCGGTTGGATGTCGCGCACATAATGCGCCCCAATAATATCGAGGCCACAGGTTTCAGAGGACAAGACGTAATTCGCAGGTCCCCCATCTTGAGTCGGTTCATCGCCCAAAATGCCCAATACCAAGGGGCGAATGCCATGGGAGTCACGAGCGCCAATGATGCCGGCTGGGGTGCCGATCACAAGGCTAAAAGCTCCTTGACAGCGCTTAAAAGCGGACACTGCGCCATTGAGCCAGCCTTGTCCGGCATCGACCGCCTCGGCCATGGCATAGGCAATCATTTCTGTATCAGCGGTGCTGACAAAGTCGTAGCCGCTTTCGTGCAATTCAGCTTTGAGGTTGGCGGCGTTCACCACATTGCCGTTGTGGGCTAAGGCAATTTCGCCAAATTTGGTCGGTGCGATCGCGGGTTGGGCGTTGGCTAAATGACTCGACCCCGTCGTGGAATACCGCGTATGCCCAACGGCATAGTCGCCGGGCAAAGATTTGAGCTTGCCATCATCAAATACCTGCGAGACCAAGCCCATATGCTTGTAGCTGTGCAGCTCACCCTGGTCAAAGGTGGCAATGCCAGCCGATTCTTGGCCGCGATGTTGCAGGGCAAACAAACCAAAATAAGTTAATGTAGCGACATCTTCGGTCGGAGCATATACCCCAAACACACCGCAAGCCTCTTCGGGCTTATCGGGGCGAGAGACCTCGGTCGTGAGCGGAGCAAGGGGATCCGCTGGAGAGGGCGATCGCAAAGTCATATTGAATGGTGGCTCCGAGTTAAGACTAGACAGATTGACAGACAGTAGATTCGCAACGAGGGCGCTAGCACAAGGTGCCCCAAAACGCACTCAACTCCCATAATAAGATCTCGGACTTGCGATCTGCGGAGAAAAAATCTTTGATTCTTTCTCCAAACTTAATGCAATCTTAAACCAGTTTGGTTGCATCATTTACAACGGTAACGCCTGCTCAAGACTCTTGCAGATTGGCCCCTTAGCCATGCTAACTGGGCGATCGTTGGGGCTGCCAGACGGTGCTCTGGGCTAGGGATCAGCGGGAGTGTGTTCGAGCGCTAACACGGCGGCGATCGCCCCATCTGCGTTGCCGAGTGATTCTCCGCTGGGGAACACAGGGCATACTGGAAAGAATGCAAAATCAGGTAGTTTGCTGGTGATAACCAGTTCAATTATTCATATTGTTAGGAGACGAAACACAACATGGAACATCGTGGCGTAACCGTTTGGTTAACGGGGTTAAGCGGAGCCGGTAAAAGTACGATTACCGAAGCCTTGGCGCAGCGTTTGCGCGATCGCCAGTGCAAGCTCGAAGTGCTCGACGGCGATATTGTCCGCACCAACTTAACCAAAGGACTCGGCTTCAGCAAAGAAGACCGCGACACCAATATTCGTCGGATCGGGTTTGTCTCCCATTTGCTCACGCGCAATGGCGTGATCGTTTTAGTGTCGGCCATTTCGCCTTACCGGGCCGTGCGCGAAGAAGTGCGCGCCACGATCGGCGATTTTATGGAAGTTTATGTCAGTGCGCCCCTTGAGGTTTGCGAATCGCGCGATGTGAAAGGGCTTTATAAAAAGGCGCGGGCAGGCGAGATCAAGCAGTTCACCGGCATTGATGACCCCTATGAACCCCCGGCTAATCCCGAGGTGAACTGTGAAACCCACAAAGAGAGCTTGGATGAAAGCGTCGATAAGGTCATCGCCAAACTCGAAGAAATGGGGTATTTACCTGCAGGAGTGCCGGCTTAAGCGAGAGTGACAGCTGCCTTGTATTCACTGTGATCTGGAATCACTGGAGGGGAGCCCAAATGTGGGCTCTCCTTTTTAGTGGCGATCGCGGCGCGGGCGAGAATGCGATCGCTATCCAGTCATCCGCGATTGGGGACTATCCAGACGTCCCCGGTTTTGAGTATTCTCCTAGATGGCTCTTATTGAATTTGTCATGCTAGATCTCACTGGAAAAACCGCCCTCGTTACCGGCATTGCCAACAATCGTTCGATCGCTTGGGGCATCGCGCAACAGCTCCACGCTGCCGGGGCCGATTTGGGCGTCACCTACTTGCCAGATGAAAAAGGCAAGATGGAGAGAAAGGTCAAAGATCTCGTAGAGCCGTTGAACCCATCGTTGTTTTTGCCTTGCAATGTCCAGAACGATGAGCAAGTGGCAGAGACCTTTCAGGCGGTGAAGGAAAAGTGGGGCAAGGTTGACATTCTGGTGCACTGTCTTGCTTTTGCCAACCGCGACGACTTGATGGGCGATTTTAGCGCCACATCGCGACAGGGGTTTCAAACCGCGCTGGATATCAGTGCGTATTCATTAGTGAGCCTAGCCAATGCGGCCAAGCCTTTGATGACCGAGGGGGGCAGTATTGTCACGCTGACCTATCTGGGTGGTGTGCGAGTCGTGCCGAACTACAACGTCATGGGCATTGCTAAGGCCGCGTTGGAAATGAATGTGCGCTACTTGGCGTCAGAGATGGGCGCGAGCAACATTCGCGTCAATGGCATTTCGGCGGGGCCGATTCGGACGTTGGCATCGTCGGCGGTAGGCGGCATTTTAGACATGATTCATCATGTGGAAGAGATCGCCCCCCTGCGCCGCACGGTGACCCAAGAAGAAGTCGGTAAGGCTGCCGCGTTTTTGTGTAGCGATTTATCGAGCGGTGTGACCGGGCAAATTCTCTATGTGGATTCGGGCTACAACATCATGGGCATGTAGAGTGCTCATCGACGTGTGCCTGTGGAATGCAAGTTGTCATTAATCAGGTCAGGTCATGCTCGGGGGCTGCACGGCCTGCGGTGAAGACGTTCCGTAAACCTTACACTTTGCACCTTTCGACCCTCTCCTATAGCTCCGTTCATCGCTTTGGCAAAAAATGAGGAGATTAGGAAGCAAGATTTTATGAAATCCAAGTCTGGTTGAGCAGGGCATCTTGCCTGCCCCGAGACAGCCGAGACGGCTGTCCACACTTAGGTTTAATTCCCATGCTTTAAGCTTTTGGGCTTTCAGCATCTGACTGCAGATTGCTAGACCAGCGCTCACCCTTTTGGGTGGCGATCCCGCCGAACTTGTGGCTGATTTCAGGCTCGGGCTGAATCTCAAGGTTTGCTTCAGCATACGCTGATCTACGTTGACCTTATGATTTGATGGCATCAGCGTTTATTTCTGGCCTATGTCTGATTCTCTTGCTGAAAAAATAGCCTGTCTAGAGGTGCTGGCTGCGGTAGCCAACTTGAATGGTGACCCAACGCCTCTGGAGTTTGAAGCGTTTTTGGCGGCGATTAACTCCTTCCAACCGCTACCGGCAGGGGTGACGCCTGAAAAACTTTTATCCACTTCTGCGGATATTGCTCAGCAACTGAGTCAGATCCAGGCCCCAGAACTGCAACAGCAAGTTTATCGGGGTGCCTTTGCGATCGCCCGCTCTAAAGGCATTGACCCGCAAGAGGCCAAGGTGCTGGGTGAGATGAAGACCGCCTTTGCGCTCTCTCCAGAAATGGCACAAGCCTTAGAAAAACAACCCCTTATTCATGCGTCATCAGATAATTTTGCCGACTCTGCCTTATCGGGCATGGCTTCGCTGATTGGTCGAGAAGGCGAAATTCGCCGCATGATTTTTGACTATGCCATGGGGGCGGCGATTGTCGGGTTAGTGCCACTCACTGGGGGCGGTACCCTCGAAATCAAATTGGTGATTGTGCTGGCCCTCATCCTCAAAATGACCTGGGATATACGCCAGCGATGGGGACAACCGCAAGGGCAGGGCATGTTGGTGACAATGGGCAGCGCGTTTGGCATTTTGTGGGCCGGAGTCGCGGGTCTCATCGTGTGGGGCATCATGATTGGTTTAGGGGTCGTGGTGCCCTATGCTGATGCCTTTGCCAAAGCCGCCGGATTTGCCACGGCCACCTGGCTGGTGGGGCAAGCCGTCAATCAGTTTTATGCAAGTCCCAAGCGCCCAGATTTCAGCGCTCTCAAACGCGCCTTTCCCAACTTAATCTCGACAGATAAATCGACCAGCTGAGGCCCCCAGGAGAGAACGTCATGGATAAATTTAAGCGTCGTCAATTTTTGTTGGGGGGAGTCGCTGCGGGGACGGCGGCCACATTTGGCACTGAGTTTGTGCGTCGTCAGCGGGCAGAAGCTCGCCAAGAGTTGATTGATACCTACGCGGCGCAGTTTTACGATCCCGATGACATTATCCAAGCGGCGGTGACGGGTGACACCCAGATGGTCGAAGAGTTTCAGGCCATTCAAGCTTCCGCTGTTTTTCCCCCGCCGCCGATTCCGTACAACCGCGAAATGTCGAAACGCTTGATATTGCTGAGTCGGTTGGCAACGCAGCAGTACATCACCGGGCGCAATGATCCCAGCTATGACGGTAGCTTGCAGCAGTTGTTTGATTACGACTCGAGTTTAGACAAATATCGCCTCGTCACCTCCTTTCGAGGGCAGGAGCGGCAGGTCAATGACAGTATCGAAATTCAAGTCCCTCAAGAGGTCATTGATGACCCGACCTTGCTAAACGACCCCACCGCGCTAGAGGACAATTTGGCGCAAACAGAAGATGTCATTCGCTCGGGGGTCACAGCAGCGGTCAAAGTCGGTCGCAAAATCGATGTGTTCTTTGGCTTTCTGTTGGAATCGGAGGAGGAGAGTATTCTCGTTTTTCGAGGAACCCAGCGCACGGCTGAATGGGTCGGTAACATTTACGCGGTTCAGGAAGATTATATTAATCCCCAAACAGGGGAGTCACTGGGTCGCATACATACGGGCTTTCGTCGCATTGCTGATGGCATCATTAATCCGCTGGCGGTGGATGCAGTCAAGCAAATTAATCCCAATAAACCCTGCTATATATCGGGGCACAGCTTGGGGTCTGCGCTGGCGACGCTGCTTGCCCTTGATATTGCTTTGGCAGTGCCGGAGTTACAACCGCAATTGCAGGTTTATGTGTATGCCAGTCCGCGAGTGGGCAATCCTGACTTTGTAAACAGTTACGCTCAAATTTTGCCGAATACGTTTCGGATTACCAATTTGGCCGACCCGATTCCCACGATGCCGCCAACGAAGCTGCGGGCAGAGTTTGTGCATGTGGGTGAAGAGTGGTCGTTTCTTAGTCAGGGGGGCGATATTTTGCCCAACCACATTGTTGATACCTATCGGCGGGCGGTGAATGCAGAAGTGGAAACGAATCAGTCGCGCAACTTTCCTAGTAGTGGCGTTGGTGATGTCACGGCATAGGGGTTTGGACAATGCGTTGAGAATTGCTTGAGGCCAGGGCTACAAAATGCGTAAGTGCGATCGCGCCTATTCATTTTTGATGACTCTTTCATTTCCGCCAGTCAGTTGTTTTCAAAAATGAATTCATAATGAAAATTGCGTCCTCAAAATTTCTGGAATTGGGCGTTCAGCGCAGTTTTATTTGAGTATTTAGACGTCTTTTTGTGCTACTTTTTAGAATATTGAAGGGGAGTAGCTAGAGGCTAAAGCCCATTATCTGAATCAACATGCTGGCGATGAGCCTGGTTCAGATAGCAAGTTAGACATTCTCTAATTTGTTTGCGAGACCTTCACTAAGTCCACAGAGAGAGTGGGCTTGGTGGGGTCTGTTTAGAATTCCGTCATGCCTGCTCGATCGCTGCATTACTTGAGAGGAGAGCATGACTTTTTTAGAAGGCTTTACTGCCGGATTGTTGTTAATCACGCTGTCAGAGCTAGGCGATAAAACGTTCTTTATCGGCGCAATTTTAGCGATGCGTCATCCCCGTCGCTGGGTGTTTGTGGGAGTGACCTCAGCGCTTGCCGTCATGACGCTGTTGTCCGTCTGGATTGGGCAAATTGCGACCCTGTTTCCGCAGCATTATGTGCAGTGGGTGGCGATCGCTCTCTTCTTCGGCTTTGGTCTCAAGCTGCTCTACGATGCCAGCCAAATGTCGGGCCAAGAGTCGCTAGATGATGAGTGTGAAGAGGCTTTAGAAGCCGTACAACAGCGGGAAAAAGGCATCACCAGTTGGTCGATTCGGGCGGTTTTGGTGGAGGCGTTTACGCTCACCTTTGTGGCGGAGTGGGGCGATCGCACGCAGTTAGCCACGATTACGCTGGCGTCGGCGAATAATCCCTATGGCGTGCTTGTTGGGGCAATTTTGGGCCATGCCATTTGTGCTGCGATCGCGGTCACCTGCGGCAAACTCATCGCTGGGCGTATCTCTGAGCGGTTACTGACCGCGCTGGGGGGAATCTTATTCATTGGGTTTGGAATACTGGCTGCCTTTAACGGCGGGGCGTAACTCGGTGGGTCGTTACTAGTCATCACATTCAATCTGACGCCCAGGTTACGTTCTACCCTCATTACCACTCAACAACGATCAATGAAACCGTCTCATCCTTACCAACCTTTACTGCTCCGCGTTTTGCATGGCCTCACGGGCCTATGTTTGATGGCCGCCATTGTGACCGCCTATTGGACTTACGAGGTCTACGACGGTCGCTGGGGGCGCATTCCGTTGCCCGACTACCAAGCCATTGAGGGGCTGCACGGCACCTTTGGGCTGTGGACGTTGCTCATCTTTCCCGCCTTTCTCGTTTACGCCTGTCGTCAAGGTCGCCGCCGCCTCTGGCAACCCCAGTCATGGCAACAACTCGCGGCTGTCGGCAAGCCCATCTGGTGGTATACCCTCAATCGTTTGGCCAATACGCTGGCTCTGCTCGCCCTCACCTTTGCCCTCTACAGCGGCAAAATGATGGACGAAACCTGGCTGCCACGCGGTGAGCTGAACCATGCTTGGTATTACGCTCATCTGATTTCGTGGGTCGTCATGGTGGGGGCGATCGCGCTCCACCTCTTGCTCACTGCCAAGGTTGGCGGTACCCCGCTCCTGCTGTCAATGCTGACCTGGCAATATCGAGAAAAAGATAGTCCTCAGCTGTGGCCGGCTCATATCACCCAAACTTGGGTCGCTTTTCGTCAGGGGGCTTGGCGACACTGGCTGTCGACTAAAACGGCGATCGGGATAATGGAGATGGCTATTTTAGGCAGCTTGATGGTCGCTTGGGTGCTGCCCTTATTCAAATAAAACTCAATCAATTTGCCGCTAGCCCATCATTGGGCGCATGAAATATGGATGGCGGGCGATCGCCGCCCGCCGATCAGCAGGAATCCAAAAACTGGGTAGAAATGTAGCTGTGGTTAGGTGAAGAATTGACACAAATTTGACCAACCACTCTGGTTGAGCCGCTGTACCAGGGCAAATTGAGTCAGTATCGATGCCGGTTTCCAGTGGTGCCGACCTGACCGGATGTCCCCCCATCCTGGAGGTCTTTGGTTTTGCCAGCACCCCGCCAACGGCATCTCAGACGTACCACGCCCCCGCTCTGAATCAATATTTGTTGCAGGATAAATCCATGAATGCTTTGAAGACTGCCGCAACGGCCTTGTTAACGACTAGTGTGAGCTTGGGGGTGATGACCGCTGCTCATGCCCAGTATGAAACCTTTGAAATTTCCCCAGGGTTTACGCCTGATCCCCTAGTGGGCAGCGGTGTCTCAGGGGGGCCTGATGAGGTTGATGGCTGTGGTTTTATTGACACTGCCGATAGTCCAGATCATGTGCTGTATGTGAATGATTATTTTGACTATCTGCGCGTGTCGGTCGAGTCACCCGGTGATGTCACCTTGTTTATGGAAGATATCGAGACGGGTGAAACGATCTGTGTGGATGATTCCAACGGTACGCTGCTGCCAGAGTTTGCAGGGGAGTGGCCAGCGGGTACGTATTTCCTGTGGATCGGTGATTTTGACGGCGGAGCTTACCCCTACGACATTTATATCTCGGAGTTTTAAACCGACGCTACGCATTTTGGTTCTGAGAAGGGAAATGCGGTCAATCGTGAGCAAATCATTGAGTAACGTGGCACTCTGTCAGCTAATCAGAGTGCCACGTTACTTGCTTTTTAAGATGCTTGCTGTGATTGACGGAGTGGCGCGATCGCCGTGGGAGGCCGTAGAGCCTAAGGCATGAGACTTTAATAAGTTAGGATAGCCGTCTCAGCTGTCCCAAGGCAGGCAAGATGCCTGCCCCAAACAATTTGGATGTTATTTAATCCTCATTCCTAAAGTCATGAAATGCGCTTGGCGTGACTTCATACGCTGGCTTGGCGAGCAGGCCAAATTAGTCCGGCCAGAAGTTAAAGAGCAGATTGCCATTTGGGCAAGCTAAATTAGCGGCTGCTAATCAGCGATGTTGATCATCAAGCCCGCCCGCTGAGCGATCGCAAACCTGAAGAGTCACGGTGTGACAGTAGTGAGCTCAGCCAGTGACGATGGTGACAGGGCCAAATCGATATGCAATTTTGGCGATTGCATTGCATCTCTAGCCTGGTTTGTTAAGTCACCAATCAATGCTGTCATCTCCCTTTCTAGTGCTCTTCGGCGGCTATCAGACACTCAGACTCTTCTCCTTCACCGCCAGGTGGTCTATGTTCGCTTTTCCCTTTCATCGCCGCCTCACTCGGTTTTCCCTCTTGTGGGTGATCACTGTTCCCTTCCTGGTTCAAACTATTCTCACCATTGCTTTTATTGGCTATTACTCCCTGCGCACCAGTCAGAAAGCGATCGATGATTTAGCCCAACGCTTGATGGAAGATATGGGCGATCACGCTCAGCAAGAAATTGAACGCCGCTTAACTCTGCCCAATCGCATCAATGAAAGTAATCGAGTCGCCATCCTGAGCCAGGAACTCAACTGGACGGATCCAGACCAAATGGCGCGGCATTTTTTAAGTCAGAGTTATGGCTTTCAAGAACTAGATTTCATTTATTTTGCCAATGCTACTGGCGGTACCGTGCTGGCGGGTCAACAGGTGCCCGGTCAATGGATCATTCGTCAAAATCAACCGTTTGAGGCCGGTCCGTATTACACCTACCGTGCCGATGCCCAGGGCGCTCGTTTGCCCGCCATCAACATGCAAACTTATGACGCTCGGACTCGCCCTTGGTATCAAGCGGCTCGGCGTGAGCGCCAGGCCGTGTGGAGTCCCATCTATTTGTTTAGCAGTCGGCAGACCCTCGGCATTTCGGCTAGTTTGCCCGTGTTTACCCCTGAGGGACGATTGCTGGGGATTTTAGCCAGTGACTTATCGCTCGAAAATCTCAACCAGTTTTTACAAACCCTCACCTCGGTTGATTACGAGACGGCGACCACGGTTTATTTGATGGAACGGAGCGGTGATCTGATTGCCAGTTCCACCGATGCTCCAACCTTTGATATCTCAGAGACAAATGAGGTACAGCGCATTCCAGCCGTCGAAAGCCAAGATGAGCTGATCCGGCATAGTAGCCAACAATTGCAAGCGCTCAACCCTGAGACTCTCCCGCTCGGTCATCACCGGTTGCGGCTCAACCAAACGGCTCACTATTTTCAGGTAAATCGTCTGCAAGATGACCAGGGACTGGATTGGGTGATGGTCCTGGTAGTGCCAGAGGCCGAGTTTACGCAACAGGTGAAAGAGAGTTTTAAGATCACGATTATTCTCTTTGGCTTTGCTGGCGTTGCCAGTATTGGGTTTGGGTGGCTGCTGTATCGGGGGTTGCTGTCTCCCATCACGCGCCTTTGCCACGAAGCCCATGCCCTCACTCAGGGGAACTGGGATTTTCCCATCACGAGTGAAGGGTCTCGAGAGTTTGAGCAGTTGTCGCAAGCGTTTCAAATCATGCGGCAACAGGCCAAAGATCTCAATGAGGCCAATCAAGAGTTGGCCCAAGCGACCCGGTTAAAAGATGAGTTTCTCGCCAACATGAGCCATGAGCTCCGCACGCCGCTGAATGCCATTTTAGGGATGACGGAAGGACTCCAGGAGGAAATTTTTGGTGATGTCAATGAGCAGCAGCTCAAAGCTCTCGGCACCGTAGAAAAGAGTGCTGATCACCTGTTAGCGCTGATTAATGACATCCTTGATGTGGCCAAAATTGAGTCAGGTAGCATCACCCTGGAATATAGCGACGTCTCTGTACAACACCTGTGTCTCTCCAGCCTGACCTTTGTGAAACCGCAAGCTCTCAAGAAAAGCATACGGCTGCAAACTGATATTCCGCCTGATTTGCCGGACATTTGCGTGGATGAGATTCGGATCCGGCAGGCATTGCTCAATTTATTGACCAATGCCGTGAAGTTCACGCCGGAAGGGGGCACCGTGACCCTGCGCGCGGCAATGGTGGCCCTAACTGATGCGGATGCCTCTCGCCCGACTCATCTACGGATTGCGATCGCCGATACGGGTATTGGCATTGCCCCTGAAAACATCTCAAAACTATTTCAACCCTTTGTGCAAGTGGATAGCGCCCTCAATCGCAAATATGAAGGCACTGGCCTGGGCCTGGCTTTAGTCCAAAAAATTGTCGGGCTACATGGCGGGCAAATTGGGGTGACCAGCGAGCTAGAAAAGGGGAGTTGTTTCACGATGGATCTGCCCTATCAACCGGATGTGGTGATCGATCGGCTAGCTGCAGATTCATTCAGGGCGCAGGACTCCGAGTTGACTCATCCTCATGAGATCACACTAACCACGGCCCCATCGACCTTAATTTTGTTGGCCGAAGATAATGCCGCGAACGTGGCGACTCTCTCTAGCTATTTGACGGCCAAAGGCTATTGCTTGCTCTGCACGGATAATGGCCAAGAGGCGATTGATCTGGCTCTATTTCACCATCCGGATGTGATTGTGATGGATATTCAAATGCCGGTGATGGATGGCCTCACAGCGATCGAAGAAATTCGTCAGCAGCCCAGTTTGCGTGAAGTTCCCATCATTGCCTTGACGGCGTTGGCAATGGCGGGTGATCAAGAGCGTTGCTTGGGGATTGGGGCCGATGAGTATTTGAGTAAACCGATTCAACTCAGGCAATTAGAGCGTGTCATCAGAAAGCTGCTCGCTGGTCGCCAGTCACCATAAGGCCAAGGGCGATCGCTCGCCTGTCAGATCATGACGCCTGCCTGAGATATCGCGCCGCATAGATAGCTCCGTACATCCCCATGCTGCGGAACAAGGGGCTTAAGCCCCTTGCCTGTTGGTACCTTACTGCGGACTGCTATATCAGCCCCGATCAGCTCAGCGCGATCGCTCAGCGCTATGACTTGCAAGCGGTTCAGCAGCCGTTAGAGAGCAAGTTTTCGCCACCGGCTTGGTGGGGGCTGCCGCCGGGGGCTGACTATTATTTGCGGGGCAGCGGACATCAGTATCTGTTGCGGGTCTTTGACCCGGCGACGGGCAGTGTGATGGTCGAGCGTACGCAAGATTGATATCGGTTGCCGGGCGATGGGCTGGGAGCTCTTTGAGCGAGTTGATTGAGCTATCGTGGAGGCGTGATTTCTGGATGGAATGAAATCGAATGAGTCAGTTACTGCGGGGGTTTATTCGCGTCGAACAAGGTTTACAGATTGCGGCGTTGATTGGGGTCATGTTGCTCTTGGGGTATGTCGGATGGAGTCAATATCAACTCAAAGAGGCTTCGTCTGCCCCTCGCGGGGTGCCAATGCTGCAAGATTCAGAGCCTTAACTCGGGTGAGTAATTGATAGATGGGCTGTGGTATTAGCTGAACTTGCAAGGTTCGGTATCGGGTCCAAAGATTCGCGATCGCCCTTCACTAAAACGGCCCGATCGCTTCCACGACTTCCGGCTCGTTGTCATCGTTCACTTGCATCACGACCAGTTCTCCGGAGGAGACGCCGCTGCCCGCGATCGCAGAAATATTGACAAAGTGGGTTACCAGCACCGTCACCCCGGCCTCATCACGGTTCGCCACCATAAATTCTTGGAGCTGCTGGGTTTGGGGCGGCCCCTGCGATCGGTCTTGAAAGAATGAATTGAGGATAGGAAAGCGTTCGACGGGGCCAAGATCCAAGAGTTCTGCGGTGTCCAGACAGCGACACCATTCACTAGAGAGCACCTGCTGCACCGCCACATTTTGTTCTCGAAACGCGGCACCCGTGCGGCGAGCCTGTTCCCGCCCTTCTTCGGAAAGGTTGCGCTGGGTGGCACAGTCATCGACTTGAAAATTAGCCGGATCCCCCGTACCAGGGGCGATCGCGTGACGCATCAACACGTAATAGTGGGTGTCGGCCTGTCGCAACCGTGACCAAATATCGCCCTCGACGACTTGTGCTTCAGGGATTGCTGAGCTGGTGGAGTCAGTGCTTGACTCGGCGGGAGCCTCGGACGCTGGAGCCGTTGGTGTCGCTGTCGAGGAGGTCGGGGTATCTGGCGGTGCAGCCGCAGGTTCTGAACGGGGGCCACAACCCGCTAACGCGAATAGCAGCAAGCTGGCAGTAACGAGACGTTGGCGATTAACAAGCATCGTTGGCAATCGAGTAAAAGCAGCGAATTCTGATCAATCCAGGCCTGGTGCCGCGATCGCTGGGGTGTAAAGTGCTCAGACCGTTGCCCCACGCTTCAGTTGCTGATCATGGCTGCGTCGACAACTGAAGCGCGGCGCAGGGGAGGAGGCACACTTTTGCCCCGCTCACTCAGGCTTAGCCGCCGTAGTTCCAGCCGGTGCTTTCGAGCAAGAGCGGATCGCCCTCACGGTGAACAGCAGCACCCACGACTTCGCCCACAAAGACAGTGTGGTCGCCGTGTTCAACGGTGCCCACCACTCGGCATTCCACATAGCCCAGGGTGTCTTTAATGACAGGGCAGCCAGTTTCCGGCGCTTCGTAAAATTCGATGTCTTCAAATTTATTGCCCACCCGGCGCTGGGGCTTAAAAAAGTTTTGCGCCATATCCTTTTGGCCTGCTTCTAAAAAGCTGAGAGCAAACACGCCGCTTTGCTTCACCATTTCGTGAGAGCCCGAATCGTTCTTCACGCAGTTCACCACCAGCGGCGGCTGAAAGGAAGCCTGCATGACCCAGCTCGCGGTAAAGCCGTTCATGTCTTCACCATTGCGCACGCCGCAAATGTAGAGTCCGTGGGGGATTTTGCGTAGCAGCGTTTTTTTAGCCTGTTCGTCCAACATGCCGATTTCTCCTAACTGTCTCACCTATCTTACTGGGCGGCGATCGCCCTCGAATCCCACGGCAGTCAGATCACACGCGGGCCACCCCTTCTTCTCGCGCGGCTTGCTGCACCGCCGAGGCCACCGCCTGCGAAACGCGGGGATCGAACACGGAAGGAATGATGTGTTCGGCATCTAGGTCATCCGGCGTGACCAGGGCGGCGATCGCGTGAGCGGCTTCTAAAAACATGCCGGTGGTCATGGCCTTAGCGCGACAGTCCAACGCGCCGCGAAAGACGCCAGGAAACGCCAACACATTATTGATCTGGTTGGGATAGTCGCTGCGACCCGTGGCCATCACGGCCACCAAGCCCGATACCAACTCCGGCTGAATTTCGGGAATCGGGTTCGCCATGGCAAACACGATGGGATCTGCGGCCATCGACTTCACCATGTCCACCGAGACCACCCCCGGTGCGCTGACCCCTAAGAAGACATCGGCATTTTTCATGGCGTCAGCCAGCTGGCCCGACTCCTCGACGGCAAACGCTTGCTTTTGAGGATTGAGGTCGGTGCGATCGCGGGAGAGAATGCCCTGGCGATCGCACAGGAGAATGTTTTGGGCTCCGGCTTTTTGCAGGAGGAGGGCGATCGCCACCCCCGCCGCTCCGGCCCCGTTGATCACAATGCGAATGTCGCCAAAGGATTTGCCCACTAATTTCAGGGCATTGGTCAGCGCTGCCAGAACGACGATCGCGGTGCCGTGCTGATCGTCGTGAAAAATGGGAATATCCGTCTCGGCTTTGAGCCGCGCCTCAATTTCAAAACAGCGGGGGGCGCTGATATCTTCCAGGTTCACGCCGCCAAATACGGGGACGATGCGCTTGACCGTCTCCACGATTTCGTCCGTGTCTTGCGTCGCCAAGCAAACGGGAAACGCATCAATGCCCGCAAACTCTTTGAACAGCAGCGCTTTGCCCTCCATCACGGGCAGCGCGCCCTCCGGTCCTAAATTACCCAGTCCCAAGACGGCACTGCCATCGGTGACGATCGCCACCATGTTTTGCTTCACCGTTAGGTCGTAGACGCGCTCGGGATCAGCGGCGATCGCCTTGCACACCCGGCCCACCCCCGGCGTATAGGCCATGGCCAAATCATCCTGATTGCGGACAGCGATGCGACTGGTCACCTCAATCTTGCCCCCTTCGTGCAGCCGAAAGGTGCGATCCTCGGCTTTCAGCAGCACCACCTGATCCACCTGTTTGACGGCAGCAATAATTTCTTCCGCATGTTCACTACTCGACGCATCCACCGTAATCTCGCGGGTCACCCACTGCCGGTTTCTTTCTAACAGCCGCACGTCTTCTAAATTGCCCCCGGCATCGGCGATCGCCTGCGTCAGCTGGGCCAACCTGCCCGTCTGATTCGGCAGCTTGAGGCGGAGCGTCAGACCGTAGCTAGAGTTGGGCGTGAGTTGAACCATGAACTTTCCTGTGGTGAAGCCGTCAAAACGTTAATCGTCGCTGCAAAAGTCCGTCACTTTGGGCAGACTGTAAGAAAATGGTATGCCGATTTGGAGGCGAGAGAACAGCCCTCATGGCCGAAAGTCGAAGAACCCTGACGTGAAGTTTGAAGACAGCGTTCAACAAATGATCGCATTCAAATTTTCGGTTCTCGGCCGCCGCTTCGGCGTTGTTCTTATCCACCTAATTACCCATCTACCTGACCGTGCGCAATGCCCACCCTGCGAACCCAAATTGAAATTAATGCGCCTCGGGCGGTGGTGTGGGACGCACTCATGCGCAAGGATGAATGGCGACGGTGGAATACCTTTTTGTTTGATGCTGACCCGGCCCTCAGCCTGCGCCAAGGGCAGGCAGTGTTTCTCTCAGTGCGTCGGTTAGAAGATGACGAATTTACCGATTTTGAGCCGCTGATTACGCTGGTGCAGCCTTACAACTGTCTGCGCTGGATTGCCAAAATGCCTGGTTTCAAAAGCGAATCTGCGTTTGAGCTCCAAGATCTCAGCCCCACCCGCACCCTCTACACCCATCAACAGCGGTTCAAAGGCATCCTCTCAACGGTGTTTTTGCCGTTCATTCGGCAGGATGAAAAGCAGGGTATGAAGCGCATGGCCCGGCAACTCAAACGGTATGTTGAACATCGTGAATATCGGCAATATCAACGGGAAAAGCGCGATCGGCGCTACGGCTTATAAGGTCTGCTGACGAAGCTCAAAAATGCCTGTCCGCAGACAAATCCTGATGCTTGGTAGTCAGGCAACTATCTACCATCTCGCCAATTTTGACAAAATACGAGTCACGTTTTCGAGTTATCTACGAGCCTATCCATTAGCGCTTAAAACTTTTTCAGCCGTTAGTTGTAACTCTGTAAAGGTTGGCGAAATGGCGATCTCACTTCCCCTAAACTGCTGAATTTCATATTCGCCATCCACTAGCGTACAGATGGATAGAGTGGGCAGTTTGGGCTTGCCGATATGTCTAGTGCCGCCTAACCCTGCATAGTCAGCAATCCAATATTCTGGAATCCCCAGAGCTGCATAGTCTTCGACCTTACGAGCATAGTCATTTTGCCAGTTGCTGCTCACAACTTCCGCCACGAATTTAATGGAACTGCCTAGCGTTAAAATCGATTGCTCAGACCACAACGGCTCTTTGACCAACTCGTTGCGATCTATCACTGCAACATCAGGTCGAAACGCGGTCATGCCAGCATTAGCAGGACGTAACAGTCCGCGTTGGAGGACAAACCAAGGTAAGCCTGCTGCCTCAATTTGGACACAGATTTTTGTCGTGATCAAGGCGGCAACTTCTTCATGCTGACCTGTTGGTTCCAATTCGAACACCTCTCCATCAATGAGTTCATAGCGGTTATCGCCACCATACTGAGCAAGGAACTCGTCAAAGCTGAGTGGCTTTTGTGGTGCTGAGTGGTCGATCGCAAGAGCCATAAGTCAATTAAAGCCTCGTCAATATCTTCAGTCTACTAAATTCGTTTTTTTGCAAGATATATGGGAAATCAAGCTTTATTTGTTCTGGCCTCAAAAAATTGACCGACTATCAGATTTCATTTAGGCACTCACAGTGACTCTACGACATAACGGTGAAGTTGTGCGGCGGCAGGCAGATCTGGCATCCCACCGATAACTTTTGTTCCGTCCGCACCAACGCAGTGTTAGGTGGCTGCTATTGATCTCGGTAACTTTTCGCATCATATAGACAACCAATAAGACTACTTGCTCCTTCTGCAACCGCTAAATACTCATAGCCTGTTTCATTCTGCGTAAAGTGTAGTTCAACTTTATTGACAAAGGTTCGTAAACCAAGCAAAGCTTCTTCAATCTTTTCTTTAGTAATACTCAATAATGGTTCTGGATGATCTTGAAAATAAGTTTTTAGATCTGTATGAGCAACCCGACGGTTCCTATGCTTTCTTGCAAAGTCGCAGCTATTCTTTATGATTTCTAGCGTTTCTACCAACTCTGTTTTCAATTGAACCAGTGATGGGTCAATACTATCTAGTATTCTCGCTAATGTTAAATTTTCTTTGTCACCAGTTTTTGAGGAGTCAGTTAAACGGCTAATTGACAAGGTAATATCATTCAAGAATACAGACTGACAAACACCAAAAAAAGTGGGAGCAGACTCATTTAGTAAATCAACTATTTCCTTATCTTCATATAATTGAGAAAACAAGAGCCATTTTAGATGTAGTTCTCCAAGCTCTCCCGAAATAGCTTGAAGCAATTCGTCTATTTTTTGTGTCATTTTCCCAGCCTTCCGCCTTAGAGGATGTTTGAGAATTCATCCGAGGTATCAAATTAGGCTAAGCGTCGCACCATAATCCGAATCATAGCGAGGTAGATGAATGCCTNNNTCAAGGGCTGATGGTTCGTATCTTCAGCTTATGGCGAGTGAGCTTTTTTACTGACTGAGCGATTTATCAAACATCCTCTTAAGATTCTAGATCAAGCTGTTGAATGTAATTTTGATCAGGACAAACGTCTGGCTGTCCCATCTTCATAACTCTATGAAATGCTTCATGAACTATTGCTGGAGGTTTATCATCGAAGCAATTACCGAAAGGAATTGGAAATCCATCAGGGTGTATTTCAATATCCTCCATGAAGCCAATCATTTTGCCGTACTGCCAACAATCAATGATACTAATTATTGAGAGTTCAGGCTCAAAGAGAGATAGTTGTTCGGAGCTAGATGTAAGCTTTGGTGAACCAATGATAACAACTCTATCGCCAGGATATGTAGTTATGACTTCACTGAGAGAGCCTGGAATGCAAGAATCATTTGCTAATTTAATTAAGCTTGAAGGATCATCTTCAGCTCTAGTCGTAAGTAGTATGTGATCCCTAGCTTTGCAACCCCAAAAATTAATTAGTTTAGGTTTATCAGCCAACCAATTTTCATATCTAAACAGGAGGATAATTCCTTTTGAATAGCAAGTCCATCGGAATGTAGTATTTACATCCAACCTATGAATTCCTACATGAATTGAGGCTGCATTTTTATCAAATTCTTCATAGACAACTTTTTCGACAGTCGATATTGCTTCTTGCAGGGGTATCACAAAAAATTCCCGATTAGCCTTATATCGATGTTTCTTTAATTTTTGATGAATTAATTTCTCAGCTAAAACACAATCAGGGACATCTCTTTCATAACAAATATTAAATTGTTCAGGCAATCCTGTTGTAAACAACTCTTTTGCCCTTTCCTGCACATTCCGCTCTGTTCTCCCGATCTTAAGCATGTTCTCAGGTAGTACAGGATTTTGCAGAATGTAAACAGAACCCGCAGACATTGAATGCAGCCTCTTTTATAAACTGTGCTGGAGAACTTAGAGATACATCAATATATTTCCCAATTGAACGAATTCAGCAACGGGTCTTCAAATTATTCAACCTTTAAAACTTACAGACAAGTTTCAAGGAGCCCTTGTCGAGGATTGAAGCCACCTAACAACTTATTAGAGGGAAATTGTCTGCCTTATGTGATAGGTGTGTAAGGTCATAAGAACATATACATCATAAGGTTTTCAATGACTTCGTGACCTATTTTATCTTGCGTGATTAGGCGGACGGATATTGCCGGAACTTCCGCCCGCTGACTCTGGAAAAACAAAATCGGGATAGCTTGAGGGCTACCCCGATTCTTCGGCGGACTTTTAAGTGAGGAATGCCTCTATGCGATCGCAGCTCTAGCCGATGCGAAGTAGCTCGACATCAAACAGCAGCGTGGCATTGGGGGGAATCACGCCGCCAGCGCCGCGAGCACCATAGCCCAATTCGGGGGGAATGACCAGCTTGCGCTGACCACCGACCCGCATACTCATGACGCCTTCATCCCAGCCTTTTATCACTTGGCCCACGCCAATGGTGAACGAGAAGGGTCGGTTGCGATCGCGGGAGCTATCAAACTTGGTTCCGTCCTCCAGCGTGCCCGTGTAGTGAACGGTGACTCGCTGACCCTTTTGGGGCATCGCGCCGGTGCCTTCCACAATGTCTTCGTACTGCAAGCCTGAATCAGTCGTCACTAAAGTTTCCTCAGCGGTTTCGTCAGGGGTCGTTTCTTCCTCGACCGTTAAATCTTCGGCGGCTTGGGCGATTTGCGTTTCGGCCACAATGGGGGTTTCTGTGTCGCCCACATTAGCCGCGATCGCCTCACCCTTGGGTCCGGTAAATTGCGCTACCAACAGCACCACACAAAAAGTCGCTAGCACTGCCAAGCTGATTAAAATCTCTCGCACAAAGCCTCTCCCGCAATCACAAATAGCAACATTGAACAGTCTACCGAGATTCGCCCCCCGTCGCGAAGGCATTTCATTCGGCCATGAGCGATCGCGTCAAGCCTGGGAACGCCTGCGGCAACTTGAGTCACTGACAGTTGAATCAACTACAGACGCGCTTTTCGCTAGCTGATTCCAAGGTGTTTTACCGCCACATCTTATTTTCCAGGTCGCGCACTTGCCGTTCCAGGCGATCTAGGCGGCCCCGCAGTTCGTCCATTTCTCGCTGTTGAGGCACGCCCAAGTCTTGCAGCACGTTGCGCAACTGCCGCTGAATCTGCTCATCAAAATTGGCAGACTCACCAGAAAACTGAGTCATGATGTCATCCACAAAGCGGCTGGCCTGCTCGGGATTGATGCGACCTTCGCGGACCCACTCATCGCTCACCTCACGTAATCGCTCGGCCACGAGAGAAGTCGTGCCGATGCCAATCATCATGATTTGACGGAGCAGGTTGTTGGTATCCATGTCGCCTCCAGAAGTCGGTTGAGTGTACCTCAAGGTACCGTTTTATTGTGACAAAGAACCGCGATCGCCCCGATCTCCATAACCGAACCCAGCCGAATCTCTGGCGAAGGTCGGACGCTGAGGCGATCGCGCTAACAGTACAGTGATATGGAATTTGGTCAGGCCAACGATGGGCCTGTCGTCACCGATAAATGTGGATCAAATTATGGTCATTGAGTGGCTAGAAATCCGCGTCCCGGCGGAAAATCGCGAGGCGTATATTCGCATTGATGATGAAATCTGGACGCCTGCTCTCCAGCAATACGACGGCTTTGTCGCTAAGGAAACCTGGATTGCTCCAGATGATCCAGAGTTGGTGATTTTCATGATTCGCTGGGAAACGCGGGAGCAGTGGAAGGCCATTCCAGAAGATGAACTGACTGCGATTACTGAGCGTTTTGATCAGGCCTTGAACTTTGATTACACCATGGCCGCGTCAAAGGAATACCAGGTGCGCCGGTTTCCCGTGAGTCGGGAATCCGCACGCTAGGATACGAATGAACTTTGGGGATGGACTGCGATGCCACTGTGCCCACGCTGCGAAAATCCGGTAAAAGCGACAGATTTGATCTGTAGTCGCTGCCGTCTCCATCTCAAGGCTCACGGCCATCCCAGCATTGAACTGCATCAAGCCACTAAAGACGAGGTGCTGTGTCAAACCTGCGCCTATCATGCTGACGATACCTGCACCTTTCCCCAGCGGCCTTACGCCCAGACCTGCACCCTTTATCAATCCATCACCGCTGAAGCCGAACGAGAGAAAGGCCAAGTGCGATCGCCCAAACCAGCCCCTTCGTTAGCCATCATCTGGTATCGCTACCGCGTATGGATTATTCTGCTCGCGATTTTTGGAATCAGCTTGCTGATTACCGTGTTTTAGTGCTGTGGTTTAGGATGCCGCACAACGATATTCTTCTGTTGGGCTCGGCTATTGCCTTTAGAGATCTCTGGCAAAGCATTTCCCCCTCGTCGTCGGGTGACATGAGCGCAGCGTCATGCACCGCAGCCGTTTTTTTGTTTTTGGAGATCTCCTGCAGTCGTCCCTCACAGCAGATGCAAAATCAACCAGCTGGGATACGTAAACACTCGATCCTCATGGGTCATGCAAACAAAAGTGGCGACGACGGGATAAAAAGACAGCACGATGAGATAACTGGCCAGCGCCAAAATCAACAAAATGCCAATGGGCGGTATCAGTGCCAAGATCAGCGCCAAGGCGATGGCACCAAAGATCAGCAGAATGAACAAAATCAAGCAGGTGATGGTGTAGTTCAACGCCTCGCGAGCATTGTCTTTGACCACTTTGTCTTGGGTCGTCAGAAAAATAATCAGCGGCGCGGCAAAGCGCAGTAGGCCCAAACCATTGGCAACAAAGGAATCGCTGAACAAGATGTACAGCAAAATGCTGGCGAGCATGGAGATGGAACCATGGGCGATCGCTGACATCACCTGCTGAGTGAAATCTTTTTGCTGTGGTTTGCGAGTCGTCCGAGACTGATGGCGCACTGGGGTCGCTGAGGAGGATGACGGCCTGGAACGTTGAGGAATGCTCGCGCCGTCGTAAACAAAGCGGGCATCACCCGCAGTACCGGACTGATCAACTGGGGGCGTTGCCTCATGGGGCTCAGCCGGAGTATCCGTGATGTCGTCAAAGGGATTGTGGTCGGCGGGCAGCGGCGGTGGTGGCGTAGCGGTCTTGTTGTCTAACGAGGGGCCACGGGTAGAGTTGGCGGGGGCGGGCAATGGGGGCGGTGGTTCTGAGGTGGCACCCGCGACAGGGGCGGAGTCGGAATGCGCCTCCGCAGTCGTCATCAGCTTTTGCAAGGCGTTGGTCGCCCATTGCTGAACCTGGGGAATCTCACTTTTGGCGAGTTGCTCACAGAGGGCGATCGCGTGCAGATCCCGATGATCGCGGTAATAGGCCTGGATTAACCACATCTGCGCTTGAAAAAACTGCTTGGATTGGCGGTTCGTTGTTTCCTTGCAAAACTGTTCCAGACTGGCGATCGCGTCGGGATAACGTGCCTGCTTAAACGCGAGCGAGCCATTTTGATAAAGCGTGAGAGAAGAGTGGTTCATGAGGTTCAGGGTGGGCCACTGGTTCTAACGTGCCCGGAGGAGACAGAGGCAGCTCAAAACTGGGATTAGCCGACTGCCAGGATTTACAGATCTTCAAAATGCATCAATAGATCGGCGTTACTGAATGCGTAGATGATTCGGCGAAATCGTGGACGAGCCTTCGAGGGATATCGCCACAACATCATTCACTGAATCAGCAACGCCCATAGATCTTTTGCTAGCAACTGCATTGAGTGATGCAAAGAACTTGATGAGTCGTGCTCGCTTGCGATCTCTGGCTCATCTCAGACTTGGGGCGATCGTGGGCGGCACTCGGCTAAAGAATGAAAAGTCATAGCACGTGCGAAGTTTTGCGAACCGTTTTGTTCAAACAGTCTTGATGTTTCACCTTGTAATAAAATTTGGGCGATTTTCATTCTCTGATGAAAAAGTCGCCATTAGAATGAGTGATTTCTCATGACCAATTCTTCTCCAGAACCCGCGCCAACCCCCGGCGCGATCGCTCAGTTTTTTGATTTCGAGGGATTGCAAACCAATCTGCGCACCGAAATCATTGCGGGCATTACCACCTTCATCACCATGGGGTACATCCTCGTGGTGAATCCGGCGTATCTTTCGAACGCCATCTTTTTGCAAGAAAGCGGTGATCTCTTTGGAGAGCTGGTGGTTGCCACGGGCGTCTCCGCGATGATCGCTACCTTGATTATGGGTATCGTGGCCAAATACCCCATTGCCCTCGCCCCCGGCATGGGATTAAATGCCTTCTTCGCCTATTCCGTCGTGTTGGAATTGGGCATCGATTGGCGGGTGGCCCTGGCGGCCGTCTTTATCGAAGGACTGATCTTCATTGGCCTCACCCTGACCAATTTGCGGGCGGCGATTATCACCGCCATTCCCGAATGTCTGAAACGTGCCGTTGCTGCTGGTATCGGCCTATTCATTGCCTATATCGCCCTCTCCGGTGATCCAGAATTTGGCGGCGCGGGCATCATCGTTGCCTCGGAAGCCACCATCACCACTCTGGGCAATCTGGCCCAGCCCGAAACGCTCATGGCGGTGATTGGCATTGTGATTACGTCGGCCTTTGTCGCCCGCCGGGTCAAAGGTGGTTTGCTCTGGGGCATTTTAGCCACGGCAATTTTGGGCTGGATTTTACAAATCACGCCGGCACCGCAGGGCATTGTGGGCTTACCCATCTGGCCGAAAGATCTGCTGGGACAGGCCTTCGTCGGCCTGGGGCAAATTGGCTCGGCAGGCATTGCCAACTTTTTGGCGGTGCTGTTTGTCTTTCTGTTTGTGGATTTGTTTGACACCATCGGCACCCTCTCGGGTATCGGTATCCAAGCCGGCTACATCGACGAAGACGGTAACTTGCCCCGGGCGAATCAGGCTTTGATGGCTGATGCGATCGGGACGACTGCTGGGGCGTTGCTGGGCACGTCCACCGTCACTAGCTATATCGAATCGGCCGCGGGCATCTCGGAAGGTGGGCGATCAGGCTTTGCGGCAGTTGTGTCAGCGGGCTGCTTTTTTCTGTCTATCTTTTTCATTCCGCTGATTTCGGCGATTCCTGGGTATGCGACTGCTCCCGCCTTGATCATTGTGGGGGTTTTGATGATGGGGAGTATCACCGGTATCCGCTGGTCAGATCCCGCCGAGTCGATTCCCAGCTTTTTGACAATTTTGCTAATGCCCCTCACTTTCTCGATCGCTGAAGGTTTGGCCGTTGGCTTCATCATGTATCCCTTGGTCAAAGCGTTCCAAGGTAAGGCCCATGAGGTGAACTGGGTGGTTTGGCTATTGGCTGCAATTTTTGTAGCGCGGTTCGTCTTACTTGGTTTAGGCATCGCCTAGCGCGCCCTGTTCAACGCATGCCATCGCATTCGCTAAATTGCCAGAGGGGACACGATAGCTGTGCTCCCTCTGGCAAGAAAGTGGTTGATGGTACAGCGGTCAGTTGCCCCGGTGGGTGATTGAGCCTGGTCAAGTTATGGCAACGCTCAGCGATCGCTCGCGGACAATATCCATTTTGGCCGGTAGGCTAATCCACGACCCGTAAACGTCCTTGATGTAGCGCTTCATATACGCTGTCCAACAAGTCTTTGTCCGAAGGCGACAAGCTGTTTTGAGAAAACAAACACATCAGCAGTTGCTGATCATGACGAGTGATGCGGCGAGTCGTAAAAATCTTTTCGATTGTAGTCTCAAGGTTCATCATCTTCAGGGCACTCCTGATTCCTAATTTAATGGGAATACATAGTTGAAGAGAAAGCATTCCCGTGGGCTGGTTGAGCGTCAGCAAATCCTCGATAAATCAAGGCCAGCCAACAGGCTCTTTAGGCGTTCACACTAGCCTCTAGCAACCTCGGAACGGTTATCTCATCCTATGTTTTACTTTAGTCTGTGTGTATTTATTGATGCATCGGTATTCATTGTGGACTTGTAGGACAAAGTCCTTGAAGTTCTTATCGGTTCCTTGAAAAACTGCGGATCGCAAAAATACGGAATTTACCATCCATGTTTTTGATTAAGCCAGATTTGAGGCGATTTATCCGTATAACTGCCGACATTAAAAAGCAGGAGGCGCGATCGCACCCCCTGCCAAAATTCTTGAACTTTTTAGCTTGTTGTAGCCTTTACAAAGCACAGACCAATCGAGAGCTGAGGGGTTTGTGAGGCTCTAGACGGCGGCCAACTCAGGAGTGGGCCGCTTGCTGTTGCGGATGCCCGCGATCGCATCAGCGTAGTCTGCCGCTTTGAAGACGCCGGAGCCAGAAACGATCGCATTGGCACCAGCCTCAATGACCTGCCAAGCGTTATCAGGCTTCAGACCGCCATCTACCTCAATCCACGGATCGAGACCGCGCTCATCGCACATCTGGCGCAGATTTTGCACTTTCGTGATCATTTCAGGAATGAACTTTTGACCGCCGAAACCGGGGTTGACGCTCATGATCAACACTAGGTCGCATAGTTCCAAGACGTGCTCAATCAAGGTGAGGGGAGTCGAAGGATTTAGCACCACCCCAGCTTGTTTGCCCAACTCACGAATCTGTCCCAAGGTGCGGTGCAGGTGGGGAGAGGCGTTATGTTCGGCATGTACGGAGATGATGTCAGCTCCGGCTTTAGCAAAGTCTTCAACGTACTTCTCAGGCTCCACAATCATCAGATGCACATCCAAGGTTTTTTGGGTGACTGGACGTAATGCCTGCACAATCAGAGGACCGATGGTGATGTTGGGGACAAACCGTCCATCCATCACGTCAATGTGAACCCAATCAGCACCGGCTTCATCGATGGCACGAACCTCATCACCCAATCGACTAAAGTCAGCCGACAAAATAGATGGAGCAACAACAACTGATTTTTGAGACTGGGTCTGAGCCATAGCTGAGGGTTTCTCCTAAATGCTTTAGTTAGTAGTTATCGTAACAAAACCTTTAGCTTTTCAACAGCGTGCTTACAGTGATCCGGTCGTTGTGAACCCAGTAGTGGACGCTTTTCGCGATCGCACATTCCCTTCGCATGGCGCTGTTCCGTCGCGATGTTTGCGATTTCGAACCATTAAAATTGGGCGATCAGCTGTTACGAAGTGATGACAGGCTGTAGTTGCTAATATTTTAGGCAGGTTGGGCCGGAGTCATACGGCTGAGGAGCAGGCGCTTAGGCAGGGTGAGCCGTAGCGGTGGCGTGCCAATGCGGTCGTTGCTGGCCACGTTATCTCCATGACTGTTAAGCGGTTGCTTTTTAGATATCTTCAGTTCATGACTTGACCGATTTAGAGAACGGATTCGAAACATTGGCCGCTGCTGGGGAGTGGAAACGCTGAATGAATGCATTAAAACTGGCGAGAGTGATGCGCGACTGGCGGAGTCGTTGCTTGTTGACTCTGGGGGCAGTGGGTGTAGGAATGCCGGTTTGGGCCTTATCGACCTCGGTGGGAACGGGTGGCATTGATGCGTTGAGGTTGCATGGGGCGCCTTACTTTTTAACGGGTGACAAGATTGCCATTGGTCAGGTCGAAATTGGCCGTCCGAGCCAGTTTGGCTTGGATAAAGTGGCGGGACCGGACCTGCCAGTAAAAGTGGGGCGAGTGTTCTTTTTAGATCAGCAGCCGAATCCGAATCAGTATGTGGATGGCCATGCGGCGAATGTAGCTAGCGTCATGGTCAGTCAGGATAAGACGCTGACCGGAGTGGCCCCCAATGCAGTGCTGTATGCGGCGGCGATCGGCCCCATTCGTGGACGCAGTGGTCAGCCAGAGGAATGCTTTGCCTCTCAGCAAGTGGCGCTGAGCAACGGTGGCGATGTGCGAGCCATTAACTTTAGCTTTGGCGAATCGCTCAGCCGGGATCCGCGCCCTGATGCGGTGTTGGATGGCAATGCTTTGTTGACCCAGTGCATTGACTGGTCGCAGCGCCTCCATGATGTGCTGTATGTCATTGCGGGGAATCAAGGAGGTGGAGGCATTCCGATTCCCACTGATAATTTCAATGGCATTAATGTGGCCTACTCCCGTGAGGTCGATGGGGTGTTTAGCAAGGTTGATTTTGCCAATTTGGGCAGTGAACCGGACTTTCAGCCCCGGCGATCGCCCGCCCCCGAGAGTAATGTGGGCGATCGCCGCTCCATTAATCTGGTGGCTCCCGGTAGTCAAATCACCGTCATCAACCCCGATGGCAACTCGCGCACGGTGAGCGGTACGAGTTTTGCGGCGCCCCACGTCACGGCGACGATTGCCCTGCTGCAAGAGTGGAGCGATCGCCAGATCCGGTTGCCAGAAGTTGGTTGGACGCTGGATGCCCGCGAGCCCATGGTGATGAAAGCGGTGCTGCTGAATTCTGCGGACAAGCTGGCGGACAGCGGTGACGGACGCCTGCTGGGCATGACCCGCACCCTGCTAGACGAGGGCAACCGCACCTGGCTGGAATCAGATGCGTATCGTGACCCAGCGCGCCCTCTGCATGCCGAACTGGGCACGGGCCATCTCAATGCGGCGCGGGCCTTACAGCAGCTACAAGGCGGCGAATGGTCGGGTGCCCAACAGGTGCCCGCCATTGGGTGGAGCTTTGACTCGGCGGAGTCGCCGTTGCCGCCCGATTTGCCCCGCACTCAGCAAGCGAATTTACAGCGGGACTATGTGTTTGCGGAGCCGCTGGCGGGCGGGAGTTACCTCTCAGCAACGCTAGCTTGGGAGCGGTTGGTGGTGTTGAACGATGCCAACAACAACGGTCTGTATGATTTGCAAGAGTCGTTTACCGATCGCGGCATCAATAATCTCGACCTCTACCTCATGCGGGCAGAGGATGAGGATGTGGCCGATAGCGTGTGGTCATCGGTGAGCCGGGTCGATAGCGTGGAGCATATTTTCACGCAAATTCCTGCTACAGGCACTTATAAGTTACGGGTGGTGTATCGTCAGCAAGTGCCCGATGAGCTGGCACAAGACTACGCCTTGGCTTGGTGGGCTGTGCCTGCCTCGCAGGTGGATTAGGCCCCTGCGTTTGAGGGCCGCACCAGTTTGTTAGGGTGAATGACAAGTCGTTAAGGACACTGCAACCATGACCGTATCGCCAGCGACCCATATTGTGGTTGAGTCTCAGCCGAGTCGCGATCGCCTCGCCGAACTTGGCGTGTTCGATTGGCCGATCTGGACGAAGGAAGCCTCCACGTTTCCCTGGACGTATGATGAGTCGGAGACGTGCTACTTGCTCGCGGGCGATGTGGTGGTGACGCCTGAGGGCGGCAGTCCCGTCTCGATGGGAGCCGGTGACTTGGTGCGGTTTCCAGCTGGGATGTCTTGTACCTGGGAAATTCGCACGGCGGTGAAAAAGCACTACACCTTTGGGGATGAGTAAGGGCGGCTAAGCCGTAGCGGTTGCCGCTGTATTTGAGAAATTGTGAAGAGACTATGCGCTATTTGATCCAGGCTTATCGTCGCTTGCTCACCCACCCTCAGTATGGGATTTGGGTCTTTTTTGGCTCGTTGCTATATCTCATTAGCCCCATCGATATCTCACCAGACATCATTCCTTTTGTGGGGCAAATCGATGATGTGGCGCTGATTATGCTGATGGCGTCGGCGGCCACTCAATGGTTGAGTCAGCAATTTTTGAAGGAGGAAACGGCGGAGTCGCAGCCCTCTGACGAGGGTGCCTCGGAAACGGTGGACGTTAAGGCCGTGGAAGTGGATTAAGGGCTGCTCGTGAGCGATCGCGACCAAACTGACTGACCGACAGGCGACGGTTTCCCTATTCCACCCCCCTGACCCCGTGAATCGTGGTGCCGGGCAGCTTGGTGGGCACGGGGGTGATTTCAATCGATTTGATGTTTTGTTTTTGCAGAATGACGAGCTTTTCGCCCATGTCGAGCAGCACATTGTCTTCGTGCAGCATCTTTTGCAGGTGACTGACGATATTGGCTGATTCGGTGCCCTCGGGCTGCGCATCCCACTCAAACTGTTGGGCAGTGCCGTCGATATATTGGATGTGCATTTTGACTGTTTGGCTCATGGCGCAGTCTCCTGAATTATGCGATCGCATCTCAGGAATCATACTGTTAGCCTTTCGAGTGGGGTTAATCGAGGTTGTGAGCCTTAACAGCCTGTAACAGTTTCTTCTGTCGTTATGTGACGGGTGTCGAAGGGTTATCGCCTAACTGAGTAGATGGGATGTCGCAACTGGCGAGGGGATGGGCTTGCTGCATCAGGCCATATTCCAACCCTTCCACAACGGCCTGATAGGAAGCTTCGATGATGTTGCCTGACACGCCTACCGTCGTCCAGCGCTGATGGCCGTTGCTGGATTCGATCAGGACACGGGTTTTGGCGTCGGTGCCCGCCCGCCCGTCGAGAATGCGGACTTTGTAGTCGCTGAGGTGAAAGTTGGCGATCGCGGGATAGAAGTTGGCCAGAGCTTTGCGTAGGGCGCGGTCTAACGCTGAGACTGGGCCATTGCCTTCCGCCGCTTCGAGGATTTCCTGATCGTTAATGGCGACTTTGACCGTGGCCAGCGATCGCGTTTTCCAGTGGGCCTCTGAGGGCAGATTGTCGCAGTGTACTTGAAAGCCCCGCAGCTCAAAAAAGCTAGGTCGCTGGCCGAGTACCTCGCGCATCAGTAACTCAAAGCTGGCTTCTGCCGCCTCAAACTGGTAGCCTTCGTGCTCTAGCTCTTTCAAGCGATTGAGTAGTTGCCGCGAGGCCGTATCTTGTTTGTGGAGTTCGATGCCAAAGTTGCGGGCCTTCGCCAGGATGTTGCTCAGCCCCGATTGATCGGAGACCACAATGCGGCGACGATTGCCGATCGCGTCGGGCGCGATGTGCTCGTAGGTTTTGGGATTCTTTTCAACCGCGCTGACGTGGATGCCGCCCTTGTGGGCAAAGGCGGAGAGGCCGACAAAGGGGGCGTGGTCATCCGGGGCCAGGTTCGCCAATTCGCTGACAAAGCGACTGGTTTCCGTCAATGACTGCAACCGTTCGGGGGGCAGGCAGGGCTGACCTAGCTTGAGCTGCAAATTGGGAATCACGGAACAGAGATTGGCATTGCCGCAGCGCTCACCATAGCCGTTGATAGTACCTTGAACCATCGTGGCTCCCTGCTGCACGGCGGCGATCGCATTCGCCACGGCCATATCGGCATCATTGTGGGTGTGAATGCCCAGTTGGGGCGTCCCCCGCTCCTCGCTGTGATGGGTCTGAGTCTGGAGCCACGCCTGCACGTCCGCGACAATTTGGCCGACCTCGTGGGGCAGGGTGCCGCCGTTGGTGTCGCACAAAACTAGCCACTCGGCTCCTGCTGCGAGGGCACTGCCGAGGGTTTGCAGCGCATAGTCTGGGTTCGCTTTGTAACCGTCAAACCAGTGCTCGGCATCGTAAATGACGCGGCGGCCCTGCGATCGCAAAAAGGCGATCGTGTCGCCAATCATGGCTAAATTTTCCTCTAGGGTCGTCTGCAACCCTTCGACGACGTGTAAGTCCCAAGACTTGCCAAATAGGGTGACCCAGTGGGTGCCCGCCGCCAAAATCGCCTGCAACATGGGGTCGGTGTCTGCCGCTTTGCCGGGACGCCGGGTGGAACAAAACGCGACAACTTCCGCCTGCTGCAACGGCTCCTCTTTTAATTGCCAAAAGAACTGCACGTCTTTGGGGTTCGCCCCTGGCCAGCCGCCTTCGATAAAGGGAATGCCCAACGCATCCAGCTTGTGGGCAATTCGCAGCTTGTCTTCGATGGAGAGGGAGAGCCCTTCGCGCTGGGCTCCGTCGCGCAGGGTGGTGTCGTAAATCCAAACGGCGGGTTGATCAGCAGACGCGGCGGGTGAAGACATAGCGATCGCACAAAAATGGCAGCAAACAGCAGGGTATGCCCGAAAAACAGGCATAAAGTTCATTCTATCGACTGGCCCACAGTGACAGGGCAACATTGCTAAACAGTAAGATTTTTCTTTTGACAGACGGAAGTGAGTGCAGTTGCTGTTCACCCTCTCTCCAAACCTCTCTCCCAAGGGGAGAAAGGCTTCAAAGCCCGATTTTTTTGAGCCATGCTGTTTCAATCAAGTTTGTACAACGGGCTGAGGGGACATCGAACTCGCGTTCTTGACAGACGGAAGTGAGTGCAGTGGCAATGCTCCGGTCATAGCGGTGGCGGTCCCCGTTTGGCAAAATAGAGCGAGTCAAATTCAGGCTGGGCACGACCCCGGCAATGAGGAGGTCAGATGCCCAAGGTGACGGCGCAGGGGAAAACGTTTGATTGCGAAGCGGGCGCAATTTTGAGAACGGTGTTGCTGCAAAACGGCGTTGAGTTGCATAACGGTCAGTCCAAGCTGATTAACTGTCGCGGGCTGGGCAGTTGTGGGACTTGTGCCGTGCAGATTGAAGGGGAAGTGTCGGCGGTGAATTGGCGCGATCGCACTCGCCGCTCGTTGCCGCCCCATCATCCTGATCGCGATTTGCGGCTGGCCTGTCAAACCCGCGTGTTGGGCGATGTGCGCGTCACCAAATACACCGAGTTTTGGGGCCAAGGGGCAGAGCCGCAGTGGACACCGGAAGGGAACGTGGTCGATTGGTAAAAGGTTGGAATCTGTGAGGCGAGCGATCGTCCCGATTGTCAACATCACTCCCCGGTACTCACGGCGGTATCTGTGAAGGTCAGCAACCCTAGAAACTCGACCGCTCCGAGAGTGATTATGGGAAGAAGCGGTAGATTTCTCGACGATGCAGTAGGCGTACGAAAATGACTTCCTGATCAGTTACTTTTAGCCCGATGCGATAATTCCCGATGCGTATCCGGTAAAACGCTTGATAGCCCTTGAGTTTAAGCAGGTTAAGAATATCGGCAGTACTGTCTGCGGTTTTGCATTTTCGATCTCATCACTCACCTGCGCTAGCAGGGTCTTGTCCTTGATGCGCTTCAGGTCTTTCTTAAAGCTGCTGCGAAACCGAACCCTCACGCTTCGCCTCGAAGGATCGCCTGAATATCACTTTCATCAACGAATTCAGTCTCTTCACCTTCCTCAATGGCCTGGGCTAGTCCCACATCTTCTAATGCCTCTAAGACCAACTCGTAAAAGACTTCACGCCGTTGCTGCAACATCTCGATCAGCACTTCTTTCAGCAACTCTTTAGTCTGGTCATCATCTAGCGTTAGCTGCATTTGACAATCTGGATGAAGGGTATGCCCTAATCATAGGTGATCGTAATTTACGCTGATTTGGACGCGATCGCCCCATCGATCCAATCCCCAGCTGGAGGAATACGTGTTGGTGCATCAAAAGCAGGTGCTGGTGGAGCGGTTTCAGCGCAAAGCGGACAACTTGTGGGTGCCGGAGATTTTTCGAGCGGGCGATCGCGTGCAGTTCACCAGTATCGACTTCACCTGCGATATCGCCGCTCTTTACGAAAATATGGATCAATTGCAGTAGCTAAGGAGCGAATTTTGCCAGAGGTCAGTCGCTTTTTTGGCATCATCATTGCCATGTACTACAACGACCACACGCCGCCTCATTTTCATGTGCGTTATGGGAAGCAGAAAGCTATCATCGAAATCGAAACGCTGTCTGTTCTTGAAGGCAAGCTTAAGCCGAGAACGCTAGGCTTGGTCATCGAGTGGGCCGCCCAGCATCAGGCAGAGCTACAGCGAAACTGGGATTTAGCGCGACAGCAAGCCCCGCTGAACAAAATCTCTCCCCTGGAATAAACCATGTTGCAAGATATTGTTGCGGTTGAACCGAAGGACGATTATACGCTGCATCTTGTTTTTGAGGATGGCGTTAGCGGCGATTTGCAGATTTCCAAGTTAATTGACTTTACAGGTATTTTTGCCCCTTTACGACAGCCTGATTTCTTTGGCCAAGTCAAAGTGCATCCCGAATTGGGAACGGTTTACTGGCCCAACAATGCTGACCTTGATCCTGACGTGTTGTACGCCTATCTGAATACAGATGAGCCTAAACTAGAGACAGCCGAGACGATGTCTTGAATGGAGAGGCCGCCATGGTCGAGATGTCTCAAATTGAAGCGCTGAGCCAGCAAATTGCTGAGCAGTTCCACCCTGAGCGCATCATCTTGTTTGGTTCCTATGCCTATGGTGAACCGACGTCAGACTCAGATGTGGATTTGCTGGTGGTGATGCCGTTTGAGGGCCATTCTCCTCGGCAAGCGGCTGAAATCCGGTTTCAAGTTCGTCCTCAATTTCCCTTAGATTTACTCGTGCGCACCCCTGAGTTGCTGCGTCAGCGGCTAGAGATGGGAGATTTTTTTATGAAAGAAATCGTCGATGAGGGCAAAGTGCTTTATGAAGCCGCTGACCCAGGAATGGATTGAGAAAGCGGAGGGCGATTTTAGAACTGCGGGTCGAGAGCTACAGGCCGAGCAGTTGCCCAACTATGATGCTGTCTGCCAAAGTACAGGGACAAAACTATGGCGGTGAAAGCTGCAAGCTAACCGTGGTCGGGATTTGACAAATCGAGGAGCGAGGCGGTGAGCTAGAAG